>SYHD01000339.1 GCA_005799265.1 Planctomycetia bacterium | reverse complement strand
TTCTCGACGAGATCGGCGACATCAGCCTCGAAGTGCAGACCAAGCTGTTGCGCGTCCTTCAAGAAAAGACAATCGAGCGCGTCGGGTCCAGCGAACCCATGAAGGTCGATGTCCGCATCATCGCGGCCACCCACCAGAACCTCGAAGAACTCATCCGGCGCGGGCGATTTCGCGAGGACCTCTTCTATCGGCTCAACGTCTTCCCGATTCGCGTGCCGGCCTTGCGCGAACGGATCGAGGACATTGCGGAGCTGGCGATGTTTTTCATTCAGCTCTCTTCACAGCGTTCGCGCAAGATTGTTACCCAAATCGAGGACGACGCGCTGGCTCTGCTCAAGGCGTGGCCGTGGCCGGGGAACATCCGCCAGCTGGAAAACGTCATCGAACGGGCGGTCGTCATTGCCGAGGGGGAGGTGTTGACACTGCAAGATATGCCAGACGAGCTATTTGAGCCGGCGACGAATGCGTTTGGCCTTCGCGAGAAATCGGCAATCGCGCCCGCTTCGAGCGTGACCGATTCCAATTATCGCAGCGAGCGGGATCGTTTCGAGAGGGACAAGATCGTCGGCGCTCTAGGCGCTGCCGACGGCAACAAAGCGGAGGCGGCGCGCATGCTTGGCATCGCCCGCACCACGTTGGCCAGCCGCATGAAGAAACTTGGGTTGGATTAGGACGCGGTGAATCAGGTGCAACAGTGGTTCACGCCACGTCACGATCCTCGAAGAGAATCAGGCCGACCAGGTTCGCGATGGCCGTGTAAAAGATCGCGTAAAGGGCCACGTTTGCCGTGTACAGCGCATAGCGGTCGGGATCCAACGGCACGTCGCGGACGATTGCCGTGCCGACGTCAAACAAATCCAGGTCGGGCAAGAGCAACTCGAACAATTGCGCGAAGAAATGCACCAGGCGAATTCCCTGGCTGACCTCGGTCATGATCGGCGTCAGATGCCCAAGGAAATAAACGACCAAGCACATAGATAGATTGACAACCTTTGGCACCCGCGTCGCCAACGCCACGCTCACGGCGATCAGCGTCATCACCTGGCCAAAGCCGATTATCAGCCCCGGCATCGCCTCCAGGGTGTCGCGCAGCCAAAGGGCAATACCTTTGGCCAGGTCGCCGGAGATCGTCCGTCCGAAGGTCTGGTCCGCCCACGGATTCAGCCATACCGGATCGGGCGGCAGCGGATAGATGCCCGGCACATAATCGTAATGGATCTTCGCCAGCACGACCCAGATCAACGACCAGCCCATTAGCATGGTCATCAATATGCCCGCCAGCATGATGCCCATGAACTTGCCGATCAGGAACTGCCGGCGATTGATCGGCTTGCTCAGGAGCGTCACCGCGGTGCGTCCTTCGATCTCCTCGCTGACAGACGTGCCTGCGGAGATGACGCCGAAGATGGCGGGAAACATCATGGTCAAGGCGTAGCTGATCTCCTTGACCATCTTGAGATCTTCGCCAAACGTAAAGTACGGTATCACGACCGAGATGAACATGAAGAGGCTGCCCAGGAGGGTAAGCATCCAGAACATCGGCTGGCGCACGCCTTCCTGAAACGCGGCCAAGGCGACGGCGCCCCCCTTGGACCAGAAGATCAACATGAGTCGAAACACGAGCACAAACAGATCGATGGCGATTTGCAGCGTCAAGACGGAGGCGTAGAGCCGGCCCCAGAGGGACATGATGAAAGGATCGGTGCTCGACTGCAATAGCATGGCGAAAACGATGCCCCCCGCCGTGACGCCGCCGAGCATTTTCAGATAGAACGGAAAATTCTCGGCCAGGGGCCGGCGCAAAAGCACAATCAACCAGGGGAGCGCCGCCAGGCCCTGGAGGAAAAAGAGCGCGAGGGAGAAAAAGAAAACCGCCACCATGCTCAGGTCCGAATCTCGAAGTCGTCAAAAATCTGTTGGGGCTCGTCTTGTATCCTATGACCTTCCAGGTAGGCTGACATCTTTGCCGCCACCTCGCCGAGGAAACGTTCGATTTCATCCGCCTGGCCGGCCACGACCAGCTCGACCTGCCCGTCGGGAAGATTGCGCACGTAACCTGTCACCGCGTATTGCCTGGCGATGCGGCGCGTCGTCATGCGGAAGCCGACGCCTTGCACCGTCCCCCGGTAGTGGACGCGCTTGCAGACTGCCATGAGATCTCCACGCCGCTTACGGCGTCGCACATACCAACCCGCAAGCGGTCATAGGATGATTACGTCGCAACCGAACTCAAGGTTCATTGCGATAACTCGGCGGCGTGCCCCAGCGGAACTTGTCGCGCAGCGTTTGATAGTAACTGTGCCCCGGTACCTTGACGAGCCGAAAGACCACAGGTGCCTTGCGGATGACGATGCGCTGCTGTACGTTGAGCAGGCCCACGGCTTGTCCGTCCACGACGACTGTCGCCTGTTCCACGTTGCGGCCGAGGCGGATCGTGTATGTTTTTTCCGCCGACTCGACGATTGGCCGAAACGTCAGCGTGTGCGGGCAGATCGGCGTGATGACGAAGGCCGCCAGCTCTTGTTCGAGGATCGGCCCGCCCGCGGAGAGATTGTGCGCGGTCGAGCCGATCGGCGAGCTGACGATCAGCCCGTCCCCGCTGAAACGAGACACGCCGGTCCCGTCGATCTCCAATTCCAGATCAAGCATGCGCCGCGGCGGCATGGCGTATACGACGACCTCGTTCAAGCCGAGGATTGTCTGGGTTGCCTGTCCTGGCGTTTCGATGACGCATTCGAACATGAGATGTTGGGTAATGCGATACTTCGCTTGCAGCACCTGCTCGAAACTGGCTTCAAAATCTTGTGGATGAATGTCGGCGAGGAAACCGAGTCGGCCCAGATTGACGCCAAGCACCGGGACCTGACGATACGCCATTTGCCGCGCCGCCCGGAGAATCGCGCCGTCACCGCCGAAAACCAGGGCGAGATCGGCGTCCGGGTACGCTGCGAGGTCGATCTCCTGGCGCAAATCAACCAGCAGCACGGCGGCTTTCTGCTTGAGCAAAGGCAACCAGCGTTCGACTTCCGCCGTCACTCCCGGACGACCCGAATTACCCAGGACGAATATTTTCACGGTGGTTCTCCTTGCCGAATTTGCGTGCCGGATGAGTCGCGCCGGCCATGCAGGCGGCACAGGCGGGCACAAGGGCAAAACACGCCAACGCATCCGGTTGCGCGTTCAGCGATTGCCGACACCATTGCTATACGGACAATCCCCGCACGGCAACATCTCCCTGGGCCGCGCGTCGCCCTGAACCTCGTCCGTTGTCGTCAGGTGCTCATCGCTGAAGGATCGGCGGTGAACAGCAACGCATGGAGGCGCCCGAAATGTTTCGCTCATTGTATGGCAACTTCCTAGTCACCATCGCATCGGCCGCGTTGTTGACGAGTGCCATCATCGCCCAGGAACTGATGCTCCCGATGCCGGTCGGCGTGGAGGAGCATCAGGTGCAATTTCCGACGCCGCCGATACCTCCCCGTCCTTCCTTTGCTCCGAATATGCCGAATTTTCCGCAGCCTAATGAGCCTCTACGGCCCTTTACGCCGTCCGGCCAATTTGCGCCGCTGCAGCCATTGGCCCCGCTCACGCCGCCGATTCCGCCACGACCGCCGCAGGCGCCGCTGCCGCCGTCTGCGCCAAAATTTCACTCGGTGCCGCCCACGCCCTTGGTCCCGCCGGGCCAGTTCGAGCGGCTACAGCCATTGGCTCCATTGGAAAAGCTGACCCCGCCGCTGCCGCCGATCCCGCCGCTGCCGAATCCACCCAGGCCGCTTCCTGAAGTGCCGGTCTCTCCGCCCGGCCAGTTTGAACCGCTCAAGAAAATAAAGCCGTTTGATCCATTCGAGCAGTTGACACCGCCAAAGATTTTTCCTGATCTTCCGAAGCCGGAGGATCCGCCAGTATTTGTGAATCCAAAGCCGAAGGATCCGCCAGTGTTTGTGAATCCGAGGCCGAAAGATCCGCCGGTATTTGTGAATCCGAAGCCGAAGGATCCGCCGGTGTTTGTGAATCCGAAGCCGAAAGATCCGCCAGTGTTTGTGAATCCGAAGCCGAAAGATCCACCGATACCCATCAAACTTGGCCCGGACCTGCTGATAGGTCCGGCCCCGAAGGTCACTGGGGAGACGCCGGAGCCGAAGAAGACGCCGGATCCATTGCCGATGATCGATCCGCCGCCGTTGCCGCCCAAGACTACCGACAAGCCGCCGTCGATCAACCCCATGATTCCCGATGAGCAGTTGATCCTCGTCCCACCGTCGCTGGAGCCGTTCGGCCCACATTGGCCGGACGCGCCGCGCCATTACTTCCCGCGCTTGGGCAATTATTGGATGCCTCCGAAGGGGCCGGGTTACTATTCGTTCAAGGATCGGATCGGGGACGAGCCGCGTCTCAAGGCCCCGCCGTCGGCCTACCCGCCGTTCGCGTTCATGACGCCTGGGTTCTTCGACGCCGACTTCCGCTACGTCGAGACGCCTGGTTACCAGCCCGATTTCTTCGAAAAGCTCCATCGCATTCACCTGGGCGAAAACTGGCTGTTCGCCACTGGTGGGCAAGCGTGGGCTTGGTACATGAACGAAACGGACAGCCGCCTCACCGGCCAGAAAAACGTCTATGAATTGGCACGGACTCGCGTTTACGCTGACCTGTGGTATAAGGATCGCTTCCGCATCTATGCCGAGTTCATCTCGGCTTTCACATTTAACCAGGACCTGCCGCCGTTGAAGACCGACCAGAACTACGCGGACCTGCTCAACTTATTCATCGATGTCAAGATCTGCGAACTGGCTGGGTCGCCTGTTTACGTCCGCGCCGGCCGGCAGGAGTTGAATCTAGGTTCGCAGCGGCTCGTTTCGTCCTTGGATTGGGCCAACACGCGGCGCACCTTCGAAGGTGTGCGTGGTTTCTGGCTCAGCGAGAAGCTGGACATCGATGTTTTCTGGGCGCAGCCGGTCCTCGTGGGCAATATGCGCTTCGATCGTGCCGACTCCAATCAGAACTTCGCTGGCGCGTGGGTGACGTACCGGCACGCCAAGGGCCAAGCTCTGGATCTGTACTACCTCTATCTCGACAATCAAAACGATACCGATACCGGCGGTATCGACAGCGCGCCGGTCACCGTCCACACGATCGGCTCTCGCGCTGTCGGCGACAAGCATGGCTTTCTGTGGGACTTCGAAAGCGCCTTCCAGTTCGGCGCTCGCGGAGGCCAAAAGCTCAACGCCTTCATGACGACCGCCGGCCTCGGCTACAATTGGTCCAACGGTCCCATGAATCCCACCTTCTGGGCCTACTACGACTGGGCCTCCGGCGATGCGAACCCCAACACCGGCGACTACAATACCTTCAACCCACTCTTCCCGTTCGAGCGTTATTATCTCGGCTTCACCGACATCGTGGGTCGGCAAAACATCCGCGATCTCAACTTCCACATGTATCTCAATCCCGCCAAGTGGATTACCCTTAACGCCCAATATCACTGCTTCCGCCTCGATCGCGCCCAAGACGCCCTCTACAGCGGTGCGGGTGTTCCCGAGCGTCGCAGCCCGACCGGCTCGGCCGGAACCGACGTTGGCCAGGAAGTCGATGTCCTCGTTTATTTCCACATGAGTCGGCGTTCCGACATTCTGCTTGGCTGGTCGAAATTGTTCGCGGGTTCCTTCATCGCCAACACCGGCAATGGCCAATCACCCGAACTGTTCTATGCGATGTACAACTTCCGCTGGTAGGGTGTGGGACGATTGCACGCTAGCGGTTTCGCGCGGGAAATTACCGCGAAACCGCAAGCGCTGGACCACTGTGACCGTTCAGCCCTCTCCCCTTGAGTACAGGGGGAGGGGATCTGAATGAAAAAAAATAGGGCGCGACAATCGTCGCGCCCCGCCAATCATCGAGTGTTGATACCGACAGGCGTTGTGCCTGTCTTTTCGCACGCCTTTCGGGCGGCTTTCTCTTTCCGCAATCGAGAACGTCGCCGCAGCTCGCTGGGTTTCTCGTAGTGCTGTCTGGCACGCAGCTCTTTTTGCATGCCGCTCCGCTCGATCAATTTCTTGAATCGGCGCAAGGCCAGGCCGATTGGTTCCCTGTCATGAACACGCATTCGTAGGGGCATGCGTCCTCCAGCCAAGGACACGATTCCGCTGAATCGCCACAGAGTGAAAGTCTCCTTTGCGCGCCGCCCAACGCGGACGCGCACGGAACGCAAATTGTATTTGTACATCGCGAATCCGGGTAGCGATTTTTTCCATGACCTGCCGTTGCAGGGTGTACCTCTCGATCTTGGCGGAGGGTGAATACGGAGTGAGCCACGGATCAAACACAGATGAAACACGGATAGGAGAGGAAGAGCCGGATGGCACCCTCCTCTGCATTTTTCCTATCCGTGTTTCATCTGTGTTTGATCCGTGGCTCAAGTCCACTCTTCGTACGTGAGTGATGTTGTAATGCCAAACGCTTCGTCGCTGCGTGCGCCTACTTTTGCCGCCGCGCCGTCAATGTGCCGAGGGCGTGTAAACTCGGAAAATCGACGGCAACTTCCTGCCCGCGTTCGACGATGACGCGCTGCTCGTTCTTGCGGAGGATGCCGTCAATCACCATTTCGACTTTCATGTCGTAGAAGTAGCGTTCGCCGAGCTTGAGGTCGGGCGTTTGAAAGACGCGCGTGCCGGCGGCGACGTTGATGTGCCGGCCATCGACATAGAGCTTGCCGCCTTCGGGGATGTGGACGCGGACGATGGCGCGGAAGTTCTGTTCGAGTTGTAGCTTGTTCACTTGCTTGGGCTTCACTTCCTTGGGGGGCGCGATCTCTTCGGCTCCCTTGGGGTCTTTCTTGATTTCGGGCTGGGGTGGGAAGGGATCGACCGGCTTGCCCGTGCCTTCGGGATCTGGAGCCGACGGGACGGGAACGCCATACCCGGACTGGCCGCCATGGCAACCATAGCAGCCGGTGCTGCCGCTCATGGCGGGATCGAAGTAGTAGGTGCTGCCGTAGCCCGCGCCATAGCAGCCGCCGTGGAAGCCATAACCCGCGCCGGCGCCGCCAAACAGCATGACCTGAGGCTGCGCTCTAGCACCGCCGCTCCCGCCGGTGCAACCATAGCTGCCGTAGGGCACATAACCGCCGTAGGCTCCGAAGCCGGATTGGCCAGCGCAACTGTGGCATGCGCGGACACAGCCGCCGCCGCGCTGCCAGCTCGTTGTCGCTGGAGCAGCAGTGATCGCAACCGCCAACACGACGGTATACATGAGGTTTTCTCCCAGACTAAATTCCGCGCGAGGGTGATTTGCGGGCGTGCCGGATTCGTTAATTAGAACAGATAGAGTGTCTGGTGTAAATGGTAAAGATGGGCAAAAATCCTGTCGGCCGCAATTATGCTGCATTCGGTCGGAAATGACACATTTGCCTCACTAGCCCGCAACGCCAGCGAGAGCAATCACGGACATCCCTTGCTGGCGCTGCGGCCTAGTAAATGAGCTAATCCTGAGACCGCGTGCAGTATGAAAACCGATCAAGACAACATGCTTCCTCCAACAATCAGCTTGTTGGCACCAAGGGCAGGCTTTCTGCCTGGCCTGGCGCCGCAGTGAGCGGCGGTTGGCGCACCCACAAGGCGGAAAGCACGTAGAATCCGGCTGCCACCAGGACCAAATAGGGGAAGCCAATAAGCATGGAGACGTTCTCGGCCAAGCCCCCCAGCATCGCGCCGGCGATATTCCATCCGAAGGCGTGATCAGCCTGGCGGGCGGCGCCAAAGGAGACGGCGAAAATCACTCCGGCGAACAGAATCGGCGTGAAGACGAGCAAACAGCTGCCGACGATTTGCGGCGTGCGCGACAGCCCAAGAAACCATTCCAGCGGTATCACGGCGTTGGCGACCAACGTGATCAGCAGTCCCGCAAAGGCAAGTGAGAGGTTGCCCGGCTTGCGACGCAAAACGAACATATTGGCCCCGAGGATCATCAGCAGCACCGCGAAGAAAACGACCGAGTTGACCATCCAGGTACTACCCCACAAGAGCGCCATGTGCACCACGGCTTTGGTTTCCACGAGCATGAAGCCGGCGCCGAGAAAGAACATGCGGCCATCGAAACCGCCGCTGGTGCCGTCTTTTTGGGCGCGGGGCCAAAAGAAGTACAGCATCACCAGCGACAAGGCGGCCATAATGAGCATGCCGCGCACGGTGAGGTTTGGCAACATCGGCGCGCGGAGGTAGAGGAAGGGCCAGTCGTCGGTGGCGAGTTGGAGCGGTTCGTCAAGTAGCGCGACACGGGCCGGGCCGAAACGTATTGAGTGGTCAACCGGTTCGGGTCCAAAGGCGCTGGGCATCAGCGGGCTGGGAGCTTTGTTGGCGACCATCCAGTACCCAGGCTGGCGCGCAAATGCCTGGCGCATCGCCGTCGTTCGCCTTCCCGCCAGCAAGAACGTGAAACCGTTGGCCTGCTCAGTCGGTTGGACTACTTCTGAATAAGGCATGGTCATGACTATCGGGTCGCCTTCGTCGGCAAAAATCTTCTTCAACGTCTGTTCCAGGCGGGCGACGATCCAGCCTTGCCGGTAGGCGTTGTACATGACGAACAGACCATCCGGTTTGAGCTTCTGCCGCACGGCGTTGAAGGCCTGTTCGGTAAACAGATAGCTCTCCAGGCGGATGTTGCTGTAGCCGGAGTGCAGGACCAGGGAGTCGACCAGGGCGAAAACGACCAGATCGTACTGCTTGTCGGTGCTGTGTAAGAAGTTTCGGCCGTCATCGAGGTGGACGGTGACGCGCGGATCCTGATAGGGACGGTCGGGGTGGTCGTTTTTCCCGTGCGCGAAGATGACGGGATCGATCTCGACGGCATCGATGCGCGTCTGGGGTCCGCCCCATTGCAGAGCGCGGGCCACGTCATTGCCGGAACCGGCGCCAATGATCAGCACGTTCTGGAAAGCCTCACCGCCGCAGTCCCGATTGAGCACGTGAGGCAAGGCATACGCATGTCCCGGAGCAGCACACGCAAGCATCGCCTGGTGGCCGATCAGATTCACGTTGATCTCGCGTTGCGGCGGAGGCGTGTAAAGGATGCGATAATACGGCGACCAGGTGGTGGAATTATCGCTGTCGTACGCGCGGATGACGCCGGGGAGGATGGCCAGGCCCGGCGCCAACAGCAACGACGCCGCAGCCAGCGTACCCAGGCGCGTCGTCTGAAAGCCGGGCATCGCCCATAAGAAATACGTCAACCCCACGACGATCGGCGCAAACCAAAACAAGGGGCCAAGCTGAAACCAAGAGCAGGCGGCGAACAAGGCAATGCCGGCCAGGCTTCCCAGGATGTTGAGCGTGTACGCCTGAACGCGCTGGGGCACCTGATTCAAGGACCGACCCAAAACCTGGCCAGGCCCGACCATGATGAGCGTGATCAAGACAAAGTAAAATCCCGCGATCACCTCGATCGGAACGGCGAACTCGGCGAGATCCGTGCGGCAATACTCCGTGCCAAAGAAAACCATCTGGGGCGAAGTTTGATTGCCGACGTTTACGACTTTTTCCAGCGCGAAGCTCAGGAGATCCATGCACGTGCCGGACAAAAATCCAACGCTCAGCAAGATTGGCGTCCAGACAAGGTAGTTGCGAGTTTGCCTGGCCGCCAGGCAGCCCAGCGACATGCCCAAAAAACAAGCCAACAGCACGGTGTTGGTGAAGAATGTCAGGAACAGAATGTGCGCCGGGAACCACCGGATACAGGCCAGTTCGAGAAACAAAATCAGGAGACTGATCAAGAACAATTCGCCGCGTGCACGCGCCGGAACTACCAGCGGGTCAACGGAAGACGCCGAAGTCTCGTTCACTTCATGCTCCTTGATGAAATCAAAGCGTTTCATCGGCCGGTCGGGAGGGCCAAGCGCGCACCCGCTCCGATTATTGCCGATCGATGGTATCAAGGCGTCAACGGGAATTCAACCGGATTATCTCACTTGCTGTCCTGAATCGCATACAGCGCCCGGAAGCCGCGCAGATAAATGCGGCCGTTGGCGATCGCTGGCGAAGCAGTGAAGACGTCGTCGAGGCGATTGGTCGCCAGGAATTGGTACGTCGGGCCCGCCTTGATGACCGTGAACGCGCCGGAGTCGCGGCTCGTCAGGTAAATCTTGCCATCCGCGTAGACCGGCGAGGCGCGATAGCGTTCGGAGTTGAGTCGATGCTCGTAGAGCTCTTTGCCGGTCTTGGCGTCGAGGACAATCAAGAGGCCGTTCTCGCGCATGAGGTAGGCGATGCCATCGTGGATCAGCGGCGAGGGGACGTCGGGCGAGCCTTTGCCTACGCGCCAGGCTTCATGCGTGCCGCCGGCCTTGATGGAACCGGCCGCGCCTTGTTTGAGCGAGATGAAGATTCCGCCGCGCGCGGTTGGGACGAAGAGCTGATCGCTGGTCGCGACGGGCGTGGCGATGATGCGCAGGGCGGTGCTGTACTTCGCTTTCGGATTGATGTCGCCCAGCCGCCAGACTTCCTTGCCGTCAGAGAGGCGATGTCCCGTGGTGTAGTCGGCGCCGAGGACGACAAGGTTGAGTTCGTTGCCGTTTTTCCACAACACCGGCGACGAGTAGGCTTCTCGGCTCTCGCCTTCGGCGTCGCTCTTGCGATCGACCTTCCAGATTTCCTTGCCGGTCGCCTTGTCGAGGGCGACGACCCAGTGGCCGTTGTTGTGAATGAGGTTGAGGTAGAGGCGATCTTCGTGCAGGATGGGCGTGACGTGAATGCCGTGCTGGATCAGGAATTTCCCGTAGCGCTTTTGGGCGTCGAAGTTCCAGACTTGTTTGCCGTCGAAGTCGTAGCAGGCCATGTCGCCGGAGCCGACGAAGACGAACACGTGCTTGCCGTCAGTGGTTGGAGACGGCGAAGCCTCGTTGGCTTCGTCCTTCTTGATGACGGTACGAACGGCGGTGGCGACCTTTTGCTTCCAGAGTAGCTTGCCGTCGGTGGAGACGCACAGGAGCACGAGGTCGCTATTTTCACCGCTGGTCATGAACATGCGGTCGCCCCAGATGATCGGCGTGGACGAGCCTTTGCCGGGCAAGGGCAGCTTCCAGAGGACGTTCTTCGTGTCGCTCCACGAGGTCGGCAGGTTCTTCTCTTGTGAGATGCCGTCCTGATTCGGGCCGCGCCAGTTGGGCCAGTTGTCGGCGTACGCCTGGGCAGCTGCCAGGAAGAGGCAAACAACGAAGATGATTCGACACATCAGATTTGTGAGTTTCACGTCTTTGGTCCTTCCGAAATAGATACGCGATTCGCTGCTTGCACCCGTTTTACGAGCCATTGACAGAATAAACAATAATGTCGCTGACTTGGAAAGAAAATGTTGCGTACGGCCCGGCAACCTTGTTATCATTCGACTATCGTTAGACGATGGTGTCCTTGTGCGATTCGAAATAGGGGGGCCTCGCGATGAAACCGACGCCGATAAATCACCTGGCCGATAATCATCCCAATCCGCTTCCGGCGCCGATGTCGGGCAGTGTCCGCGTCGGCTCACGGCGATGGTTTCTGCAGACGGGCCTTGCCGGCCTGACGGGATTGAGCCTGACGCATGCGCTGCCGGCAACGCAAGGGCGGACTCGCGACCCGCGCGCGGTGATCCTGTTCTGGTTGTCGGGAGGCCCGAGCCAAATCGACACGTGGGACCCGAAGCCCGACGCGCCGGCCGAGATCCGCGGGCCGTATCAGACGATTCCGACCAGCGTACCGGGCGTGCGCTTCTGTGAACATCTGCCGATGCAGGCCCGGCTCATGGACAAGTTGACGGTGATCCGCTCCGTCGATTGCTCGGCAAGCAACCATACGCCGATCACGATGCAAGCCGGCAACCCATTGGCGCAGCGGACCAACGACGGGCGCGAAGGCGGCGGCTATCCATCCATGGGTTCGATCGCGGCGCGTTTTCGCGGCGCCAACGTGCGCCCGATGCCGGCGTTTGTTGGCCTGGCCGATCGCTGGCGCTCTGACGTCTGGGGCGCGGGCCATATGGGAAGCGTCTATGAACCGGTCAAAGGCGACGAATTGCCTGGACGCCTCGCTATGCCCGATGGACTGAATGTGCCGCGCTTGCAGGACCGCGCCGAGTTGCGGCGGCAGTTCGATCAGCTACGGCGCGCGGCAGGCGACGACGTGGACTACGCGGGACAGGCTTACGACATGGTGGTGGCGCGCGGCGTGGAGGAAGCGTTCGCCGTCCATCGGGAGCCGGACCGCGTGCGCGACGCCTACGGCCGATGCAGCGTCGGCGAGAAGGCGCTGCTCGCGCGGCGGCTCGTCGAGGCGGGGAGCACCTTCGTCCTGGTCAGCGGCGCGTGGGGTTACTTCGATCATCATGGCGACAACGTCCCACCCTGGGGAGGCATCCAGCGCGGCCTTACGCCGATTCTCCCGACCATCGATCGGGCCCTCGCCGCGCTGATTCATGACCTCGAATCGCGTGGCTTGCTCGATTCGACGCTGATCCTGATGCTCGGCGAATTTGGCCGCTCGCCCGTGATGACCGACGACGCCGGCCGAAACCACTGGACCAATGTCATGTCGATGCTGCTCGCGGGCGGCGGATTGCGACACGGACAAGTGATCGGCAGCACCGATTCGCGCGGCGGCGTCATTCGCGAACGCCGCGTCACGCCCTCTGATCTCGCGGCGACGGTCTTTCGCCATCTCGACATTCCGCTTGACACTCACTGGATGAATCCGCAGGGAAGACCCATGCCCATCGTGACTGCGGGCGGGCGGGCCATTGGGGAATTGTTCTGATACCACTTGTCGGCCACCGCAGTCACTTGCACAGTTGCAAGAACGCTTCCGCCAATCGTTGGGCCATTGCGTCCACCTCCGCGCGGCGTTTTGCCCAGTCGGTATCGCTCATGCCATGCGGGCATGGGGCGCTACACACTTCGACATAGGCTTTCGCTTTCGGCTCGGTGCCGCTCGGACGCAGGCTAATACGCGCATTCTCGCCGAGGGTAAATATCAAGAAATTGCGGGCGGCCTTGTCGGTCGCGCCTTTGTACGGGCCCATCCGGCCATTCTCATTTTGCAGGTCCTCGAACTGCGTCACCGTCAACTCGCCGATCTTGGTCGGCGGTGCTTGGCGCAGGTTGTTCAGCATGCGTGCCATGAGCGTCTTGCCTTCGATGCCGGGCATGACGATGTTGCGTAGGCCGTTGTTGAAGTAGCCGAATTGTTTTTCGAGGGACTTCAGATAAGTAATGATGTCCGTACCAGTACGCTTCTTGTCGAGCGCCATCTCCGCGAGCAAGAGCGCGGCGCCGCCGGAATCCTTGTCGCGCATGTGCGGCGTCACCAGGTAGCCGTGGCTTTCCTCGCAGCCGAAGACGTAATCGTCGGGCGTGCCTTCGATGTCCTCGTAGGCGCCCTGCTGTTCGAGTTGCCAGAGCAATTCCGCAATGTATTTGAAGCCAACGAGGAGGTTATCGACGACCTGCGCCTTGAAGTGTCGCGCAATACGGGTCACCATGTTCGTCGTCACGAGGCTCTTGGCGACAATCGGACGGCGCGGCATCATGCCGTTCTCCATGAGCTTCGACAGCTTGAAATGCGTCAACAGGGCGCCGATCTGATTGCCGTTCAAGAAATGGAATGTCGGATCTGCGTTAGCCGGACGCGCCAGCGACGGATTGGGCCGTCCGTCGCTTGCGCGTCCGGCGAACGGTGCGGCGGGAACCATTGCGCCCAGGCGGTCGGCGTCCGGGTCTGTCGCAAGCAGCAAATCGGCGTTGATCTCCTTCGCAAGCGATTCGGCCCGGTCGAAGCACTTCGGGAACTCCGGATTCGGCAAATCGGTCACGTTCGGGAACTGGCCGTTCGGCTCCATTTGCTCCTTGACGGGCAACACGTGAAATCCCTGCGCGGTGAGCACTTCCATCGCCGTCATGCCGCCGACGCCGTGCAGGGGCGTGAAGACGATCTGGATCTCGCTCGCCCGCGGCGGTTTGACGAGGCTCTGTTTACGGCACAGCTCGATGTAGGCGTTGTGCGGCGCCTCATCGAGAAAGTGAATCTTGCCGCCGCGAACCGCCTCGGCCCAAGGGAGCTCCTTGATCGCGGCGACTTGCTCGACGAGGTCGGCCATGATCTGATCGTCGGGCGGGACGGGCTGGCCGCCGCGCTCGTCGTAGAACTTGCCGCCGTTGTCGTCGGGCGGATTGTGCGACGCGCTGACGTTAAGCCCGCCGTGTGCCTTCAAGTAGCGGATCGTGAACGACAATTCCGGCGTTGCCAGATAGCGCGTGCTGGTTTCGGGCAGAATGTGCGCGTGAATCCCGTTGGCCGCATAGACGCACGCGGCATACTGGGTGAAGCGTTTGGACGAGAGGTGCAGGACGGGATTCACCAATGCGGGATTGTAATTCTTCTTTTGATCCTCGAACTGGCGCACGTCGAAGGCGAGAGCGACGGTTAGGTTCGGTGTGTTTGGGAATCGTTCTTTCAGATATTCCGCGTGTCCTTGCACGGAGGCGCCGAGCGTCCAGAGATTCATGCGGTTGGGGCCGACGCCGACGAGACCGCGACGCCCGCCGGTGCCGAAGGGCATGATCTGATAGAAGCGATCGAGCAAGCTTGCCCATTTTTGCTGGCCGATGAGCCAGTCGATCTGCGGCTTGTAGGCGGTAAATTCGGGCTCGCTCAACCAGCGCGTGAGATTCTTAGCCGCCTGGTCCTTGTAGGTGGCGTCGGCGTCAATGGTTTGGAAGCCGGCGATGGCTGCTTGCAGGCGGTCCATGATCCAGATCTCTGGTGCATAGAAACGGGGCCGAGTATTTGCTATCCTAGCGATAGTGTAGTCGTCGCGCTCCGCGTGACGACATATCCTCACGCCGACCCCAGAAATCGCTGGGATCATCCTGGGATTTGCGGAATGCGATGAAGCTCATCTACGATTACGACGTAATTGTCGTTGGCGCCGGGCACGCGGGTATCGAAGCCGCGCTGGCGCCGGCGCGCATGGGGCTGCGCACCATCTTGCTGACGATGAGCGCCGACACCGTCGGCGCGATGAGCTGCAATCCCGCGATCGGCGGCGTCGCCAAGGGGCAGATCGTGCGCGAGATCGACGCCCTGGGCGGCGAGATGGGCAAGGTCATCGACGCGACCGGCATCCAGTTCCGCATGCTCAATCGCACCAAAGGCCCCGCGATGCACTCGCCGCGCGCCCAGGCCGACAAGAAGGCGTACCAGTTCGAGATGAAGCGGCGTGTCGAGGATCAGGCGAATTTGACGCTGCGCCAGGAGATGGTGGAGGCGATTATCATTGGCCCCATCTCGAGTTTAGCCGCGGGTCGTAGATCCGCGCTGGTCTGCGATCCGTGGCTAAACGAAGTCGTCGGCGTCAAGACCGCAGGCGACACGCTGTACCGCGCTCCCGCCATCATCCTGACTACCGGCACCTTTTTGAAGGCCCTCATGCACATGGGCGAGGCGAAAACGCGCGGCGGCAGAGCAGGGGATCAGTCCGCGGAAGGCCTGAGCGATAGTCTGAACACGTGCGGTATTCAACTCGCGCGTTTCAAGACGGGGACCCCGTGCCGGCTCAATGGCCGAACCATCGACTTCGCGAAATGCGAAGAACAGCCCGGCGACGCCGAGCCACGGCCATTCAGCTTTGCGACCGAGCGCATTACCCAGCCGCAGATGCACTGCCACATCACCTACACGAACGACAAGGTCCACGAGCTGATCCGTGCCAATCTGGGCAGGGCGCCGATGTATTCAGGGCAGATTCAAGGACGCGGGCCGCTCTATTGTCCGTCGATCGAGGACAAAGTGGTGCGTTTCGCAGACAAGGATCGTCATCAAATCTTCCTCGAGCCCGAGGGCCGCAACACATGGGAGTATTATTGCAACGGCATTTCGACGAGTTTGCCTAACGACGTGCAGGCCCAGATGCTGCGAAACATCGTCGGTTTGGAGAATGCGGAGGTGATGCGCTGGGGCTACGCGGTTGAGTACGATTACGCACCGCCAACGCAGTTGCATCCGACGCTGGAGACGAAATCGGTCGC
>SYHD01000338.1 GCA_005799265.1 Planctomycetia bacterium | reverse complement strand
GGCGTGGAGGAGGATGCCGGAGTTGCGGACGTACTTGCCGCCGTCGGTTTTCTTGCCCCAACGATATTCGACCGTTAGGTGATAGTCCTTATACTCCTTGTCGGTGGCGACATAGCCGAAGCCGTCGCCGGAGAGGTGGAGGATGCCGTCCTTGACGGTGAAGACCTTGCGCGGATCGTCGCGTTTGGTGTCCTTGAGCCAGGTGGTCAGGCCCGTGAGGTCTTTGCCGTTGAAGAGCTTGATCGGCTCTTGCGCGGCAGCGTAGTCGGAAGTCAGGAGAATGCCGGTCAGCAGAATCCAGCGTGCAATCATGAGAAAATCCCTTGGAGGTTCAATCATCGTAACCAGCAGCCGCATGGGAGGAAAGAGAAATTTCACGCAAAGGCGCAAAGGCGCAAAGAAATTCAATCACTGGCTCTTCTTTGCGCCTTTGCGCCTTTGCATGAGATTTTTTCTTATGATTACAGTCTACGAGGATTGACCCATGAACAACTCCCATCGACTCTACGTCGGCACCATCGGCGAAGGCCTGTGGCGCAGCACCGACGGCGGCGAGACGTTCGTGCGCGCTATCGACGGCATGTTCGTCGAGTGCCACGTACGCGCCCTGGTCGTGCATCCGCATGACGACCGCGTTCTCTATCTTGGCAACGAACACGGCGTCTATCGCAGCGATGACGGCGCGAATAACTGGACGCGTGTCGATTCGCCCGCGACCGGCATGCAGATTTGGTCGATCCTGCTCGCGCCGGGCAATCCCGATTTGATCCTTGTGGGCGCCTGCCCGTCTCGGCTGTTTCGCTCCGACGACGCCGGCCGAAGCTGGACCGAGCCGAGCGTGCGCATGCAGCAAGGCTGTCCGCGTATCATCAATACGCGCGTCACCTCGCTGTGCGGGCATCCAGGCGATCCGCACACGTTCTGGGCCGGCGTAGAAATCGATGGGGTCTATCGCAGTAAGGACGGCGGGCGGACCTGGCAATCCGTCGGCAAGGGCTTGAGCTCGCAGGACATCCATGCGCTGAAGTACGTCCCAGGCAATCCGGGCCGATTGCTGGCGAGCACCAACAACGACCTCAACGTCAGCCTCGACGACGGCGAAACGTGGCAGTCGCTCGGCCTGGGCAAGACGCTGCCGTTGCCATACTTCCGCGGTATGGCCCAGCACGCGAGCAAGCCGAACGTGATTTTCCTGGGAAATGGCGACGCGCCACCAGGAACAACGGGCCTGATTGCTCGCTCGCTCGATGGCGGCACGACCTGGCAGCCCGCCGATTTTCCGGGGCGAGCCAATAGCACGCTATGGAACTTCGCGGTGCATCCCGCCGATCACGAATTGGTTTATGCAAACAGCGTCAGCGGCCAGATCTATCGTTCGCGCGACGGTGGCGCGACCTGGCACAAGCTGTCACGCGAGTTCGGCGAAATCCGGGCGCTCGCGTGGACGCCATGAGAAATGTAGAGCACCCGCTCCGCGCGTGCGGCTCCGGACGCCCGGCGAGATTAGAACAAGGCCGAAGGTCTCATGAAACCTTCGGCCGCGGCAGAAAGCCGCATCGTCATTTCTTGGGTTGCTTCTTGTCCGCGCCACTCTGGATCTTGAGGATCCGCGCCACGTCCTCCGGCGCGATCACCCAGGCTTCCGGGTTGAGCTTGTTGCGGACCAGGTTCAGCTCCGCCACTTGCACCTGGCCGGCGCCGGCGACCTTCACCTGGATCTTTCCCTTGAGCGTGGCTTTGTCAGCGGACTTCAGATCGCTCACGCCTTGGCCGGCCTTGGTGGCGCCGAACGACAAGCTCTTCAGCAGGTTCCACAGCTCGGCAGTGCTGGGCCGCTCGGTGTCGCGGATTTCGCCTTGCAGGACATTCTTACCCTGCATCTCGATCGTTACGGGGCAGCGGTAGCCTTTCTGCGCATCCGCGCGGTCTGGGAATGCTGTCAGGCCTGCGATACCGACGAGCATGACAAGTAAGACGGGTGTGCTGCGATACATGGCTTTCGGCCTCCTTTGGGGAAATGGAGATGACGCTTTGAAAAGGAATTGCGCACGGGAACTTGGTCGCGTGCACTGTCACGATGATGCTGAGACGTTTCATGGCGTGAATTGGTTCCATCGTTTTCCGGTCTCTTCTGTAAAGGAACGGCCTGAGATTCACATCGCAAGCCTGAGCAATTCGCTATAATCGAACTGGTGAGTTCTATTATCAAAGCTCCATCCTTCCATGCCCGCTCGTCAGTAATTTCGAGGTTTGCTGGTGCGCACAAAGACTCCGTTCCTGCGTGAAAAGATGCTCGAAGCCGCCGGCAAGCTGTTCGGCTCGAAGCGCTTTCACGAAGTCCGCATGGAGGATATCGCGGCCGAGGCGGCGGTGTCCAAGGGGACGCTATATCGGTACTTTCAGGACAAGGAAGAGATGTTCCTCGCGATCCTGGCACGCGCGTCACACGAACTCGTGTTGGAACTACGTGCCCGCGTCGCAGAGGCCAACACGAGTCGCGAACGATTGATCGCGGTCGCGGACGCCATCATCACGTTCTTCGATCGCCGACCGCACTTGTTCGACTTGATTCAGCGCGCCGAACTGGCGCAAGGCCAGGGCAGGGCGTTTCCGTGGCAAGAGGCGCGCGACAAGGGCATGCGCATCGTCCTCGACATCTTCGCGGCAGCGCGGCAAGCCGGCGAGTTCACGGTGAGCCAGCCGGAGACCGCAATGCTCATGCTACTGGGCGGCCTGCGTGCCGTCGTTCGCGCCGGCGTTCAACCAAGACCGCAAGGCTTGGCGCGGGATATTGTCGATGGATTTCTCATAGGGGCCGCGGCGCCGACGCGGAAACGATCTCAAAAACTCGCGCGCGTTTAGTGTTCGCAAACGCGCGCCCGAACGCACGAGGAAAACTTCATGCGCCAATACATCGTCGTGCTGGCATTTGCCTGTTTCACTCCGTTAACCCTCAGCGCACAGTTGCCCGAGCCTACGCTCAAGGCGTCGATGCGCACCGTCGATCTCAACGTCGGCGAAGCGCAAGAGGTCGTCATGCCCGACGGCAAAAAGGTAACGGTGAAGCTGCTCAATCTCAAGGAAACCCGCGACGCTCTGCGCGAAGCCGTGCGCGTCGCCGAGGTCACGGTCGAAATCAACGGCGTGAAGCTGACGCTCGTCTCTGCGAACTATCGATTGCCGACGCTTGTCAATGGCGTGCAAGTCGATTGCCCGGTGACGAAAGGTTATCGGCAGAACGCGACGAAAGGCGTCGCCGGCGACAACCCGTGGGGCCTCGACAAAGATGCGCGCATTCGCGTCTTCCCCGCCAAGGAGCCGTTGCTCGAACCTGGCACGTTCGTCTATCCCGCCAGGCAACGCTGGTTCGCCTCCGGTACGCAGATGGCCAACGAGCCGGTGTACGTCGATGGCGGCGAGAATCCGCTCAACAAGAAAATTTACTATCACTACGGCCTTGACATCGGCGGCGCCGAGGGGATGGTCGAGATCGTCGCCGCCACCGACGGCATCGTCGTCTCGTCAGGCAAGACGTTGCTCAAGGGGTTCGAGAACACGCCCGCGAAGCCGCGCTACGACGTCGTCTACCTCCTCGACGAGCGCGGCTGGTACTATCGCTACAGCCATCTGCACACGATTGCGCTGGCGATCAAGCCGGGTGCCAAGGTCAAGATGGGCCAGCTCATCGGTCTGCTCGGAAAGGAAGGCGGTTCGGGCGGCTGGTCGCATCTGCACTTTGACATCTCCGGAAAACAGCCATCCGGCAAATGGGGCATTATCGAAGGCTACGCGTTTCTCTGGGAAGCGTACCATCAACGATACAAGCCGCAATTGCT
Source organism: Planctomycetia bacterium (assembly GCA_005799265.1). Taxonomy (GTDB): domain Bacteria; phylum Planctomycetota; class Planctomycetia; order Gemmatales; family Gemmataceae; genus SIAQ01. The sequence goes on along the minus strand of SYHD01000338.1, from coordinate 14,139 downwards.
CGCGCATGCGCGACCGCACCAATTCGCGGCGGTCGGCCAGAAGATTACGCTCGACGGCACGCGCTCCTGGTCAGCGGACAAGATTGTGGCTCACGACTGGACCTTTAACGACGGCGCCAAAGCCAAAGGCGCGACCATCGAGCGCGTCTATGCAAAACCGGGCGTTTACAGCGAAATCCTGCGCATCACCGACGCCGCCGGGCGCATCGATTACGATTTCGCGGTCGTCAACGTCGTCGATCCGAAAACGCCCAAGCTCGTGCCGCCGTCGATTCACGCCGTCTATTATCCCACATTCGGCATCAAGCCAGGCGATCCTGTAACGTTCATGGTGCGCACTTTCCGAACGACGGACGGCAAGGAGACCTGGGACTTTGGCGATGGCAGTCCCAAAGGCGAGGTACAAAGCGACGGCAACGTCGTCCCGCTGGCGAAGGACGGCTATGCGCGCATTGTGCATCGTTACGAAAAAGTCGGGCACTACGTCGTGCGCGTCGAACGCATCAACACCCGCGGCGAGATCGCGATCGCACACGTGCAGGTGCGCGTCGGCGAGGATTGAACGACGCTTGCGGCTTAGCGTTCGCAGGCCCCCGCGCGAATTCTTGACGCCATGACGCGATCCCCGTGAACGTCAATCCGCCCGGATCTTGACTTTCATGGCAACCGCGACGATGATGGCCTGGTATCATTCAATCAAGCAACCGATTGACTTCGAGAAGGTGTCGCATGTCAACCACACTGACCGCATTGGGTATCGATCAGATGACTGTCGAGGAACGGCTCGCCCTCATCGGCGCCATCTGGGACAGCATCGCTGCGGAGCCGAAGCACATTCCGATTACCGAGCAGCAGAAGCAGGAAATCGACCGCCGGCGCGCAGCCTATCAAGCTGATCCGAGCAGAGTGACGCCGTGGGAAGTCGTCAAAGCGGAGGCGCTCGCGCGGTTGAAGAAATGAACCCACTCCCCTTGGTGTTTCTTGACGATGCACGCGCCGATTTCGACGAAGCGACCGATTGGTACGAAGCGCAGAAGGACAGCTTGGGATGCGAGTTTGTGGCGCATGTGCAAGAGGTCTTCGACCGCATCGCTGTGATGCCTCGTTTGCACCCGGTTGTATTTGAGGATGTTCGGCGCGCGGTCGTCAAGAAATTTCCCTATGTCGTGCACTATCAAATCGAGGTCGACCGTATCGTGATTATTTCGGTATTCCATTGTCGCCGGAATCCATCAATTTGGAAATCACGCATCGGTTAAGCGAGTCCTCTCCAGTGGGGGTTGTCATGCGACTCACTCTTTCCGCGTTCTTGCTCACGACGCTCGCAATTCCCGCCAGCGCCCAGGAAAAACCAGCAAACGTCAGCGTCCCGCGCGCCGACGCCGCGCCGACGACCTACACCTACAAGACTGTCGGCGATCTGCCGATCAAGGCCGACGTTTATCGTCTGCCCGGCAACGAGATCCGCCCCGCTCTCGTGTGGATTCACGGCGGCGCTCTCATCTCCGGGAATCGCGGCGGCATCCGCGCGGAACAGCGCCAACGCTACCTCGACGCGGGCTTCGTCGTCGTCTCGATCGACTATCGCCTTGCTCCGGAAACAAAACTCAAGGGCATCATCGAAGATGTTCAGGACGCCTTCAAATGGGTGCGCGACAAAGGCCCCGCGCTTTACAAGATCGACCCAAAGCGCACCGTCGTCGTCGGCCATTCCGCGGGGGGCTATCTCACGCTCATGACCGGGTTCGCCGTCGAGCCGCGGCCGCAAGCGCTGGTCGCGTTTTATGGCTATGGCGATATCACCAACGAATGGTACTCCAAGCCCGACGCCTTCTATCGCATGCGGCCGCTCGTCACCAGGGAGGAAGCGTACAAGGCCATCGGCAAGACGGAAATCGCCGAAGTCAAAGATCCCCTGCGTGGGCGATTTTACCTATACTGTCGCCAGAACGGCCTGTGGCCCAAGGAAGTCGCGGGCCACGATCCCGACAAGGAGCCGCGCGCCTTCGATCGCTTTTGCCCGATTCGCAACGTGACGAAAGAGTATCCGCCGACGTTGATGCTACACGGCGACAACGACACCGATGTGCCGCATCGTCAATCGGTCGATATGGCCGCCGAGCTAAAGAAGCACGGCGTGACGCACGAGTTCATCTCGATCAAGAACGGTCCGCACGGCTTCGACGGCAAGGGACTCAAAGATGCCGAGGTCGCCGCGGCGTTCGAGCGGACCTTGGCGTTCCTGAAACGACATGTGAGTAAATAAGAGTTCACGAAAAGGCGCAAGGAAGAGAGTGTTCCTTTGCGCCTTTGCGTGAGACCTGTTTGGAGTCATCCCATGCGAATGATGCCGTTGTTCCTGTTGCTCTCCTTCGTCAGCGTCCCGATTGACGCGGGTGAAAAAACGCCGAAGCTCCCCAAGGGCATCGCACTTGAAGAACAGCCCAAGGACGCGAAGGCGGCGAAGATCGTCTTCATCGCAGGGTCCAGTTTCTTCAAGCCCGGTGAACACGAATACCTCGGCGGCTGTGCCCTCTTGATGGACCTCGTCAAGCAAACGCCCGGCGTCGCGCCCGTGCTCGCGCTCGAATGGCCGAAGAACCCGGAGACGTTTGCCAACGCCAGAACGATTGTCTTCTTTGTTGATGGCGGCGACAAGCACTCGATGCTCAAGGGGGAGCGCATGGCGCAACTGCAAAAGTTGACGGACGCCGGCGTCGGTCTGGTCATGCTGCATCAGGGCGTCGATATTGCCAAGGACCACGGCGTGCGCATGCAGGCCTGGACCGGCGCCGCCTGGGAGAAGGGTTACTCGCAGCGGGCTCACTGGATCGACACATACAAGAGCTTCCCCGAGCATCCGATCACGCGCGGCGTCACGCCGTTCAAGATCGACGACGGCTATCTGTTCAAGCTGCGTTTCGTGCCCGATATGAAGGGCGTCACGCCGCTCCTGCGCACGGTGAACCCGAAGACGCCGGGCGCAAAGTTGGACGACAATGCGAACGTCGCCTGGGCCTACGAACGCGCCGACAAGGGCCGCTCCTTCGCGTTCACGGGCGGACATCTGCACGTGAGCTTCGCGGAGGAAGGCTATCGCCGTTTCCTGACGAACGGCATCCTCTGGACGGCAAAGGTCGACATACCGGCCGTCGGGGCGCCGGTTGCCCTGACGACTGCGGAGTTGAATGCGTACCTCGAAAATAGGCCAATGGTGAAGGAGAAGAAATGAGAACTCTCTGGCAATGTTCCGTGGCGGCATCTATTCTGTTCGTCGGCAGCGCCTGGAGTCAGGACACCGCAAAGGAAACGAAGTTGCTCGAAGGCACGTGGCTGCCGACGGCTGCGGAAATTGGCGGACAGCCGTTTGATGAGCAGACGCTCAAGGCGATGAAGCTCGTTCTCGCTGGCGATGCGTATACCGTCACTGTGGGCAAGCAACTCGATCGCGGCACGGTCAAGCTTGACCTTGCCAAGAAACCCAGGGCGATGGACATCCTCGGCGGCGAAGGCCCCAATAAGGGCAAGACTATTCTCGCCATTTACGAACTCAACGGCGACACGCTGAAAATCTGCTACGACCTGACGGGCAAAGCACGGCCGACCGAATTCAAGACGCAGAAAGGCGTGCTGCAATTCCTCGTGACCTACCAACGCACGAAATCGTGAGCGAAATCCAAGATTCCAAACATGAATAACACTATCGTCACTTGCGTTGTCGCTTGCACCCTCTACTTGGCGTCGGCCACCGTCAACCAAGCAGCGGCTCAAGAACCGCCGAACGCCAAGAAAGATCCCGCCTGGCTGCTGCCCGTGCCCGAGATGCAGGCGGACCCGAAGATTCCGACGCTCAAGGACGTCGTCGGGCATCGCTGGGGCCAGGAAATTTCCAGCCACGCCGAGATCGAACGCTATGTCCACGCACTTGCCAAGGCGGCCCCGGAGCGCTGCCTGCTCGTGAAATATGGCCAATCGTATCAAGGCAAGAGTCTCTACAACCTCATTATCACCGCGCCGGACAACCTCAAGCGCATGGAGACCATCCGCGCGCAGAATCTCGCCCTTGCCGATTCGCGTCTCACTTCCGCGAAGCAGGCGAACGAAATCGCGGCCAAGGCGCCGGCCGTCGTCTGGCTGGCGTATTGCGTTCACGGCAACGAGACCTCTCCGTCCGACGCCGCCCTCATGACCGCGTATCACCTACTCGCCGATCAACGAGCCGAGACGCGCGACCTTCTCGACAAGCTCGTCGTCGTCATTGATCCCTTGCAAAATCCCGATGGCCGCGATCGCTTCGTCCATTTTCATCGCGAGACGCGCGGCGGGTTCGATCAGGACAGTCCGCTGTCAGCCGATCGCCTCGAACGCTGGCCGGGCGGACGCCCCAATCACTATCTCTTCGACATGAATCGCGACTGGTATCTGCAAACGCAGAAGGAATCGAAGGCCCGCGTCGCCGCCTTCTTGCGCTGGAAGCCGCAAGTTTTTGTCGATGCACACGAGATGGGCTCGAACACCACGTTCTTCTTCGATCCCTCGACCGAGCCGTACAACCCGCACACCCTGCGTCGGCAAAAGGACTGGCACCTGAAGATCGGCCGCACGCACGCCGAGCATTTCGATCGGCACGGCTTCGCTTACACCACGCGCGAGATGTTCGACGCCTTCGGTCCGCAGTACGGTTCGACCTGGCCGATCATGCACGGCTCGATCGGCATCCTCTGGGAGCAGGCCGGCGTGCGCGGCCGCGTCATCGCTCGCCAAGATCAGACCAAGTTGTACTATCACGACGGCGTTCGTCACCATTACATCAGCGGCCTGGCGACGCTCGAAGCCGCGGCGAAGAATCGCCAGCAACTGCTTCTCGACTTTCATGCCAACGCTGTCGATAGCGTGAAGCTTGGCGAAACCGGACCGATTCGGGCGTTCGTTCTGCTCGAAGGCAAGCGTCCGGCGCGTGCGGCGAATCTTGCTCAGCTTCTTATTCGCAACGGCATCGAGGTTCGCCGCATCACCGCGGCCACCAAGGTGCAGGCCGCCGACACCATCACCGAGAAGGTTGGCGAACACGCCGTCGCCCCCGGCAGCTACCTGATCCCGCTCAACCAGCCGGCTTCGCGCCTGGCTTTGACGCTTTTGGAACGCCACCAAGACATGGGGGCGACCTACCTCAAACGGCAGGAAGATCGCGTCAAGCGCGGGCTGCCCGACGAAATCTATGACGCCACGTCATGGTCGCTGCCGTTGGCTTTCGATGTCGTTTGCCTGGCGGTCCCGACCTCCTTCCCATTCGCGAGTGAGCCGCTCGAAGGCATGCCCACCGGCGATCCGTTCGCGGCCAAGAATCAGCGTAAAGCCATGAAGCCGCGCATCGGCTATCTCGTCAATGGCGACGACGACAACGTGCTCCCGGCGCTCTGTCAATGGCTGACGCAAGGCCTGCGTGTCCACGTTCTCTCCGAGCCGACGCGCGTCGAAGGCGTCTCATTTCCGCGCGGCTCGCTGCTGCTGCGCGTCGCGGAAAACCCGGACAGCTTGCACGATTCCGTCGCGGCCGCCGTGAAGACGCATGGCCTGACGATCCACCCCGTTGACAACGCCTTTGTGGACGAGGGAGCGAGCCTGGGCGGACCCAACGTGCATTGGACCAAGCCGCCGCGCGTACTGCTGATGACGGATCGTCCCGCCAGCTATTCGGTCGGTCATACGTGGTATCTGTTCGATCAGGTCTGGAGCTACCCGGTGACGCGCATCGCCGGCCGTTCGTTGCCGCAGGTCGATTGGAGCAAGTTCGACGTGTGCATCCTGCCTCACGGCGTCTACAGCGGCGAGGATGCGCCGGGCGAGGATGTCGTGCGCCGTCTGAAGGATTTTGTGCACGGCGGCGGCACGCTCGTGTTGGCCGGCGGCGCGTCGGCATGGGCCACGGGCGACAAGGTCAAACTCCTCAACAGCAAACTCGTGCAACGCAAGAGCGACGAAGAGAAACCCGCCGCGGAAAAGAAGGACGAGAAGGACAAGCAATTGCCGCTGGAGGTTCCGGGCGTATTCCTCAAGACGACGATCGACAACGATCACTTCGTCACCTGGGGGGCAGATAAGGAGACGGTGCTTTACTTCAATGGCCCCCGGATCTTCACGCCCTTCAAGACGCCGCCGGGCAAGAATCTCGTTACGTTTGCCAAAGCGAAGGATCTGCTGGTGAGCGGCTATTGCTGGCGCGACACGCTGGACTTGTTGCCGGGCCAGGCGTGCGTGCTACATCAATCGCTGGGCCGCGGCCACATCGTGGCGTTCGCGGACGATCCGACCTATCGTGCTTTTTCGTCGCCATGGCAGCGGATGTTTTTTAACGCGGTATTCTTCGGCGCCGCGCGGTGATGTGCCGGCGCGTTGTCGGCTTGCGATCGTCTGGCTGAACCATGACACCGTCCCAACGCAGCAAGATTGTTCCCCCCAGCCATTGACCCGCGCGGCCAGGTCGAGTAGCATTGGGTAAACCAGTTTGAATCCCGGAAAACCGATGTTTCACAAAGTCCTCATCACCGTGCTTGTTTGTTTCACGGCGCTGCGCACGGACTTTCCGCACATTTGGGCGGCATCTCCACCGAACGAAGCTGTAATCTCAACGAACAACGATTGGGATGAACACGAGTGTCCCACCGATGAATCCGAGTTTCCGGATGCCGACGATTGGGAAGTCGTGGAAACGGAGTCGAAGGCAGAAGACCACGGTTACTACAGCGGCGATCTGACCGTTTGCGTGAGGCTCGGCGGCTCCAGTCTCTGCCGCGAAAGCAGCTCTTTATCGCATTTCTCGCTGGGCTCCTTCGACATTCTTGACAGACTGCGCCTTTAGCCAATTCTTTTTCTGCAATATTTGCGCGCACCAAGCGCTGCGCAACATCCATTGCAACCTCAGCCGACTCTCTCCACGTTCCGGCGTGCGCACCGCTCCGCGTTTGCGCACAGCGTCTACGGCATCCGACAAGATTACGATTGTGGCACGACGCTCCGCGTCGTGACTTGCGACGCGGAGCATCGCACTCCGATGCGGCTTAGGCCGCTTCAACGATCCGGACGATCGCAGACCAAGATCCCCGCTGGAAGATATGCAACCCCACAGCGTCGAACGCGCAGCGGTTCTCGAAAAAAGGTGGCCCGATGATGACAAACCACGGGGAAGTTGGCACTCTCCATGCGTCCCGACCACGCGAAACGCAACTCCCGGGGAATGCCCCGCCCGGCACATTGACCGACGACGGCGCCAACGGCTTGGCGGGAACTACGCCGCGCTTCACGGCCGAGACGTTGAAACGCGATGCCCTCGCCGGCGTGGTTACCGGGCTGATGGCGATCCCGTTGACGGTCGGCATTTGCCTGATGTCGGAGTATCCCGTCCAGTTGGGGCTGGCGACGGTCATCGTCGCCTGCGTAATTAGCTTCGTCCTTTATCTGTTCAAACCAGGGAACCACATTGGCGTGCCGGGGGTCGCCGCCGGATTGGCGCCGATCCTCGCACTGGGGATTCACCGCTTCGGCATGGAGAATATGCCCTGGCTCATTTTCCTGACCGCGACCTTCCAGGCGGTCGTGTGGCGTTTTGATCTTGCCAAGTACATTCTCAAGGCCGTCCCGCATTTTCTGATCGAAGGCCTACTCGCGGGAGTCGGCTTGAAGATCGCCATGAAGTTCTTGCCCTACACTTACGAGACCGCCAGCGATTCCTGGCGCGAGAGTGCGGCCGCAACCGGCGTGACGGGGTTCGTGTCCGCCGCCTATGCCGACACATTTTGGACCGGCGAGCGGGCCCTGGTAATTTTGTGCTCCGTGGTCGGGTTTGTGTTATTCGTCTACCTCTACAAGTGGTTCAAGGACACGAGTCCCGGCGTCCCCTACATCGCCGTTATCGCGGGCAGCATCTGGTTGGCGTTTCACGTGGAACTCCCCATGCTGTACGTCGCGGAGATGGAATTCACGCTAGCCTGGCCCTTCCCCGACTTCGAGCGCATCACGCCGCGGCTGCACGTCGAGATGGTGCTCTACGCGTTCATGTTGATGCTGATCGACGTCATCGAGCAAGTCATGAGCAACGCCGCCATCGAGCAAATCGACCCGCTCGGACGGAAGGCGGACTCCAACAACAGCCTGCTCGTCATGTGGGTAGGCAACATGGTGTCGAGCTTCTTCGGCGGCATGACCAACCTGGATGGGTTGGCGAAAAGCCAGACTAACTGCACGGCGGGCGCGGTCACCAAGATGTCGAACCTGTTCGTCGCGGCCGTGCTCGGGGTCGTCCTGGCGTTCCCCGCATTGCTCGACTACTTGCCGGATTTTTCGCTCGCCGTGCTGATGGTCTTCACGGGCTGGAAGATGGTCGCCGGGCTGTACCACGTCGCCCATGAGGGGCCCTACGCGTTCGGGGTAGCGATGTTTTGTGGCTACCTCGTCTTCCAGCTCGGGATCTTCGAGGGGTTGTTCGCCGCTCTCATCTTGCACAGTTTCATCACCCTCGTGATTTACAAGCACAACCAGGTGCCGACTCTGGTGATCTTGACGAAGTTTATCAAGCTGTTCAGCGAGCGTGTCCATCCCCATGCGACCGGCACCATGGCGGTGAACGAAGACGAGGCCTCCGGCGGGCTGATTTACAGCAGCGTGATCCATTCCGCCACCGCAAAGAAGAATCTCGACGATTTCATCGCGGACTGGGCATTTGGCGTCAATCACCATAACCTCCTGAGCGTCGTGAGCACGTACGACGCGGAAGGTTTGCTGTGGGGCACGTTTGCCAAGGACCTGCGGACGGGACATTTCCACATTCGCCGTTATTTCGAGCATCTCTTCGAGCTCGAAGATATGAAGGTGCATTTCGAGACCGGCGAGACCAGGCAGTATCACGACATCTTCATCCGGTCCGGCTCCTACGTGTTTTCCTACCGTAAAAAAGGCGTCACCGTCCGTGTCCCGGCCCGCTACTCCTTCGTCTGCAAGAAGGAGAAGACCGGCTGGTACATCCTGGAACACCATTCTTCTGAGTTTCCCTCCTAACGAACCTGCCGCTTGCGGAGCGCCACGCGAACGCTAAGCCGCAAGCGGCAAATGAGAAAGAAAGGATCCGATCGTGACTGTAGATATCGAACTCATCAAAACCATCGCCTATGGAGCGATCCCCGTCGTCATCCTTCTGGCCGGCAGCATCAGCGTCATCAAGCAAGGACACGTCGGCGTCGCGGTCCTGTTTGGGAAGTTCAGCCGCCTGTTGCGTCCCGGTCTGAACTTCCGCATTCCGTTCGTTGAGCGAGTGTTCCGGAGCGTTTCGCTGCAACTCCGTTCATCCGAGCTTGAATTCCAGGCCATTACCGGCGATCAGGCCAACGTCAACTTCAAGGCCCTGATCATCTTCGCCGTGGCGGACGGGATCGAGGAAACTATCTTGAAGGCCGCCTTCAAGTTCGTCGACGAGCGGAGCTTCATGCAGTCGCTTATCCGCAGCATCGAAGGGTCGATCCGTTCGTTCGTGGCCATCAAGAAGCAGAGCGAGATCCTGGCGCTGCGGCGCGAGATCGTTGACGAGGTCAACTCGTACATCGAGCATGAATTGCAAGACTGGGGCTTTCACCTCGTCGCCCTGCAAATAAACGACATCTCCTTCGACGAAGCAATTTTGCGCTCGATGGCCCAGGTGGTGGCCTCGAACAACATGATGCTCGCCGCGCAGAACGAGGCCCAGGCCCAGTACATCACCAAGACCCGAGTCGCCGAGGCCGAAGCCCAGGCGAAGCGGGTGGTTGCCCAGGCCGAGAAGGACGTGGACCAACTCCGCGGCGAAGGCAACGCCCTCCTGCGCAAACAGATCGCCCTTGGCCTTGCCGACGCCGGCAAGACCATGGAATCCAACGGCGTCCCGCCTGAATTCATGCTCTACACCATGTGGCTGGACGCGATGAAGTTGGTGGCCTCGCACAGCCATGGAAACATCCTCTCGTTTGATGGCTCGATGGAGGGGTTCGACAAGACGATGCGGCAAATGAACCAGTTGAGCAATGGAACTCGGACATCGAACGGCGCAAATACTTAGCCGCAGTTGACGCGAGCGTCGTTGTTCCCGACTCGCGATGCCCGCATGCCATGCGCCGGAGCCTTCATTCCAGGAGGCAGGTGTCAGGATCAGGGCAATGGCTCTTGACCCCTGATTCCTGACTCCTGGTTTGGCATTGTCACCGATTTCCGGACCGACGCACTGTCGGCCATCTTTCTCTATGCTGTACTGCACCGGCTTTTCGATTTGAACTCCGTCGCGCCTTGGGATCACTCGTGTGCCGTTTTGGAGGCGTCCGATGGATTATTGCAGTTGCTGGATTCCACCCCTGGGCCCAGTCGGAAAAAACGGCCTTGGGCCACTGTGGGCAAGTGCATGTTCGCTGCAACGATAATCGTCCGCAATTGATTCGTGACCTTTCCTGAGGCAACAAACACGTTTACCACTCTCTGTGCCCAACGAATCTTCGTATGAAAGGGCCTCTTCATGACCGGCGCCGACCTGCTCGTGCAATCCCTCTTCGCGGCCGGCGTGCGCGTTCTCTTCGGCATGCCCGGCTCGCACACCGTCGCTCTTTACGACGCCATCGTGCGGCACGGCGGGATTCGCACCATTCTGTGCCGTAATGAACAGGCCGGCGCTTTCATGGCGGACGGCTACGCCCGTGTCACTGGGCAGCCAGGCGTCGTCTGCACCACGGCTGGTCCAGGCGCGACTAACGCGCTCACAGGCGTTGCCGAGGCCTGGGGCGATTCCGTGCCCGTTTTGCTCGTCAGCGGGCAGGTCAATCACGATCGTCTTCATCAAGAGTGCGGCAACTACCACGAGATCGATCTCGAAGGCATCTTTCGTCCCTGCACGAAGTACGTCGGTACCGTCATGGACAATCGGCAGATACCGGCGATGGTGGCGGCCGCGTTCGAGGCGATGACGGTCGGACGGGCACGGCCGGCGGCGCTGATCTTGCCGCAGGATTTGATGTCTTCCTCTCTCTCTGCTGGAGAGTGGTCGGGGGTGAAGGCCAAGTTTGTAGGCACAGGATGCTCTGCCCTCACCCCCGACCCCTCTCCCAGAGGGAGAGGGGAGAAAGACGCGGCGGCGCTGCTTGCACAGGCCCAACGGCCGATCATTCTTGCCGGCGGCGGCGCGGTGTGGGCGAACGCGGGGCCGGAGATTCGCGAACTCGCACGCTTGCTCGATTGTCCCGTCATTACCTCGCAGCAGGGCAAGGGCATCCTCGATGAACGTGATCCCCATTCGCTCGGCCATGCCCGCTCGACACGGGCGCGCATCGCGACGCCGGTCGCCGACGTGATGCTCGCGGTCGGCTGCCGATTCACGGAGGTGATGACGTTGTTTCGTAAACTGCGCGTGCCGGAGCGGTTGGTTCAGATCGACATCGATCCAGGGCAGATCGGCATGAACTACCCGGTCGAGATTGGGATAGTTGCGGATGCGAAGGAATCCCTGCAAGCGATCCTGACAGCGCTGACGTTGCGGCAAAATACCAAGACCAGCGGGTGGACGGAGATATGGCCCGCGGCGCGCACGGCGAAACGGGCGGCTTCGGAATGGCTGATCGACGTGCTGCGTGCCGAATTGCCCGACGACGCCGTGGTTTTCACCGACGCCAGCGAGATGGCGTTTCGCATGCACACCGATTATCCTGCGTACTTGCCGCGGTCGTTCTTCTATCCGTCGAACTACATCGCGCTCGGCTGGGGTTTCCCCGCGGCCCTCGGCGCGGCGGTCGCGTTTGGCTCCCCTCTCCCAGAGGGAGAGGGGAGAGGCTCGTGGTCAGCTTCTCCGGCGACGGCGGTTTCGTCATGACGTGTCAAGAACTGGCGACTGCGGCTCGTTATGGCCTGCGCGTCATCATTATCGTCCACAACGACAACGCCTACGGAGCGATCAAGCATTATCAGCACAAGCGCTACGAATCACGCTACCGCGACACCAACCTGAACAATCCTGACTTCCTTGCGCTCGCCGCCGCGTTTGGCATTCCCGCGCGACGGACGCCCGATGCCGCATCGTTCGCCGAGGCGTTACGCGTGGCCAGGGCGCAAGGCGGCCCGTTTCTGATCGAAGTGCCCGACCGCTGGCGCGACCTACGGCATTGAGATGAAGGCTGCCTCGGATCGTGGTCAGCCTACTGCGGTTGTGAATGACATGGCTTACCTGTAAGATTCACCTCGTACGAAATCCATTGAAAACGCGCCATGCCAGCACCGCATTCCGATGAACCGACCGACATGACCTTGCCCGATCGAGCGCGCGCCAGCGAAGGCTGGTTTCAGGTGCGGTCGCGCGTCGATCCATCGCTGCTGGTGACGCCCCGGCGAACGCAAGCCGTCGCTGACGATGACGACGACGGCACCGGAACCTACATCTTCGCCCAGCGCACCGAGTGGCAGCCCGGCGCCCGCGTCCTTGCGCCGTGGGAACCCGCGTTTCGCTACGTCGGCACCATCATCGATCTGAATGGCGACGACGCTCTGATCGAATACGACGACGGCGGCAGCGGCTGGGTGCACGTCAGCGCGATCATGCCCTTCGAATTGCAGCTCGATCAGCAGGTTATGTGCCGGCGCGAGCGCGGTCCGTTCTACTTCGCGGGCAAGATCGTCGAACTGCGCGGCGGCGATGTGCGCGTGCGTTATGACGATGGCGCCCGCGAATGGGCCAGCGCTCTGTTCCTGCGTTTTCCGTGCGAAGGAATCGGTTCGGGCATCAAGGTCGTCACGCCGGCCGACTGGCAGGGCTTCTACGAGCAGATGTCCGACGGCACGCGCGTCTGGGCCACCTGGGACGCCGCCGAGCTTTTTGCCGGCTCGGTGACGAAGGTGCGCGGCGAGAAAGTGCACATCGTCTTCGACGACGGCGACGAAGGCTGGGTACTGTTGGTGCAGCTCTTGCCGTTGGCGATTCCGATCGGCTTACGCGTGTTGCGTCCGAAGCGCTGGTCGGGCGAGTTTGTCGCGGGGACGGTCACGGGCGTTGAAGGTGCACGCGTGCTCATTCGGGACGATGACGACAACGAAGTATGGAGCCCGCTCGCCGGCGTCGCGGTGCCGTGTGCGCCGATCGGGCCGAACGCGCGCGCGACCAAGACCGCCTTGCGCGTGACGCTGACGCACGTGCTGTGGGGGGGCGGCGCCCTTGTCGGTCTGGGCATCTTGTTGCTGATGATGACCTCGTGTGAGTAGTAACGCGGCGTGACCGAAAGGGAGCGGTTGTCGAGTCAATTCCCAAACCGGCGCGGCGAGCAGGCGACGCCAGGCAATCCATTTGTCGGCCCCCCTTGAATTCCCTATTTTATTCTCTTGTCGAAGCGGTGTGGACACCGTTTCCGCGTATGAATTGGACGTGAGGAGGTTTCATGCCGTCCCAACGAGAGCCTAACCCCAATCGTAGCCGAAAGCGGCAGGACACGATGCCAGGCGGCTGGCTCTGGGTGGTCGTGCTGCTCCTTGTCGGCGTCGTCCTGTGGATCACCTTTGGCTTCACCAGCTTCAACTCCATCGACTACTCCGATTTCGAGCAACTTGTCGTCGGCGGCAAGATCAGCAAGGTCACGTTTCGCGAAGGATCCAACAGTCTTCTGGCCGAGTTGAAAGAAGGCGAAGAACTTCCCGATTTTGTAAAGAAGCAAATCCGCAACAACAATCGGGTCGAGGTGCTGCTTTGGAAGGGCCAAGTCGAGAGCGGCGAGGTTAGCAAGCTCCTAAAGGACAACAAGGTCCCGCGCAAGACCGAACGCGAGATCAGCAATCTCATCGGCCAGGTCTTCACGTTCGTGTTCTTCCTCATCATCCTGGGGGCGATCTTTTTCTTCCTGATTTTGCCGCGCTTTCGCGATCCCTTCGGGGGCAACTTTCTCAATAACTACATCCGCAGCCCGGCCAAGCGCTACGACAAAACCAAGCAGCGCACAACCTTCGACGACGTGGCCGACATGACGAACGCCAAGTTCGAGTTGCAGGAGATTGTCGATTTCCTCAAGAGTCCGGAGAAGTTTCAGAAGCTCGGCGCCCAGATTCCCAAGGGAGTCCTCTTGATCGGTCCGCCGGGCACGGGCAAGACGCTGCTGGCGC
>SYHD01000031.1 GCA_005799265.1 Planctomycetia bacterium | reverse complement strand
AGAGCCCGCCTCCGTTTCAACCGGCAACCGCAAAGTAACCAAGACGTTCCGCGAGAATCAAGTGCAAGCGTTCATGAGCTTGGTCCGAACAGTGTACCCCTGAACCCCGGTGGGCCCCTTTTGGGCGCCGATGTGGGTCCCAATTGCGCGCCGATTACCAAAGGCCGTATGCTTGGCGAGTTCTTCACTGAACGTGGCTTGATTGCCCTTTGGATGGGGCATTCCCGACTCGGCCCAGCTCGCGGTGAGCCAAAGCGCGAAGGTCTCGCCGCCGGGCGGCATGAAGAGATGGCCGTAGGTGACGTCGAAATGTCCAAGGCCGTGAGGGCCGGTGAGCCAGCCGGAATGCGCCTCGTTGGTTTTGGTGTCCTTCCAGTGATACTTCCACTTGATGGTTTCCTTCTTGCCAGCCTTTTCTTTGATCGGCTCGGCGGTGACGACGTAGCGACCATCCATCGACTGGCAGCCGTCGAGGTACGCGGGGCGCGTGTGGCCGGCGGACAACGGCCCCGTCGTCATGGCGATTGCCAGGAGTGCGGACGATACAACGATTCGCTGCGACATAGGTATTTCCTTTCTGGCCGCTTGCGGCTTAGCGCTCGCATGACGTCACGCGAGCGCTAAGCCGCAAGCGGCGAATCGGTCAGAACGCTTCTTGCACCGGCCGGGCCGACCGCGTCAGGAACGTCATCGGGCGACCTTCGCGCGTCATGTATTCCTTCTGGTAGTCGATGCGTAGAGCGTGGCACATGGTGGCGAGGAACTCCTGGGCGTTCACGGGGCGGTCGGTGACGGTGCCGCCGCGGTTATCGACGCGGCCGATGACGCGGCCGCCACGCACGCCGGCGCCCGCCATCCAGGTCGTCCAGGTGTTGGCGTAGTGCCCGGCGCCAAGTGTCTGATTGTAGCCGCTCTCCGCCAGTTGCGGCGTACGTCCGAACTCGCTCATGAACACGACCAGGGTGTTATCGAGCAGGCCGCGTTGTTTCAGGTCATCGAGAAGAAAGGAAATCGACGGATCGAGATACTGAGCGCGACGGCGGATGTTATTGACCGCGCCGCCGTGATCGTCCCAGCCGTCGAGGGTGATTTCGATAAACGGCACTCCAGCTTCAACGAGACGCCGGGCGAGGAGAAGTGACTTGCCGAACTGCGTCGAGCCGTATCCATTGCGAATGACCAGAGGCTCGCGCTCGATCTCGAACGCCCGCATCCTGTCGGAGTGAATGAGCTGGACGGCCCGGCGCAGGTTGGCCTGATGGGCGGCGGCGGCCGTCGATGGGCGACGCGCTTGCGCCATCGATTCAAACTCGTTGAGCAAGTTCGCGCCATCGTCGAACTGGCCGAGCGCGACGGCGGGCCGCAGATTCTCCATGCCGCGAGCCGGGTCGTTCACCGGCACCGGAGCGTGCCGGGGTCCGAGGTAGGCCGGCGCTGATCGATGCAGCGGGCCGCTGCCGAGGCCGTCCGAGCCGCCGTAGATACTGACGAAGTTCGGCAGTTCGGACTCGGACACGCCGAGTTCGCAGGAGGCAATGTTGCCGATCGAGGGATAGGCGACCGTGCCATTGGGGTTGTAGCCGGTGTGCATGAGGACGCGGGCGCGCTCGTGGACTGAGTTGCCAGTACTCATGCCGCGGATCAAGCAAATGTCGCTCATGCGCGCGGCGAGACGCGGGAAATATTCGCCGAAGAGCACGCCGGGAACGCTGGTTTGAATCTGGTCGTTTTGCGCGCGGTATTCGGGAACGGTAAAAGTGTGATGCTGGCTCACGCCGCCTTGCATGTGCAGCATGATGCACCCGCGTGGCCGTTCGCTGCGGCCTTCTTGAGCGTATGCCAGGCGAGGTAGCAGCCAACCAGACGACGACGCGGCCGTGACCCCCGCGGCCGATATCTTGAAGAGATCGCGGCGGCTTACCGTTCCAAATGAACGCATGGTTCTTTCCTTTCACGATCGGAATTTCAGAGGTTCACTTCGCTCACTCGTGGGCTTGCGACTAATTATTGAGCACAAACTCCGAGCTATTGATCAACACCCACACGACCCGGCGATACGCCTCCTCCGCCGATTTCTGCCGTGACGCGAATGCCACAAAGCGATCTCGCTCCGCCGCAGTGGGCCTGCGCGCCAGAACCGCGATGAATAGTTCGTCGATGGCTTCTTCTCGCGACTTGGTAGATAGCGTCACACGCTCGACCACCTTGCCACCGGCGTTGAAGCCCGATTCATTCATCATCTTCAACACATGCGGTACGCCGAGCTTCAATTCGGTTGGCTCGTCCATGTCGCCCGGATTGCGGAAGAATTTTACGAACAGCGACCGCGGTGAGGGTGGCTGTGGGCCTTTCGGATTCGGCTTTTTCTTCGGATCTGAGGGAGGCGCAATTTCCGACACTTCTAATGCGACGCACAACGCGTCGTAAAGCTCCTCCGGCGTCAATACCTTGGACGCCATCCTCGCGAAGAGCGGTTCGGCTTCCGGCTTCTCGTTGCCTTTGACGACATGGCTTGTGCGCTGATAGGCGTCCGAAAGACAGATGCTCCGGATCAAATGTCTGTAATCGAATCCTGATACAACGAATTCCTCGGCCAGGGTGTCGAGAAGTTCAGGATGCGACGGCGCGTTGTGGTCGCCGAAATCGTTGAGCGGATTGACAAAGCCGCGCGCAAAAAAGTGAGCCCAGAGGCGATTTACGCTGGCTCGCGCGAATAGTCGATTATCTTTCGCCGTGAGCCACGCCGCCAGAGCCGGGCGGAACGACGCGCCGGCGTCGAGTTCCGGCTCAGCCCCGCCGAGGAACTTCGCGCGTAGCCTCGTGCCGGCGTTGCGGGCTTCACCCTGTGGAATCGTGATCGAGACCTGGGCGCCTGCCTTTGGCTTTTGTTTGGGCAGATTGTCGCGCACGCCGCGGGTGTTCGGCGGATTGTTCGGCGTCGAGGTTATCGAGAAGAAAGCGGCCAGCCCCCAGAAGTCTTTCTGTTTATAGTCGCTGAATGGATGATTGTGGCATTCCGCACATTGCAGTTGGACGCCGAGGAATACCTGAGACAGATTCCCGACCATGATCTTCGGCTCGAATTTCCCCTGCATGTCGGCGCTGTAATAGTAGAACGAAGCCTGCGGATTCTCGGCAAAGGGCCCCGTGACGGAAAACATCTCGCGCACCGTGGAGTCCCAACCCTTGCCTGTGTTGAAACGGTCGGTCAGCCAACCCAAGAACGGCGCCGGCTCCCACTCGCGCTCGTTGACCGCCATCTGTCGAAAGACGTTCAGCCAGCGCTCGGCGAAATGTTGACCATACTCTGGCGAGGCGAGAAGCCTATCTACCAACTTGACGCGTTTGTCAAAACTCGGATCATTCAGAAATGCCTTGGTGACCTCCGCAGCTGGTGGTTTGCCCGTGATGTCGATATAGACCCGTCGCAAGAACTCTGTGTCACCGCCGCGCGGCGACGCGGGAATCTTGGCCGCGGACAGCTTGATGTCGATTTCGCGATCAATCGACTTGGCTACCTCCGCCGGCTGTATCGCGGCGCGAGCCAGATTGACTTCGCGCGTCTTGCTCTTTCCCTTGGCGCCGGCTTCGATCCAGGCGCGGATCAGCTTCTTGTTCGCGTCCGAAACCTTGTTGTCTGTCTTCGGCATCTCGTCCCTGACAATCTTCTTCCAGAGCAGGCTTTCGTCCGGTTTGCCGGGCACTACCGCCGATCCGGATTTGCCCCCTTTCATGAGCGCCGCGTGCGTGCGCAGGTCGAGATCATTCTTTTGATGGACGCCGCCGTGGCATTGCAGGCAATGTGAGTTCAGAATGGGCAAAATGTCGCCTTCGAACGTGCGGCGCGAGTCGCCGCTGCCCCAGGCCAAAGGCGCAGTGCTTACCAAAGTCAAAACAGCGATTGCGAGCCGGTGGAGCATGACGGCGGGTCTCCTCTCAACGGGCAGCAGCGCAAGGAATCGCCGCAGGCGGGCAACGCCTCAATAATATACAATAAACACCGCAAAGTGCATGGAGTTTCGGAAAATTCGTACGCAGGGGATGGAAACAAGAATCGCTCAGTTGGCGGACTTCTTGCGAAAATGGCGGACGAAATAAGCTTGCCATTCCTGGAGATGATCGACCATGGCGCGCTGGGCCTCTT
>SYHD01000337.1 GCA_005799265.1 Planctomycetia bacterium | reverse complement strand
GGCATTCACTCGAAATCCCTTTCTGCTGGTGGTGATGATGCGTAACTACTTCATCAAACACCGCAGAAACTCCAAGGGATTTCGAGTTTCCCAAAATATTTCCAGGCGAGCACGGCATGGCTTCGCTTGATTGAGGGTTAGGCAGTTGCGACCTCACATTTGAGCCGGGCCAAGTCTCCGCGGGGGATTATCGCTTCCCCATCGGCACCGCCGGCGCGACCAGTCTCGTGCTGCACACGATCTATTTGCCCCTGGCGTTTACGAATGCACCAAGCACAATCGCCATCGAAGGCGGGACACACGTCAAGGCCAGCCCGTGCTTTCACTTTCTCGAGCGCTCCTGGATCGCCTATCTGAAAGCGCTCGGCATCATCATTGACGTATCGATGGAGCGCGCCGGCTTCTACCCGCGCGGCGGCGGCAGCATTCACGTCCGTATCACGCCGACCACACGTATCCGACCGTTCCAGGGAATCACCACTACATCCATCCGCGCAGTCACCATCATTAGCGGTAGCGCCGGACTGCCCGACCATGTCGCCGATCGGATGGCAACTCGCGCATCAACGCGGCTTGGCGAACTCGGCCTCGACGTCGTCACCCGGCGCGAGCGATGGGAAGGAGGTCTCGGCTGCATGCTCGGCATTGAAATTACCACCAAGCCAGCGCCGACATTCTTCTTCAGCCTCGGCGAAAAAGGCAAGCCCGCGGAAACAGTCGCCGACGAAGCAGTCCACCAGGTTGAGGCGTATTTGCAGTCGCAACCTCTGGCCGTCGATGAGCACAGCGCCGACCAGCTCTTGCTGCCGTTGACGCGCGCGGACGGGCCGAGCACATTTCGCGTGGCGACGATCTCGTCGCATCTCTTGACGAACGCGGAGGTGATTCGGCAATTCATCGACAGGTCGATCGACTGCGCCGGTGTTGAAGGAGAGCCAGGCGTCGTGATGGTGCATTGAGGAGCCGCGCACGCTGTCAGCGGACTTCCTTGCCGGCAGCTCCGCTTTCTACGTGCGCGGCTCTGCGGACGCGCCTGCGCTGCTCATCCGCGTGGGCGCCAACTCGGTATCGCGCTGCAGATGCTTGATGCCAGCCACCCAGGCTACGGCCGCGAAGAGACACGCGACGGAAACCGTCACGAAGCCGGGCGCCATATCTCCTGGAGCGGTCCTCATGTAACCATTGACGAAACCGATGAGCGTCGGAGAAATGGCGTCTCCAAACGCGTGAATCACGAGGATGTTCAAGGCAAATGCGCTCGCGCGAACGGAGGGGTGCGTCACATTGGCAAGAATGGTGTTCGTCGGCCCGGTGTTGAAAAACAGACAGAAACACGCGAGAAAGATCCAAATCCACGCAGCCGGGAAAGGTGTCCAAATCGAGGCCAGCACGAAGGGAAACGCCGCAGTCATCGCGAGCGCCGAAACCAGGAAGTAGGCGCCGGGAAATCGCGCTTTCAATTTGTCGCCGGCAATGCCGCCCGCCAGAGTCGCGCCGATACCGGATACGACGAGGATGAGACCGAAAATCGTATTCACCTCCGCGAGAGTCCTGGTCACGAGCTCTGGATCAACCTGTCCGATGGCGTAATCTGGACCCAGGATCCGGCCGAGCGCGAAGCGCGGCATGAAATAGCCGAGGCCACCCATGGCAAACGTCATGGCGGTCATTCCCAGCGTGACGAAGACGTAGGAGGGCGTTTTGATCATTTGCAAATAGTCATCCCATGTCGCTTGCCGGGAAACGGCGCCAGGATCGGCGCCGCCGCGCGGCGGATCACGCATGAAGAAGCACCACGCGCCCAGAAGGAGGCCGGGCGGGATAACAACGTAGAACGCCCAGCGCCAGTCTCCGGTAAGAGCCGTCATCTGTCCGCCGAGGACGTACCCCAGCGCGCTGCCCACCGGAATCGCCATGTAGAAAAAAGCCATCACCATCCCGCGTTTGGCGACCGGAAAAAGATCGGCAATTACCGTCGGCGCGACCGGCCCGTACGCCGCCTCGCCGAAGCCGACGAAACAACGCGTGAGAAACAGGACCGTAAAGCTCTGGGCCAATCCCGACGCTCCGCTGGCCAGGCTCCAAATGATGACGCCGATGCCGACCAGCAGCCAGCGCGAAACGCGGTCGGCCAGCCAGCCGAAAAGCGGCGCGATCAGCATATAAGTAATCATGAACGCAAAGACCAGCGATCCCATTTTGCCTTCGATGGTCGTATCTTCGCGTTTCTTGGTGTCCGGATCGCGCGGATAGTCCTTTTCCGGGAACATGCTGTCTTCGATGCGCGACTCGACGGCCGCGAGGACTTGTCGATCGATGTAGTTGAATAGATTGATGAGGACGAGAAGCGTCAGAGCAATCGTTGCACGTGTTCCGTCCTTGGTGGTCATCGCGTTGGCTCGCTTGGGCCGCGGGAATGGGAAGATTGCAGTAATTTACTGCAACCGGACCGCGGCCGCAACTGAAATGCACGGCCCCATTGACGCACGTCAGGCCCGTCGATAACTTAAGAGTTCCACCAGAACAAGGTTTCACACGAGGTTTGCTTCGATGGTCCGCAAAAAGCTTGGCAAAGGCCGGAAGAATCGCTGCCGTTTCTGCACCAAGGACGGCTGTCCGCGGCCGGCGTTCGTCGATTACAAGGACGTGCAGGGCTTGAAAAAGATGTGCACCAGCCAGGGCAAACTCTTCAGCCGCAAGCGCTCGGGCAATTGCGCCACCTTCCAGCGTGCCGTCAAGGACGCAATCAAGCGGGCGCGTTTCATGGCGCTGATGCCGTACGTCGGCGAGTAAAGGGCTGCATTCGCTTAGCGCTCACCGGATCCCGCGAGCGCTAGCTAATCGAATTCAGCCTTTCACTTCGGCCGGCTTCTTCTTGGTCGGCAGCGTATCGCGAATTCGCTTCACCATCGCTTCGATGTGCTTGGCATCGAGTTGCTCTGGCGCATACGTCCAGTTTTCCAGAACCTTCATGCGCTCATAATAGATAACTGTCTGCTCCGCTTTGGGGTTGATGTCGAATCCCTTCGGCCCTTCCGACAGGTAATAGCCGATCACGACATGCTTCAGGTTCTTCGCGCGCTCCGAGAGCCGTTTGGTCAGCTTCTCGCGATTCATCGCCTCGCGGATGATCTCGGCGGACTTCGTCTCCGCGACGTTGTTGGTCGAATCGCGGGCCGCGGAACTCAGGAAGATAACGCCGACCGAGAAGCCGCGCTCTTCGTGAAAATCCGCCATCGCCTCATCGAGTTGTTTCAAGAATTCGTTCAGCGCGTCGTCGCCGCCGCTTGAGGACGTCCAGTTGAAAGGCGACAACGTATCAGCCGGATCTTTGGCAAAGACCAGTACCGCGGGACTGAGCGCGAACTTGCACACCAGACAGCGCGGTCTGCCCGTCGCGGGGCCGTTAATGTTCATGCACTCGAAAGGCGCGGGAATGAACTTGCCCGGGAGAGGGCCCGAAAGGAGTTTGTCGTCGTCCTGCGCGACGAGCACCGTGCCAAGCAGAAAGACGGTTACGAGCGACGCAAGATTGGCGATACGCATGACGAAACCTCCTACACCCAGCATGATGGGTCAAACGCAACTCGTCAAGAGCGTAGCGATCTATTCGGGTCGGCAGGAATCTGATCCAGCCCATTCACGCGCGTTCTTCGGCAAGGTCGGAGTCTTACCGCACGGATACGGCTAAAGCCCCGCGCGGACCGCGACCTTCAGCGACACCTTTTTGCCGTCGCGCAGCAGATTGGCGATGACCGCGGCGCCGGGCTGGAGTTGTCCCGCCGCGATGTAGGTATCCGCGATCGTGTCGGTCCAGCGGCCATCGAGCGTCAACAGGCGATCCCCCGCCTTGATACCGGCAGCGGCCGCGGGAGTGTCGGCCATCACTTCCTTGACGAGCACTCCGGCGGCCTCGTCGGCCTTGGCTTTCTCGACGCGAACGCCCAGGAGCGCGGTCGGGGCCAAAATCCGCGGCGATTCGCGCTCCGATTTCGGCGCCGAGAATCGCTTAATCATCGCGTCCATCACGTTGCCCGGCTCATACGTGCTCGGTTCGAACGTCATCACACTCTTCTCGTAGTCGATGGTCATCTTGTAGCGCGAGTAGAACGTGAAGCCGATGATGCCTTCGAGCGGCCCGACGAAGCTGGCGATGGCCTGTACGGTCGGATGATCCATCACCTGTGTCGAGACGTTCGTGGCTTTCAGATCGCCGATCTCGACTTCCTTCATGGTCGCATTGCCGCGCGCGCCGAAGAGAGGAAGACCGCCCCCCTTCGGCATCAAGCTGGCCTCCTTGGAAATCTTGTTGCTGACCAGGCTGTCCGGCGCGCCCGTGTCGAAAATAAGGCGATACGGGCCTTTGCCATTGATCTTGACATTGATGACCATGTGCTGCGTCTTGATCAGCTCGAACGGCACGACGATCTTTTTCGCGGGTTCTTTTTTGCCGGCGTCCTGTGCATGAACCCAGGCGGGAAAGAGGATGGCCCCGGTACACAGGAGGAGGAAGTATCGGTTCATGGATTTTGTCCAGGTAGTTTGAGATCGTTACCGTTAGCCGGACGCGCAAG
>SYHD01000336.1 GCA_005799265.1 Planctomycetia bacterium | reverse complement strand
CGCCGAAGCCGCCCTTTTTCTTGTCGCCCTGCTGACCTTCGACCCAGGCGACGCTCATCAAGATCACGATCGACACGGTCAACAACAATCCTAACTTGCGCATGATCCACCCTCCTCGAAGACGTGTTGGGAATTGAATGGCGAAACGGCTACACTCTCATAAGTCAACAGATGGACGGAACTTTTGCAATAAAAATAGGATGAAAAATGAATGAGAGCAGAGGTTTGCGGATTGCGGATTGAAAATGCGCCGTGCCAATTTAGAATCTGCAATCGGCAATTCCCCGGAGTACGCAATATGGTTCAGGAAATCAACGACGACATTCTGTTCGCGCCGATTCGCGACCTTGCCGAGAGGTTGCGCACGCGCCGCCTTTCGCCCGTCGCGCTGACGGAGGCGTATCTCGATCGCCTGCAAAAAATCGGCTCGCGCCTCAACGCGGTCGTGACCGTGATGCGCGAGTCCGCTCTCAAAGAGGCGCGCGCCGCGGACGAGGAGATCCGCGCCAACAGATATCGCGGCCTCTTGCACGGCATTCCCTATGGCGCCAAGGACCTGCTCGCAACCGCCGGCGTGCCGACGACGTGGGGCGCCGAGCCGCTGCGCAAGCAAGTCTTCAATTTCGACGCCACGGTGATCCGCAAGCTGCGCGACGCCGGCGCCATCCTGCTCGCCAAGCTGGCGATGGTCGAGCTGGCCGGCTCGTTCGGCTACAACAACGCGGACGCCTCCTTCACCGGCCCTTGCAAGACGCCGTGGCACCTCGACTACTGGTCGGGCGGCTCGTCGTCCGGCTCCGGCGCCTGCGTCGCCGCCGGGCTGTGCGCGTTTGCCATCGGCTCGGAAACGTCCGGCTCGATCATCACGCCGGCTGCCTATTGCGGCGTCGCGGGGCTGCGTCCAACGTTCGGCCGCGTCAGCCGCTACGGCGCGATGGCCCTCTCCTGGACACTCGACAAACTGGGCCCCATGTGCCGTTCCGCCGACTGCTGCGGCATCGTGCTCGGCGCGATCGCGGGACGCGATCCCAAGGAGCTCTCCACCGTCAGTCGGCAATACGCCTGGCCGGAGCCACGCCGCGATGCCAAGGACAAGTTCCGCGTCGGCGTCATCGCTGCTTCGACAACGGGCATCCAGCCGGAGGTGCGCGACAACTTCCGCGCATCAGTGAAAGTTCTTGGCCGCTTTTGCGCCATCACCGAAGACGTACCCTTCCCCGACCTCCCCTTCGGCCCCGTGGTGACAACGGTCATCAACGCCGAAGGGGCTAACTCGTTCCGCGACCTGATCGAGAGCGGCCGCATCAACGACATCCGCACCGCACAGATGAAGACCAACGCCGTGGCCGCGTCGATGACGTCGGCGGTCGATTACCTGCAAGCGTTGCGGGTGCGCACGCGCATGAAGAAAGTGATGGACGACCTCTACGCGAAGTACGACGCCCTGATCGCCCCGGCCCGAACGACGGTCGCCTACCCGATCGCCCGCGACTTCAACCTGGCGTACCCGAACTTCCGCCCCGGCCCGCCGATCATCCCCGCCGGCAACGTCGTCGGCCAACCCGCGTTGGCGATCCCCAACGGCTTCGGACCCAATGGCCTGCCGACCGGCATCCAGTTCACGGGCCGCGTCTGGAGCGAGGCACGCTTGCTCAGCATCGCGGCGGCGTATCAACAGGCGACGGAGTGGCATCGCCGCCGGCCGAAGCTGTGACCCCGCTAGTCCTTGTACTCGCGAGACGCCTTGAGCACGTCCCCTTCGCCGGCTACTTGCGCATCGCATTCACCAGCACCGCCCCCCGAAAAGGCCAGGCGAAGCGCACGTCCGTCACCTCCACGTCGAAGCCGTTGGCTTCCAGCAGCTTCTTCGCCTCCGGCACGAGGAACGTCAGATAGAACATGATGAACGGCGGCGACTTGAGGAAGTTGCGCACATGTATCGCCGTATTGAAGCCGCGCGCCAGCCAGTAGCTCGGCGACCACAAGCGGGGCATGTACGAGGTCACGAAGACGAAGCGGCCGCCGGGCCGAAGCACCCGCGCTATCTCCGCGACGAAGCGCGGCTCGTCTTGAGTCAAGACGTGCCCGAACGCGCCGAAGCTGACGGCGATGTCGAACGCCGCACTGAACGGCATCGCCAGGGCGTCGGCGCGGACGAACTCCAACGCGCCGGCGCCAGGCGAGTCGACGGTGCGCCGTTGCGCCTCGGCCAGCATGCCGGCGCTGACGTCCACGCCGACCACGCGCTCGCGGCACAACGGCCGCAGCATGCGCATTGCCGCCCCGGTGCCGCAGCAAATGTCGAGACCGGCTGTGAAGGGACCGAGCGTCTTCAGATATTCGCCGACGCGGTCGAGGATCATATCCGGCGTGCGAAACGGCGTGTAGTCAAACTTCGGCGCGAGCAAATCGTAGCCGCGCTCAGTTGACGACAGCGCTTGCACGGCCAACTCGCAGAACGTCGGCCCCTTGGGATGGAACATCGCGTCGAACTCCACAACGGGACAAGCAAGTCTCGACATCGATTCGATAGCCTGATGCGCTGTTCAGGGCCGCATGCCCCACTTTTTCATCTTGCGTTGCAGGATCGGCGCCTTCATGTTCAACAGCTTGGCAGCCGCGTCCAATTCGCCGTTGGCGTCGGCGAGGGCTTGCTTGATCTTGTCTTGCAGCTTCCAGTCCTGGATGACGCGGTAGAGCGTGCGTTCGCCGATGCCGAGGATATGGGCGGCTTCCTCACGATTCCCGGCGGTTTGTTCGAGCGTCTTTTCGATGTAGAAGCGTTCGATTTCGTTGAGCGGTTTGCCGACGAGGTTGTCGGCCCCTGCCGCGCGCGTTTGGCCGCGCTTGAGCGGGCTTCCTTCTTCGACGTCATTGACGTTGAGAATGTTGTCCTGATCGAGTACGACCATGCTGTCGATAGCGTTACGCAGTTCGCGGACGTTGCCGCGCCATTCGTAAGCGTCCATCAACTTGCGCAGCGGCTCTGCGACGCCGGTCACTCGCTTGCCGTGACGTTGATTGGAGTCCTTGATGAAATGCGCGACCAGGAGCGGGATATCGGCCTTGCGCTCGCGCAGTGCGGGAAGGCGGATCGTCACGACTTTCAGGCGATAATAGAGGTCCTCGCGAAACGTTCCCGCGCCAACGGCGGCTTCGAGATCGCGGTGCGTCGCGGAGATCAATCGCACGTTGACCTTGATCGGTTCGTTCGAGCCGATGCGCGTCACCTCCTGATTTTCCAGGACGCGCAAGAGCTTCGCCTGGAGGTTGAGCGGCATGTCG
>SYHD01000335.1 GCA_005799265.1 Planctomycetia bacterium | reverse complement strand
GGCATTCACTCGAAATCCCTTTCTGCTGGTGGTGATGATGCGTAACTACTTCATCAAACACCGCAGAAACTCCAAGGGATTTCGAGTTTCCCAAAATATTTCCAGGCGAGCACGGCATGGCTTCGCTTGATTGAGGGTTAGTCTGTCGCCATGAACGTGCGCACGATGACCGTTGACGACATTCCCTTTGCGATGCGGCTCAAAACGCAAAACGGCTGGAACCAGCTCGAAGCCGACTGGCGACGCCAGCTCGCGCTTGAACCGACCGGCTCGTTCGTTGCCGAGCTCGATGGGCGCGCCGTCGGCACTGCGTGCGCCTGCGTCTTCGGCGACATCGCGTGGGTCAACTTCGTCCTCGTGGATAAGGCGCAACGAGGCCAGGGCACCGGCAGCGCGTTGATGCGCCAC
Source organism: Planctomycetia bacterium (assembly GCA_005799265.1). Lineage (GTDB taxonomy): Bacteria > Planctomycetota > Planctomycetia > Gemmatales > Gemmataceae > SIAQ01. The sequence goes on along the minus strand of SYHD01000335.1, from coordinate 7,157 downwards.
GTGATCGACTGGCTCGACGCGCGCAATGTGCGGACGATTCGGCTCGACGCGACGCCGCTCGGCCAGCCGGTGTACGCCAAGCTCGGCTTCGTCGGCGACTTCACGCTGAGCCGCTTCGAGGGACTTCTCCCCTCTCCCTCTGAGAGATTGGCCGGGGGTGAGGGAGACCTCGCGTCCAACATCTCGCTCCTTTTACCGAGCGACCTTGCCGCCATGTTCGTGCTCGACGAAGCCATCACGAAAACGCGCCGCGAAAAGTTGCTGTGCCATATCCATGAAGCCAACCCCGACTTGTCCCATAAATACACCCGCGCCGGCCGATTCGAGGGTTACTGCCTGTGCCGCCCGGGCTCGAACGCCTGGCAACTCGGCCCGCTGCAAGGCATGCCCGACGCCGCCCTTTACTTGCTCGCCGACGCCGCTCAGCGCCTGGCCGGCCAGCGCGTGTATCTCGACGTGCCGCTCGAAAATGTTCCAGCTTGCGTAAGCGCGCAAGCGCTCGGACTGACCGCGCAGCGCACCTTCTTGCGCATGACGCGCGGCCGACGCATCGCAGAGGACGTGCGTTTGTTCTGGACGGGTTCGGGGCCGGAGAAGGGGTGACAATGCAGACCATGGAGCCGACTTGCGCTTTCTTGCGGCGCACCTCCTCAGCCTTGGAAGGACGTCGGTCATTTGCCAGCCGCGAGAGCGTTCTGGGAACCGAATTTGTCATCTGCACTTGAACCAGGCCGAATGAACAACACCTTGACTTCCTGCTCGGGTCTATCGAACCACTTCGACGGATCTTCCTCTATATTGATAGAGTTCAAATCTTCTATCCATGAGGCGTGAATTCATGCCGGCCCGCGTTGTCCTGGCCATGAGCGGCGGAGTCGATAGCTCCGTCTCGGCGTACCTGCTCAAGCAGCAGGGCTACGACGTCGTCGGTCTCTTCATGCGCACTGGCGTTCATCAGCCCGAAGAGACCTGCGACACCACTCACGACGCACCCCTTACCACTCACCACGACCGCAAGAAGGGCTGTTGCAGCGCCATCGACGCCGGCGACGCCCGCCGCGTCGCCGATCAGCTCGATATGCCATTCTACGCGCTCGATTTCGAGGGCGATTTCGGCCGAATCATGGATTACTTCGTCGATGAATATACGAAGGGACGCACGCCGAACCCGTGCGTCGTCTGCAACACCTGGCTCAAGTTCGGTAAGCTGTGGTCCTACGGCAAGCAGCTCGACGCCGACTTCATCGCGACCGGGCACTACGTGCAGATGATCGATGGCCAGGTGCATCGCGGCGCCGATCCGAACAAGGACCAATCCTATGTGCTGTTCGGCCTGCGCAAGAACGTGTTGCCGCATCTGCTTTTTCCAATCGGCGGCCTCTCCAAGGACGAGGTGCGGGCGATTGCGCGTGAAGCGGGACTGAACGTCGCGGCGAAACCCGATAGCGTTGAGATCTGCTTCGTGCCGAACAACGATCACGCCGCCTTCATCAAGACGCGTCATCCCGAATTCGCGACCGCCGGCAACATCGTCGATCGCGCCGGTAATGTATTGGCAACGCACGATGGCATCGAGAAGTTCACGATCGGCCAGCGCAAGGGCTTCGGCTTCGGCTCGGCCGCGCGCCGCTACGTGCTGGAGATCGTGCCGGAGTCGCGCGACGTGGTCATCGGCGACCGCGACGAGCTGTTGGCGTCCGCGCTGTTGGCGTCGCGCGTCAACTGGCTGATCGACGCGCCGGCGAAACCGCGCGCGTGCAAGGCAAAAATCCGCTATCGTCACGAGGCTGCGCCGGCGACGGTGACGCCTCTTCCCCACTCTCCTTCTGAAAGAGGGGCCGGGGGTGAGGGCTGGGTGCGTGTCGATTTCACCGAACCGCAAAGCGCGATCACGCCGGGCCAGGCGGTCGTCTTCTACGATGGCGAGCAATTGCTAGGTGGAGCGTGGATCGAGTCGGCGCTGCGCAACGGCTCGTTGGCATAGCGTTGAAAAGATCGCCATTCTTTGCCGAGTTTCGCTGCGAGTCATTGCCGTTCATCTCGTACACGCCGACGCGTACCATGCTTATGTGATAATCTTCCGGCTATTCGATTGAGCTTGCCGTGGTTCTCTGCTATCGTCAAGAAGATGGAAGTCGAAAGCGAACCAGGACGAGGAGACTAGGTGAAGCCGCCGAGTTTGCTACCCGTGCTCGATCGCGTGGAAGGCCTGCGGCGCGTCGCCGGGGATGAGGGCCTCTATAAAGAGCTCATTGGTATTTTTCTCGGCGACTTGCCGCGCATATTGAATGAAATAGACGCCGCGATCGCAGCGGATGCGAGTGCCCCGCTTAAGTGCGTGGCCCATTCGCTGCGCGGGTCGGCAAACCAAATCGGCGCGTGCGCGGTGGCCCAGCACGCGGGCAATCTCGAAGAACTGGCCAGGCGCGGCATGGTCCAGGGCGCAGCAACGTCACGGCAACGGCTTGGCGATGCACTAACGCAACTGGCCACCATCTTGAATGCGGAGATCGATTGCAAACGGAGGGACACATGACCAAGATCCTGGTCGTGGATGATTCGCCGGTCGAGCAAAAGCTGGCCGGCCGGCTCCTCGAAAAATGCGCGGATCTGCACGCCTTATTTGCGGGCAATGGCCGCGAGGCCCTGGAGATCATCGCACGCGAAAGCCCGGAACTCGTTCTCACCGATATGCAGATGTCCGAAATGGACGGGCTACAGCTCGTGCGCGAAGTCCGCAAGCATCACCCCGCCATTCCAGTCATTCTGATGACGGCCTATGGCAGCGAAGAAATCGCCATTCAAGCCCTGCGTCACGGCGCCGCCAACTATGTCCCCAAGAAGAATCTCGCCGTCGACCTGGCCGAAACGGTTGCATCAGTCCTGGCAACGGCGTTCGATCAACGACTGCAACTTCGCCTCTTCCAACATCTGCAAAAAAACGAGTTGTACTTCTGCCTTGAGAATGACATCACCTTGATCCCGTCGCTGATCAATTGCCTTCAGGAGAATCTCGCCCGCACCGGCATGTTTGACGGGACCGGCTTGATCCGCATCGGCGTCGCCCTGCGCGAGGCGCTGATGAACGCGATCGTGCACGGCAACCTGGGGGTCGATTCGTCGTTGCGCGAAAATGATCTGAGCGAATATTATCGCCGGATCGACACCCGCCGGCGTGAATCGCCGTACGCTGCGCGGCGCGTGCACTTCCTTGCTTTCGAGTCGAACGCCGAGGCTCGCTACGTCATTCGCGACGAAGGACTCGGCTTCGATCCCACCGCCGTGCCCGATCCGACCGATCCGGACAACATGGAGCGCGCAAGCGGCCGAGGGCTGCTCTTGATTCGCAGTTTCATGGATGAGGTCGTGCACAATCAACAAGGGAACGAAATCACGTTGACCAAAAAACGCGAACGAAAGCCGAGCGCGTGAGGGCCGATATTATTCGTGCTTCGAAAGATGGACGAGAAACGCGAGTTGCTCGAGCTGAACGGCGAGATCGACCGCGACGAGGCTGATGTGCGGCGGCAGCCTGAGCATCACGGGAGCAAAATTGAGGATGCCCTTGATGCCCGCAGCGACCAGCGCGTCCGCGACCTGCTGGGCAGTATCAGCCGGCACCGCAACGATGGCCAGTTCGGCCTTGGCGGCCGCGATGATTTCAAGCATTTTCGCGGGGGGCTGTACTTCGATTCCCTCGACGATCTGCCCGATCTTCTGCGGATCGGCGTCGAAGAGGCCGACGAATTGAAAGCCCTGCTCCGCGAAGCCGCGATGCCGCATGAGCGCCCGGGCCAGGTTGCCGGCGCCGACAATAACGGCGGCCCAAGTGCGATCGACGCCCAGTCGATGACGCAGCGCCGTGATGAGTTCGCGCGTGTAGTAGCCGATGCCGGGTTGGCCGAGACTGCCGAGATAGGCGAGATCTTTGCGGACTTGTGCGTCGTTGATGCCGAGCGCATCGCCGAGTTGGCTTGAGGAAACGACGTTCATTCCTTCCTGGATCCAGCGTTCGAGATGGCGAAGATAGAGACTAAATCGCTGCACACTGGCCCGCGAAAGTTTCGGTTCGCCTCCCGTGCCCCCGCCGACCGCCGGATCTCCTTCGGCTTTGCTCATAGGGTGAGTTTAGACGCGCGGTGAAGATCGGTCAAGGATGGCGTGCCGATTTGTGCCATGAGCCGCGCTGGTTCGCAAGGGTGATCGGATGCCAATTTTGGATCTGCGCAATAGCAAGGCGTTTGGCGTCTTCGCCAAACAGCCTCTAGCTGGACAGGTCAAGACACGGCTCGCCAGGATGACCTCGCCCGCATGGGCCCAGCGCGTGGCCCAGGCCAGCCTTGAGGACTCGATCGACCGATTCCGTGCCGTGTCCGCCGCGCGTTCGATTGTCTACTCCGCAGCCGACGGCAAATCCTACTTCAAGCGTCTGGCCAACGATCAATTCTCGCTCGTTCCGCAAACGGACGGCGACCTCGGTCAACGCCTGCAATCCTTCTTCAACCGCTGTCGCCGTCAGCGTTATCGGCGCAAAGTTGTCGTCGGCTCCGATAGTCCCACGTTGCCTCTTGAGTACATTGAACAAGCCTTCGAGCTTCTCAGAAAGAACGACGTCGTGATCGGTCCGGCGCTCGACGGCGGCTATTACTTGATCGGGGGCGGTCCGAGAATGCCGGCCATTTTCGACGACATACCCTGGAGTTCGGCGCAGGTCCTGGAAAAGACCGTGGCACGATTGCAGGCAACGTCGAGCCGGCTCGCGTTGTTGCCGCCTTGGTACGATGTCGATACCGTGGATGACTGGGCCATGTTGCGCGGCCACGTGTTCGCCATGCGTTGTGCGGGCATCGATCCCGGCGTGCCACGCATCGAAGCGTTGCTTGCGGAGACAACCAAATGACACATGAATTGATCCTCGTCACCGGCTCCAGCGGCCGCATCGGCAAGGCAGTCGTACACGAGCTGCAAGCACGCGGCCAGCGCGTGCGCGGCTTCGATCGCACGGCGACGCCGGGCCTGGCCGACATGATCGTCGGCACGTTGACCAGCGAGACGGACGTGGCCTGTGCGCTCGCGGGCGTGCATACCGTCATCCACCTCGCGGCGACGCCGGACGACGCGGATTTTCTGGCCGAGATCGTGCCGAACAACATCATCGGCGTCTACCACATTTTCGAGGAAGCACAGCGGGCAGGGGTCAAGCGCATGATCGCGGCATCGAGCGGGCAAGTCGTCTGGTACCAACGGATGGCGGGGCCGCTTCCCGTTGGCGTCGAGGTGCAGCCGACGCCGCGCTATTGGTACGCTGCCGCCAAGATGTTTCTGGAAGGCGCGGGCCGATCGTTTGCGGAGAAGTTTGGCATGGAGGTGATCGCGGTGCGTCTGGGCTGGTGTCCGCGCACGCCGGAGCAAGTCGAGGAAATCCGCGCCGCCGAGTGGGCCCAGGACGTGTATCTGAGTCCGGGCGACGCGGGCCGCTTTTTCGCGTGCGCCGTCGCGGCGACGCTGCCGACCAAGTTCAACGTGGTCTACGCGACGAGCAAGCCGAAGCGATTGATGTATGATCTGGAGACGACCAAGCGACTGCTGAATTACGAACCGCGCGAGAGTTGGCCTGAGGGCATCGAAGTGGTGCTAGGGCGTCCGAGGGGAATGGCAAAGAACGTTGTCCAAAGCGGACCGTGAGTAACCGAAAGGAAGGCATTGCCTGTGGGGAACAGCCGATTTCCGGGAAAAAACCAATATGCCGACGATGCACGCGCCGCCGTGGTTGCCTTGCCCATTCGCCGTGAACATCCGATTTCGTCTTTAGTCCGGCGATGCCGCCAGATTCGCCAGAATGACACGCGCCTTGGTTGGCATTGTCATGATTCGTTCGCGCAACGTATAACTGCACTCGAACCGTCCGTCGTCTTCATGGAGGAAGAGGCATGTGCGGCATCGTCGGCTACGTCGGGAAGCGTGAGGCGGAACCCATCCTCGTCGAAGGCCTGCGCCGCCTGGAATATCGCGGCTACGACAGCGCCGGCGTCGTCACTCTCACCGGTCCGCATCTGCATCTGCGCAAACGAGCCGGACGCATCGTCGATCTCGCCAAGTTCCTTACCGACCGTCCCGCCCCGGGCTGCCACGGCATCAGCCACACGCGCTGGGCGACGCATGGCCCCGCCAACGATCGCAACGCTCACCCGCACCTGAGCACCGACGGCTCGATTGCCGTCGTTCACAACGGCGTCATCGAAAACTACGCGATCCTCAAGAAACAACTCGGTGAAGAAGGCATCAATTTCCGCAGTGACACTGACACCGAGGTCATCGCCCATCTCCTGCAAAAACACTATCACGGCGATCTCGTCGAAGCGGTCCGCAACGTCCTTAAGCTCCTCAAGGGGACCTACGGCATTGCGGTCGTCAGCACGCAGCAGCCCGATCTCATTGTCGGCGCTCGCCTGGGCAGTCCGCTTGTCGTCGGCATCGGACGCGACGAAAATTTCCTCGCCAGCGATCCGACCGCCCTCATTGGCTGCACACAGAAAGTCGTTTACCTGCAAGATGGCCAAATGTGCGTGCTACGCTCGGAAAATTGGCACATTCTCGACGCCAACTTCGCACGCATCGACGCCACCGTTCATGACATCGACTGGGATCCGGGCGACGCGGACAAGGGGGACTTCGAGCACCACATGCTCAAGGAAATCTTCGAGCAGCCCGAAGCTCTCGAAAACGCCATGCGCGGCCGACTCGCCGACGACGACGCCTCCGCCCACTTTGGTGGCCTCAATCTCGACGCCCGCCAGCTCCGCCGTGCCGAGCGTTTTATCTTCACGGCTTGCGGCACCAGCTATCACGCCGCCCTGGTCGGCGAGTATTTATTCGAGGAGTTCGCCCGTATCCCTGTCGAGGTCGAATACGCCTCCGAATTGCGCTACCGCAACCCGCCGATGGAACGCAACACCATCGTGCTCGCCATCACCCAGTCCGGCGAAACCGCCGATACTTTGGCAGCAGTGCGTGAAGCGAAACGCAAAGGCCATCATACGCTCGCATTGTGCAACGTCGTCGGCAGCAGCATCGCCCGCGAAGCCGACGGCGGCGTCTATCTCCACGCCGGCCCGGAGATTGGCGTCGCCAGCACCAAGGCGTTCAGCAACCAGGTT
>SYHD01000005.1 GCA_005799265.1 Planctomycetia bacterium | reverse complement strand
GTTTATTTCTGCGTGAAGACGAACACGCCGTGCTTGTTCGCGATGACGATGTCAGGCTTCGCGTCCTGGTTCACTTTGCCGGCGAAGAACTGGGTGCCGACGCCGCTGTCGGAGTCGATGCGACGGGGCGTGAAGCTCGCGCTTCCCTTGCCATCGCGGTTCAGTTCGAACCAGTAGAGCACCGGGTCGGCATTGGGCTCGTCGTCTCCCTTGATGCCATGGGCCCAGCGGCGCTTGCCGCAGATGATGTCGGGCAGGCCGTCGCCGTTCATGTCCTGGAGCTCGACCGCGTGGATCTGGCTGAAGCCCTTGCCGTCGGCGTTGTCCTCCTTGGTCTTGCCGAGGATGACGTGCTCCTTGAAGGAGCCGTCGGCGTTCTGTTCGAACCAGGAGAGACCGTAGCTGTGGGCCTTGATGCTCGTGATGACGTCGTTACGGCCGTCCTTGTTCACGTCGTAGACATACATCTGGGCGCCACCGACACCGAAATTGGCGGCGTGGAACTTCCAGTCGGAGTCCTTGGAGATGTCGGCCGGCTGCTCATACCAGCCGTTGGCTTCGAGGATGTCCATCCGGCCGTCGCCGTTGACGTCGCCGGCGCCGTAGCCGTGCGTATACTTGAAGATCTTCTGGTCGTTGGCCTTGTTCTTCGGCGTGATCGGGCGGAAGCGGGCCTTGCCGAAGGGATTCTGCCAATCGATCTCGGCGTAACCGAACTGTCCGCCGTGGCGACCTTTGTTGTTCTTCGGGTCCTTGACGAGGTCGCTGGTGTGGCAGAGGAGCTCCGGCTTGCCGTCGCCGTTCATGTCGACGAGTTGGGGCGACTCGCCGTCGGCGACGTCGAAGATGTTATGGACGGTCCAAGGGCCGGCCTTGCCCTTGGGGTTCTCGTAGACGAGGGCGGGGTCACCGGGGAAGCCGAAGACCAGGATGTCCTGCCAACCGTCGGCATTGAAGTCGTAGGCGTAGGAGATGAAGTAGTCGGAGTAGCCCGTCGCGCCGTTGAACGGCGTCTTGTTCGGGCCCTTGTCGTGCGACGGCTCGACGGCGTAAGCGATGCGCTGCTTGAAGTCGGGGCCTTTCCAGATGAACCAGCCGGCGGCGACGTCGACATGGCCGTCGTGGTCGAAGTCGGCGACCGCGCAGCCTTCGGCCACGAAGTCCTTGGTCAACGTCTGCTTGTCGAAGGACAGTTCACCGGCTACGCAGCCGGTGACGGCCACGGCCAGAAGGAGGGGGGCGAGGAATCGCATGGGGGTGGAAGTAATACACCTCCCGCCCAGTTTGGTTGCGAGGAGTTTTTGGCCCGTAGGCTAATCGAGAGCTTATGATTACTCCAACCGGCCGAACATGATCCGTTCTTTCCGGCTGGGGTCGGAGTCCCCTTGGGTCACTACGAGCCAGATTGCCCCCTTGTCCTCGACGAAGGTGGGGTATTGAAAGGATTTGGTGCTCTCGAAACGGTATTTGCGCTCCCAGTTCAGTCCGTCCTTGGAGACGTCGACATTGAAGACGCTCCGGTTGACGCCGTCGATCCGGGTGCTTTCCTGCCAGCCTAGGTAATACATCCCTCCGAACTTATCGAACGTCGGCTTGGAGCCGGCGCCTTGCTTGACGAAGGCCTTCTCGCCCCCGGTCGTCCAGGTCCGGCCATCCTGGCTTTCGCAGAACCAGTAGTTGTGGTCGCCGTTCTCCTGGCGGCTGATGGCCAGCCAGGTGCCGTTGGGCAGACGATTGACCGCGGGCTCGGTCAGGGCCGGGCCGCCGGGGCCGTTGAAGTGGCCGACCACTTCGAGCGTGTCCGCTTCGGCGTTCAGCACGCAGAGCGCCTGCTGGGCGCCGAGGTAGTTGTTGATCGCGATGAAGGTGCGTCCGTCGAACTCCTTGAAGTTGTCGAACAGGTAAAGACCGGCGTCGACGGGCTTACGTTTGAAGCCCTGCTTGGCGGCGTCGGCATGCAGATATTGCGGCTGGAGATCGAAGACGCCTTCGCTCGTGCGCAGCTTCATGCGATGGATCTCGCGCTCGAAGGTCAGCGTGCCGAGGTCGAAGTCGCGATAGTAGGTCTGTGACTGACGCTTGCCGGGCTGCTCGCTCGCGAACCAGCAGCGGAGCGTCTTCGGGCCGACCTGCTTGATGCGGGGCACGAAGCAGGCGCCGACGGGCAGGGTCTCGTTGGCGAAAGCTTGTTCGGAGCGGGCGAGCGTCATCACGTCGAGCAGTCGCTCGTTACGCAGATCGACGATGGAGAGCGTCGCGTAGACGAAGGGCCACTGGGCGGCTTCACCGGCCTGGCGGTCGTTGACCTCGGCCACGACATAGGCGCGGTCGCCGACGATCGCGAAATGGGCGTCATGCGCGCCTTTGACCTCCGGGCCGGTGACCTTGAAAAGCCCGGCGATTACCTTGTCGCCCGCGGCCTTGGCGTCCCAGCCGGCCGGCAGCAGCGAGGCGGACGGCTTAGGCTCTTCCTTGGGCGTGGAGCAGCCCACGAGCAGGGCGGCGAGGCAGAGCAGCAGGCGATTCTTCATGGGGTTACTTTGCCGGAGCGGCGACCGGGAGCAACTGGAAGGCGTCGACGATCACGAAGCCTTTGGTGTCTTGATTGGTCACAGTAAGCGTATACTCGACCCCCTGGCGTAGGCGAAGAGAGCCGATCGGGCGGAAAGCTTCGCCGACGGGAAGGGGCTTGGTCTGGTCGACGGTGAAGCGCTGCTCCGTATCAGCGCCGATGATCGTGACGGGCAGGCGGGTCGTCCGTGTCTCGTGGGCGGAGTAGGCCATGCGCAGCGCGAACTCGCCATCGGCCGACTGATATACCGCGTCAACGACTTACGTCTAGATTTGGAACGTCCACCAATTCGGGGGCATACCCCCGCAACGGGAAGATACAGGCGTTGGAATTGTTTAACGGACAACTTGTACAGACATCGCCTTCGGAGATATGCCCGTTTTCCATGACACATACCGCCCCGTTTTCGCGGTATTCCTGTGCCTCATCGGGGTTTTTAAACATCTTCATATGAAACACCACTTGAATCCGTTGTGGCAAAACCCGTACTTTTCGTCCATATGGTTTTCAATCTGCCCCTCAATCGTCCCCTTGATGTCGCCTTCGGCGTGTATTTCGTCCTCGATATCGCAGATATCAAGGTCAAGGGCGAACCGTTGGGGTAGGCGAACCTTCTTGCCGTCCGTGTCCCATTCGATGTCATAGACCCTTACCCTTACCTTTGTCTTCATATCCGTGCCTCCTGTCCTGTTTTAATTAAAGCGCGGGTTTCATCATACGTCAAGGCCTCACACGCCTTGTCATACCGTTCCTTATGCTCCGGTTTCCATGGCATCATAGACCAGCATTTTCCAAGATTCAGAAAACACTCGCCCATGTAAATATCGCCGTCATTTTCTTCCAGCCATATCAAGGGACGACGCTTGAAGGAGCAGTAAAGGCTCCCGGTTAACTGATAGGAAATTGCTTTCTGGGCGCTCCGCGGTTTGGCGGTTGTTCGGCTGCATTCTTCTTGCTCAACTGCGTCCCGAGGTCGTTCGCAAGTTGGGAATAACCGCCCTTCTTGAGTTGATCAACGTAGTCCACAAGAAAGTGCTCTGTCGTGTTTCGCCACCTTGCGCGGTTGGCCAATGCGGCATTGAAAAGAGACCTGACGCAAGCAATCTCACTTTCCCTCAGCGGGCTCTTCGATAAACCGCTGCTCCAGACCAAGGTTCTGCGTTGCTCGCCCATGCTCAGGCGATTCTCCAAGTGTGTTCGTGCACCCTCGATGGCGAAGTCTACGACTTCGGCATCGGCACTCGAGTTGATAATCGCCTCATATGCCGGGAAGATGCGTTCGATGCCTCCTATGTCAAGGCTGTAGCGTTTCAGGTTCGATACATCGTCCAATCTGGAACCGCCAGCATTCACTAGAATCTCTCCGGCCACTGTTCCGCTACGAGCCGTTGGACCGGATGTGAAGTTGAACATGAGTAGTGCGAGAGCCACGAGTAGTAGCACAACCGTCAAGATCGTCTTCTTCATCATTCATTTCTCCTCTGTGCCGAACGCCCGGCCTCTGGGGCGGCGCGTCAGCGACGTACCCGGCAGGCCGTGGTTCGGGCAGTCATTTCCCATCGGCAGGCACTTGACACTTCCATTCCCCTGCCTTGAGCACCGCAAGGGTCTTGTTCTTCTCGAAACGATTCGGATCGGCTTTCCATTCAGTCGTCTGAGTGAATCGGAGGGGCAGATCGCTGCGAGGAACGACCTTCACATGATACGGCCACGCTCGATAGGCGTGTTTCACTGCACCACCCCAAAGGATCGCACGGCAATCAACGGTGACTTCTTCCTTCCCTGTTGTGACGGCTTACTGATAGGAAATTGCTTTCTGGGCGCTCCGCGGTTTAGGTCACGCAGTTCGTTTCTTGTGCTGGGAATTGCGTTCAATGCTGATTCGCCTGTCTGTGCGACGCCAGAAATAGTCCTGAACATCCGTATGCTTTCCCGCTCGGAGTCGTCTGGACTGTTGCGTAGGGCATACCTGCTTGTCTGGTTGATATCTCGATGTTAGCCATCATCGTTGGTAGAGTTCAGTCTAGTCGCCACCCGTCATCAACCAGTTCTTCAATGCTATCGTATTGCGCTATGATTGTTGCGTCTGTGTTGCTCCAAAATCCACCACTTCTGGAGAAATCGTTGTCACATCTGATGATGCGTTTGTCGTTCATGATGTCGTCGTATGCGATGCGAGGAACCCCTTCTGTCTTGTATTTTGAATTTCTCCTGAAGACGGGTGATAAGCGTGCCTCGCCGAATATTCTCTGCAGGTTGTTGATTTGGTATTCTCTGTCGGTCATTGAGCTCTCCATTGTGTTGTATGCAGTTGTTTCGATGTTTAGGAAAAATCAAACCAGTAGTGCTTTACTGTGCGCTTGTATCTCCTGCTGACCTCTGCCGCATCTAGTTCGTGGATCTCAGGTTTTGAGTTCGCATTAGTAACGAGGTACACCCAGAAGCGTTTGTCTGTTTGCAGCGCCTGATACTCTTTTTCTTCGAGCCATCGCCGAGCGAATGTGCTCTTGTCGGTCGTCTTAACTTCTATGTGACGCTCTTCGCCGTTTCCCTTGGAAATGAGGTCGTAACCGCATCTGTTGACGCGCTGTACATTCTTACGTCCGGAGGCTATCTCATGCTTCAGGGCTGCATTCAGTCCATTCTTCTCTGTCAAGCCGTTTGACATACACCTTTTCCCTCCAACTATCCTATATCAGTCGTTGACCTTTGCGGGTCCACAACTGATAGGAAATTGCTTTCTGGACGCTCCGCGGTTTATGTCCGGCTTGGGGTCCCAGGTCTCTTGTTGCGGCGGGCCGCCCCCCAGCCAAACCCAAACGACCGACCGGTCCCGAACCCACGGTCGGTCGGCGGCCGGATTCCCCTGAAGGAAGGACGGCAAACCCAATCCGCCGAGGCCGAGAGCGCCAATTTTCAAGAACGATCGCCGCGTTGAGCGGTGATCCGGTCGAATCGTGAACATAGTCGGTTCCTCACTACTTCGGTGTGGGCTTACGCAATCAAATCGCGAACGACGGTGCCGTGCACGTCGGTCAAACGATGATCGCGGCCGCTGTAACGGAAGGTCAAGCGTTCGTGGTCGATGCCCATCAGATGCAGCATCGTGGCGTGGAGATCGTGAACGTGGACACGCTTCTCGACGGCGCGGAAGCCGAACTCGTCGGTCGCGCCGTAGGCCAGGCCGCCTTTCACTCCACCGCCGGCGAGCCACATGGAAAAGCCCCAGTGGTTGTGGTCGCGGCCATTGCTTCCTTCCGTCGCCGGCGTGCGGCCAAATTCGCCGCCCCAGACGACCAACGTGTCTTCGAGCAAACCGCGCCGCTTGAGATCCGTGAGGAGCCCCGCGATGGGTTGATCGACGATTCCCGCGAGTGTTTGCTGCCCGCGGGCGTTGTCGCTGTGCGTGTCCCAAGGCTGAAGATTGCCGTAATAGATCTGAATGACCCTAACGCCACGCTCGGCCAGCCGACGTGCGAGCAGGCAGTTGCGGGCGAAGGTTGCGCGGCGAGCTTCGTTTCTGGCATTTGCGGGAGCGTTAGCGTGGAGCCCGGTCAAGCCGTAGAGATCGAGGATCTGCTCGGGTTCACCGCGGATGTCGAACGCTTCGGATGCCGAGGTCTGCATGCGATACGCCAACTCCAGGGAATCCATGCGTGCACCGAAGGCATTCTCGGCGCCGGCGCGTTCCCGATGGAGGTCGTTGAGCCTTTGCGTGAAGTCGAGTTGCCGACGCTGCCCTTGCGGAGACAAGTTCGCGTTGTGGAGATTCGCGAGCACGTCCTGCGGTCGATAATCGCCGGGAAGCGTGACCTGGCAGCCTTGATAAATGCCCGGGAGAAATCGGCTGCTCCAGTTGGACGGCCCGTTGACTGGTTGACCTTCGCCCAGAACGATGAAGCCGGGGAGATTCTCGTTTTCTGTGCCGAGGCCATAGAGCAGCCACGAACCATACGCCGGGCGAATCGGCTGCACGTTGCCCGTGAACATCAGCCAATTGGATGCCTCGTGAACCGGCGTGTTCGTGTGCATGGAGCGGATCACGCACAGGTCGTCGGCATGGCGGGCAAGGTGCGGAAAGAGTTCGCTGATCTCCAGGCCCGATTGTCCATGCCGGGTGAAGCGAAACGGCGACGGCATCAATCCGCCGGTCCTGCGTTCGGTGCTGAGCCGGGCCGTGCTATCGGGACGTTGGCCGGCGTATTTCAGTAGAGCCGGTTTGGGGTCGAACGTATCCACCTGCGACGGACCGCCGTTCATCCAAAGATGGATGATCCGTTTGGCCTTGGCCGGGAAGTGTGGCGGGCGGGCGGCTAATGGCGTCGTGTTGGCGTGCGCTTGGCCGGCCAGCACCGACGCCAGACCAATCATGCCGACGCCATAGCTCGTCTGGGCCAACATCTGGCGGCGAGAAAACGGGAAGGTATTATCGAACAAGGACATTTGCGGCTCCTTTGTCGTCTATCGGTGTTATGGTACGAATGCAAACTCGTTGGTCGTCAGCAGCGAATGGCAGAGACGTTCCCACGGCCCGAGTTTTTCCTCCGCTGAAGCGGCATCGCGCAAGAATTCTTGGGCGACGACCTTCTCTCGCTCGGTCGGCGGTCGGCTGAAGGCCAGCTGCCAGGCCAAATGCAGGCGACGGTCCACTGTTTTTTCCGACGCTTCGAGACGTTCCGCGAAGGAGCGGGCCATCGCCAACGCGAACGGGCTGTTGAGCGCGAACAACTGCTGTTGTGGAATCGTGGTTGCGGTGCGCTGATCGCTCGTCACGTTCGGTTCGGGGAAGTCGAACAGCGTCAACGTCGGGTTCGGCTTGAAGCGGCTAATGAAGCCATAGATCGTCCGCCGACGATTCTCGACATCCTCGGGATGCAATTGCACTTTTCCTTGCGGATCGCGGTAAGGCTGCCCACCAATTTGGGGATCGAGCTTTCCAGCGACAGCCAGCATGGAGTCTCGCCAAACTTCGAAATCGAGCCGACGCGGCGACATCCGCCAGAGGTAGTGGTTGTCGGCATCTTTCGCAAGATTCTTCGCATCGGGAGCGCTGCTGAGTCCATACGTGGCTGACAGCATAATCTCGCGATGCAGCCATTTGGTGGACCAGCCGTTTTCCATGAAGCGAACCGCGAGCGTATCGAGCAATTCCGGGTGCGTGGGCCGATCGCCCAGTTGACCGAAGTTGCTAGTCGTGCCCACGATGCCCCTGCCAAAATGGTAATGCCAGACACGATTGACATAGACCCGAGCCGTCAGCGGATTGTTCCGATTCGCGATGGCGTCGGCCAATTCGAGTCGAGTAAACTTCGACGCTGGCGACGGATCTTGAGGTTTCAGTATCTGCAAAAAGCCAGCAGGGGCGACGTTGCCGAGTTGGTCGGCATTGCCGCGCACGTTGATCTGCATCGTCTGACCACCGCCGATCACCGCTGGCGCCCTCGCAAATGCGGCGGGGGCTGACGCCTGAAGCCGCTGCAACTTCGTGCCCCACTCGTCGTACCGGGCGCGGTCGGCAGCCGAGAGATATGCGGCGGCATCCTTGCCGCGAAGCTGAAACGCGGCCCCGTCATTCGACAAATGCACCTTGATGAACGTTTCGGCCGCGGGTGGCAGCTTCGTCTTGGCGCCCTCGGATTCGGACAAGGCACGCAGCGCGTCGTCAGCTTGAGATTTCGCTTTCGTCGAAGCGTCGCGCAGATCCTTAGGTGGTTCCACGGGGCCGTTCATTGCGGCCGTCTCGCTTGCTTTCAGCGCGGCTGCGTGCCACGCTTCGAGCAACGGTACTCCCTTTGGATTCGCCAGCGCCTTGGTCCAGCGAATGAGGAAGAAGGAATTGAGGTTCGACGCGCGGGCAACGGCCTCGGCGTCGGCAGGCTGTTTGCGCTCGGCAAGCACGCGCAACTTCCAGGCCGCTAGCAAGTATTCATCCAGCCGGGCAAGTTCCTGTCGGCCTAGTCGACGACCTTCGTCGGCGGTGAGTTTGTCGATTTTCGCCTGTAATTCGGCGGCCTCCTTTTTCCGTTTCGTCTCGGCCGCCACATGGTCCTGAGGCGCCAGATCGATTTCAACGCTCAGATTGGCTCCGTTGTAAGCCGCCGCCAGCGAGTAATAATCGACGGTGGGAATCGGATCGAACTTGTGATCGTGGCAGCGGGCACACGACACCGTCAGCCCCAGCAAGGCTCGCGTGACCGTGTCGACGCGATCGTCGAGTTCGTCGGCCACCTTCTTTTTGACCATGCCGACGGCATTGCCGCTGAAACGCTGGCCGAGACCTTGAAAACCGAGTCCGCCAAGCCGTTCCGCATAATCCTTGACAGGCTCCGCGATCAGATCGCCCGCCAATTGCAGCCGCACGAATTGATCGTACGGCATGTCGCGGTTGAAAGCCTGGATGACCCAATCGCGATACCGAAAAGCTGTCGGCGCGACTACGGGCCCCACGGTCCCGCCGAGATCGTCCGTGTAGCGAGCCAGGTCGAGCCAGTAGCGTCCCCAGCGTTCCCCATAGTGAGGCGACTCGAGCAAGCGATCGATGACCTTGGCGTGAGCCTCGGGCGATTTGTCTTTTTCAAAAGCTTCGATGTCTTCGGGCGTGGGGGGCAGGCCGATCAGGTCGAAGGTTGCCCGGCGAATCCACTCGCGCTTCGTGGCGGCCCGAACCGGCTCGAGGCCGCGTTTCTCCAGTCCCGCCAGAACGAAGCGATCGATATCCTTCCGCGGCCAGCCGGCGTTCTTGACTTGTGGAGGAGCATGGACCTTCGGCTGCTGAAACGCCCAAAATTCGCGAGCCTTTTGCCAATCGATCTTCTCCGTTTGAACAACCGATTTGCCGTCGCGCGGATCGGGAGCACCGTTCTTGATCCAGGCGACAAAATCAACGATGACCGATTCGGGCAGCTTTCCCGACGGCGGCATCATGAAAGTCTCATGGCGCAACGCCGCCAGGAGGAGGCTCTTGGCGGGATTGCCCGGCACGATCGCCGGCCCGCTCTCGCCCCCCGTGCGGATGCCGACCCGCGTGTCAAGCTGGAGTCCAGCCTTGAGCTTCCCCGCTTTCGCCGTTTCTGAAGAATGACAGCGATAGCAATGCTCGACCAGGACGGGACGAATCTTCTTCTCGAAAAAGTTCAGTTCCTCCGTGGACACCTTTTGCTGAGCGAGGCAGGTCAACGGAAGGAATAGTCCAAACCCAATCGCGAAAATTGATACGTATCGATTCATGACGATCTTATCCCCGCTACAACTCGTCCTTCAATTAGTGGCCGCCGCAATCCTGCATGCACTTATTAAACCATTGAGCACAGAAAAACTGATAGGAAATTGCTTTCTGGACGCTCCGCGGTTTAACCGATCACCGGACGCCGTAGAGCGCCGGGCGGCCGCACACGCGGGTGCCGTCGGCCCTCACCCCGACGGGGATCAGGGCGTGCAGCCCGGCTTCGAGCTTCACCCCCTCCAGCCGCCACGGGGCCTTCTCCGCGGTGCCCAGGAGTTTGTCCCCGTCGCGGAACTCGACCTTCACGAACTCCCACTCGCGGGGCGGCGGCTTGGCCTTGTCCACCTGGCCCCGGAGCCCGGCCTCCAGGGCGACCGGCTCGCCGGCCTTGCCTTCCACCTTGCCGAACCCGAGTCCGCAGACGCCGCGGCCCTCCTTCGGGGCGGCCCGCGGGCCCAGGTACTCGGTCACCGGCGCGGTCAGGGTCAGCGACGGGTTGTGCGAGTGGAACGCCCGGTACGCCCACGCCGCGTACTCGTCCGGCAGCCACTGCGGGGCCACCATCCCCTTCGCCTCCTTGTACGGCGCGATCGCCACCCACTCGCCGATCTCGTTGAAGTCGGCGCACCAGCCCGCCTCGCGGTCCGCGGGCTTGAGCTTCACCGTCTTGCCCGGCTCCGGCACCTCCTTCGGCACCCGGGCCTTGATGCACCGGTCGAGGTACACCTGGTAGAAGCCCCACTTCGAGTACACGCCGTGCGGGAAGTCGTAGGTGCTGGCCTCGCAGACGAGCGCCGGGGCCGGGGTCGGCTTGCCGGCGACGTCCTTGAGCTTCGCCTCCCGGTCGGCCCGCCGCTTCTTCTCGTCGCTCGGGTTGAACTCCCAGGCCAGCACGTACGGCACGCGCGAGGTGAAGTCGGTGAACGGGTCGATGCGGCCGTGGAACACGTCGGCCCAGGCGACCACCCGGCCGGGGGCGCGCTTGTCGAGGTCCGGGGCGTGGTGCTCACCGGACTGCATCAGCCACCCGACGATCGGGGCGGCGGCCAGTTCCGGGTGCTTCGTCTCGGCCGCGGCCTTGTCCAGGTAGTGGAGCAACCAGGCCGTGTTCCCGACCGGCAGGCCGGTCGCCTTGCCGCGCGGGCTGCGGGTGTCCGTCAGGCCGACGTCGTAGAGCATCGGCCACGGGATGGTGACCAGGGCGAAGTCCCACAGCCGGGCGACCTCGCGCGGGTCCTGGCTGTGGAACACGACCGACACGTACACCCCGCGGACCGGCTTGTCGCCGTTGGGGAAGTAGACGTGAACCTTGTCCTCGACCTTCCGCACGTCCGCCCACGGCGTCGTGTCGTCGAGCCGGGTGACCGGCAGCCAGCCGGGCGGCGGGGTGTCGGTGTACGCCTTCGGCAGCGGCCCCGGAGGGCCGTTGGGATCGATCTTCTTCGGCTGCGCCGCGGCCGCCAGTGCGGTGGCGGCGAGCGCGGCGGCGAGTAGGAGGCGGGTCATGAGAGTCTCCGGTCAGGGGGTGGGTGGGTTAAGGTACGATGGAAGAGAGTTCCGCGAACCCGCAAAAACTCGCTCCTCACACTAGGCTCAAAAACTGATAGGAAATTGCTTTCTGGACGCTCCGCGGTTTGTTTAGCACCCACTCGACCTTCTTCACGCCAATCTCCGCGAGATGGTCCAGCACACTGCCATCGCCGAGGTCAATCAGCAGCGCCGCGTCACCATCGCGGATGACGTTGACATTGCAGGTGTCGGTCCAGGTGAAGAGGTTCGGG
>SYHD01000334.1 GCA_005799265.1 Planctomycetia bacterium | reverse complement strand
GAACGCCGCGAGGACATTCCGCTGATGATCGATCATTTCCTGACGATTCGGCAGATCGGCAAGGTCAAACACGATGTTCATCCCGCTGCGCTGCAGATGATGATGCAATACGCCTGGCCGGGGAATATCCGTGAGCTTCTGAACGTCCTGGAACGCGCGCAGATTCTGGCGGAGGAAAACACGATCACCGTCGATGACTTGCCGGAGAATTTGGTCGTCCATCCCGCGCAAGCACCGAGTTCGTCCAGGCCAGAAGCCGCCCAAGTCGACCCACTCCATCTCGACGCGATGGAACGAGGGCACGTGCTAAGGGTTTTGGAGCAATTCAAATTCAACAAGGTCCACGCCGCCAAGGCGTTGGGCATTAGCCGGCGGTCGCTCTATCGGCTGATCGCGAAGTACCAGCTTGAGCCGGCCGCGCCGCCGAAGGAGCATGCCTGAAGATGCACCCATCGTTCAGCGCCAAAGGCCGCGCAGAAGATCGCCAATCAAGAAAAATCCGAGCCCCAGAAAAACGACGACGAACAGCCACATGACCAGCCTCGCTGGTCCAGCGATCTTGTCTTCACGCGCCGGATCGGATTCGTGCGGCTGCTCGGTAGAATCGGGTTGAGTGTCCATCGTATGTACCCCACGGAGATTCAGGGAGTATCCATGGCGTGGCGAGGAGCAATTTCAATGCCAGGAAAGAATGCAAGCCGGTTGTGATGGCCTGCCTACAATGGATGCACGACACAGGACGAATTCGCGTGCGTGCCGCCCTGCGACACGAATCGGCGGCTCATCGGTTGGTTCCCATTCAAGCTTCTGTGCGATTCTGGCACGGTGGTTCTCTTCCAGGCACGTTCCGCACAGGACGTCGACGAATCTCAATCGTTTGTGAGTGGCGCACCGGTCGTTGACGCGCAGGGCCGCTGCGTCGGCGTGCTCTCTACCACGGATTTTCTCTATTGGGTGGAATTGGGCAACAATCGGCACGAATCCGCCGAATCGGTGTGCCATTCGTGGCAGATCTTCGGCTGCGAGGTCGCGCCGATCGATACCGTCGGCTGCTTTATGACTGCCGATCCGGTGCTGGTAAGCCCCAACGTTTGCATCGGCACGCTGGCGCAGACCATGCTCGATGCGCGGATTCATCGGGTGATCGTCGCCGATCTCGACAACCGGCCGATCGGCATCGTTTCGTCCACGGATGTCCTGGCCGCGATTGCGCGGGAGCTGCAGTTCAAGGCGCTCGCTCACAATCCAGGTCCGAGTTTGCAAAAAATGGCCCGCAGGGAATCGATAACAGCCTGAGCGAGATTCGCCGTGTATCACGCTGTCCGAGCGTGAGTCGGAGCGCGGCGTGTGGACAGGCCGCGATAGAGCTTCTCCGTCTGCTCGAGAAAGGCGTCCGCGCCGAATCGTGTCAGTACACTTTGCCGAATCGTCTCGGCATCGAATGAATATCGATCGGTCATGAATCCCGCCATGGCGTCGGCGAACTCACGCGGGTCACCGGGCGCGACGAGAATCCCCGTTTCTGGCGACACGACGCTATCGGGGCCGCCGCAGCGCGTGGAAAGAACAGGTTTGCCGCACGCCATCGCCTCGCCCAGGACGACGCCAAAGGTCTCGCCCAGGCTGGGCAGGACGAAGACGTCGCACGCTTGCATATGGTCGCGCACAGCCTCTCTTGTCAGCATGCCCAGGAAATTGCATTGGTTCGCCAGTCCGAGCTCCTGGGCCATCTTCTGCAGTGTGGATCGATACGGCCCGTCGCCCCCGACGTAGATCTCAAAAGCACTCAATCCTTTGGCCTTCAACATTTGGGCGGCGGCCAACAGATGTTGCACTCCTTTTCGCTCCGTCAACATCCCCACGAACAAGAAGCGAAACCTCCTTGACGCAATTCCCGTGGCTTTGACCAGGCTCATGAAGGTGGTGTCTATGATGTTGCCGATAACGTCGATCTTAAGGTTTGGACAATATTTCAACATCACGTCTCGCAAGGCTGAACTGACCGCCACGACGCGATCGGCTCCGCTCAATGTGGCATGGACGAGCTGTCTTTGCGTCTCGGACCCGAGGTGCATCGAAAACGGCTCGCTGTGTTCGGTGAGGACCACGGGAACGCCGTACTCGCGACCCAGCTCGACGGCAATCCAGCCCGCCGGCAAGACTACGTGGGCATGAATGACGTCCGGCAAGCCATGCTGTTTGACATACCAGGCAAACCCGTCGCGGATGGCGCGACAGAACCTCCGATAATATGGCACAATGTAATCCGGGTCCTTCCGAGACGCGAAGATCCGGTGCAGGCTGGGCAGCCGCAGGCGGCGCACGAACAGAGTGTCGATGCCTTCATCGTTGGCCTGAGTGAATGCCGGCCCCCAACGGAAGCACAGTTGATGGAGGAACGACGGCGACCGGGGCGTCAGCACTGTCACCGCAAAGCGGCGCGCCAGGCACTTGGCTTGCTCGCGGACGAAAATACCGTTGAGCGGGCTTGCCTCCGACGGGTACCAGGATGGGATAATCAAGATCCGCATTGGCCGTGAAGTCTCAAGCATGGCATGTTCCGTCGGAATTCAGAAAGTTAACTGTGTCGACAAACCGTATGCAATGACAGAACGGCGGTCAAGACGAGGCTCACCTCGGATCGCATCCATATCGCCAGCAAATGGGCGGCGCGAATCTGGGTAAGAGACAGCAAAACAACGGTGCCTTACCGATTTTACCTGGAACTCCCAGGATTCCGGCTCCATCCGTTCAATTGTAGCTGAGCTTGCAAGCTGATGTTTCTCGGCTATGATGTCGAACTAATGTTAGCCGGAGTGAAGGATGCACTTTTCACATGGATGCAAGGAACGTCATGATAGGACCCCAGATTATCCATCTGGATTATCTCGAACGGATATGGCAGCTCAGATATTTCATATTTGCACTTGTGCAAAACGATATTGTCAATCAACGATATAAGGGATCGTTTCTGGGCGTGGGGTGGTCGCTCATGCGCCCCATGGTGATGACGGCTATCCTCTGCGTTGTCTTTGGAAAACTGTTCAATCGTCCGCTCGCCGAGTATGCCCCCTACTTGCTGCTCGGCATGACCACCTGGCAGTTCCTAACGGAGTCGATTAACCAGGGTTGTTGTGCCTTTATTACTGGCGCCTCCTATATCAAACAGCAGCGTGTGCCGCTCGCGATTTTCCCCTTGCGCATCGTGTTGGCCTCGGCTTTTCATTTTCTTATTGCCTTCGGAATCGCACTGGCAGTCACCCTCATCTTTCGAGGGTACATCGATCCGTTGGCGTTGTTGGCCCTGATTCCCGCGCTGCTAATCTTGTTCTTGCTTGCCTGGTCTCTGGCGATCGTGTCAGGCGTACTGCAAGCACATTTTCCCGACATGGCCAATATGCTCGAGATCTTCCTACAAATTGCTTTCTACGTGACGCCGATTCTATACCGGCCCGAAGATTTTCCAAATCGCGGACGGCTGATGGAGTTTTTCGATTGGAATCCGTTCGCCTCGATTCTCGCGCTGGTGCGCACGCCGATCCTCGATGGGACCTTGCCAACGGGACAGCAAATCTTCCTAAGTCTGGCATTCTTGGCGGCTGTCGGAACTCTCGCGATCTTTCTACTGCGGAAGTTGGAGCGAACACTCGTGTTCTGGATCTGAATGAAAGGCTGAAGGCTGAAGGATGAATCGGTGTTTTCATCCTTCAGCCTTCACCCTTCCATGTAGAGGTGCAAGGAATGGCACAGATTCAATTTCAAAATGTCGATCTGGAATACCCGATCCGCGAAAATCAATCGCTGACGTTGAAAGAGATCATCTTCCACGGATTGTTTCGCAAGGTCAAACGGGGCATCCGTACGGTCAAGGCCCTCAACGACTTGACCTTCACAATCACCAACGGCGAACGGGTCGGCATCATTGGGTTGAACGGCGCCGGCAAAAGCACATTGCTGCGGACCATCGGCGGCATCTTTCCGATTCAGCGCGGCACGCGCCACGTTGACGGCTCCATCTGTTCCCTGTTCGATATCGGCGTCGGTTTCGAACTGAATGCCACGGGCTGGCAGAACGTTCGGCTACGCGGCTACTTTCAGGGCGAAACGCCAACCAGCCTCAAAGGCAAACTTCAAGAGATCGCCGAGTTCACGGAACTGGGGGATTTCCTGGACCTGCCGCTCCGCTGTTATTCGACCGGCATGCTCACGCGCCTGGCCTTTGCGGTCGCGACCGCACGCAATCCCGAAATCTTGTTGATTGATGAAGTATTCGGCACGGGGGATGTCGTTTTCCAGAAAAAAGCCGAGCAGCGCATGCGCGAATTCATGCACCGAGCGCACATCGTTGTCATGGTGGGCCATCACCTGGAATTCTTGCAAGAATTTTGCACGCGCGTCATCTGGCTCCATCATGGCAGCATTCGGGCTATTGGGCCCGCCCGTGAAACCATCCGCGCCTACCTGGGCGAGGCGAATCAGCTTCCGAACGCGGCATGAGATTGTTGGAAAGATGAAGGATGAAAAATGCACGTTCATCCTTCATTCTTCATCCTTCATCCTTCATCCTTCATCCTTTCAAATTGGCGCAACTTATCTGTTGCATTCACTTCGGCCGCATGCTACGAACGATTTCTGGCTATTCCATCACACCATGAGGATGTAACCCATGAAACGTTTGCTGGCTGGTGCATTGTTGGCTGTCGGCGTATTGATCGTCGGGGCTTTGAGCAGCGACCTGGTCTCCGCGGGAGGCAAAGACAAGAAGGTCGAACCGAAAAAGGCGCCCGAGGTCCCGCCGCTCGTCGGCAAGTCGGAGACGATCAAGCTCTTCAACGGCAAGAACCTCGACGGCTGGGAAGGCTACGCCGATCTGTGGTCGGTCAAGGAAGGCGTCATCGTCGCACGCAACGACAAGCCGCTCAAGTACTCTACGTATCTCTTCACCAAGCAGAGCTTCACCGACTTCCGCCTGCTCTTCTCGGCCAAGCTGGTCGAGTCGGAGATGCACTCGGGCGTCGCGCTTTGGGGCAAGAAGTTCATTCCCAAGGACGCGAAGGATCCCGTCAAGGAAAAGGCCGAGCACACGTATCAAGGCCATCTCGTGATGTTCCCGACTGGCTGGGGCTTGTACGATCTTTATCGCAGGGCAGGCGGCATCAATCCGGGCGCGGACATTCGCAACGTCGCGATCAAGGCCGGCAAACAGCACGACTGGAACGACATGGAGATTCTCGCCCAGGGCAATCGCATCCGCCTGGCGGTCAATGGCAAGCTGGTGCTCGATTGGCGTGATCCGGAGCCGAAGCTCGTCGGCGCCGGGCCGATCGCCTTGCAGTTGCACTCGAACAGCATTCCGCAGGAGTTGCACTTCAAGGGTCTGGATCTGACGACGTTCCCCGAAGACAAGCTGGTCACGGTGAAGTAACGATCCGACCTTGTCCGTGGTCCGTGGCCCAAATGCGACGGGCCACGGACTACCTGCCATGCGAGCCAAGGATAATCTCGCGCAAATTGGGAAAGTTCTGGCTTGCTTCAAACGATCGCACCGCGGCGGGGCCGAACTCGTTGTGCCGGAGATTGAGGTGCGTGAGGCCGATCAGGTTCTTCGACGCCGCCAGCATTTGGGCGCCTTGGTCGCCGATGCGGTTGTGTTCCAGATTCAAGTGCTCGAGCTGGCTCAGGAACGGCGAACGGACCAGTGCGTCGACGCCGAGACTGGTGATCGCGTTGTTGGGCAGATCGAGAAAGCGCAGCGGCGCGAAGTTCGGCGCTTGGAAGATGGCGATCGCGCCGTCGTTGCCGATCTGGTTTTCGCCGATGAACACTTTACTCAAACGGAAGGCCTGGCTCTGGGCGAGCACGATGGCGCCTCCGTCGAAGATACCGTTGTCGTTGATGTTGAACTCGCGCAACTGCGTCAAACAGCACGAGGTAGCAATGGCCTCGGCGCCGGTCACGCTCAGTACGTTGTGAGCGAGGTCGAGTACCTGCAAGTTCGCCAGGCTCGCAGCCTTGCTGAGCACCTTGGCGCCGGCGGGACTGAGACCGCAGCGTCGCAGGCGAAGCGTACACAAGGATCGGCACTGCTCGGAATGCGCCAGGTTTTCGAGGATGCCCGCGCCGAGCGAATTGCCGCTCAGATCAAGTTCGTGCAGGCGGGCCAGGCAGGACGCCCGCGCAACCTGGGGCAACAAATTCTCAAGGCGCGTGATCTGCATGCCGCGGAGCGGCGCAAGCTGCGGCAAACGATGGGCGGCTTTCAGAAATTTGGCGGCTGATACGCTCACGCGCTCGATGAAGCCGCGGCGATATTCCACGGTGTCCACCAGGCGGGAGATTGGTTTGCTCCACTCCTCCTCGAAGCGTTTGAAGAGCGGCGCTTCCTGAGCGAGCAATTCCTTCCAGCCGGGGTCATGGCGCGTCAGCTTGGCCCGCGCACATTGCAGACGGATGAAGGCGCCGCGCGGATTGCCTTGCTCTTCCAGCCAGTCAGCGTAGACGAGGCGCGGCACGTCACTATCGGGATCGGCCAGGATAGCCTGCAGGAAAGCGTCGTCCATTGACGTGCTGGCTGTACGGGGCATGACCATCGCTCGCGCCAAATGAAAAACGGCGCTCCTGCGCCGCACTTAGGCCATTATATTAGGACGCCCGTGATGCCGAAAGACTCATCAAGTCTAGTTGCAACGTCTCTTGTGCGATCGGCGTAATGTCGATATACACCGGCGCTTCGCGAACATGAGAAAAATCCCGATGCGGTTTCGCGTGCTGCTCTTGCTGCTAGTCGTCGGCTGTCAATCGCTGGAGAATCGGCTGGTCTACCATCCGATGCCTGCCGATCCGAGGCACGCCGCGCCGTTGCCCGCGCCCGTGGACGATCTGCGTCTGCGCACCGCTGATGGAACCTACCTTCACGCACGCTGGTGGCCCCATCCGGATGCCAAGGGGACGCTCCTCTATCTACACGGCAATGCGGGCAATTTAGAGCACTTCGGCAGGACCGTACGCGATCTCAATATTTCTCTGGAACGCTCAATCCTCATCATCGACTATCCGGGTTATGGCCGTAGCGAAGGCAAGCCGAGCGAGGCGGGTTGCTACGCGGCCGCGCAGACGGCCTACGATTGGCTGACGCAGACGAAGGGCATTCCCGCGCAACAGATCGTCATCGCGGGGGAATCGCTTGGCGGCGGCATCGCGGTCGAGCTGGCGAGTAAACGGCCCCATGAAGCGCTGGTGCTGATCCGCACGTTCACGTCGGTGCCGGAAATCGCCAAGCACGTCAGCGGCATCGCGTCCGCGCCGGCGGTCATGGTCAATCGTTTTGACAGTTTGAAAAGAATTCCGTCGTGCCCGGCGCCGATATTCATCGCGCAGGCGGAGAAAGATCGCGTCATGCCGTTTGATCATGGCGAGAAGCTACGCGACGCAAGTACGGCGCCGGTGTGTTTTCACGTCATGCGCGGCCTGGATCATAACGATCCGCTGCCGCCGGAGTTCTTTCGGGAGTTGCGTGAGTTCTTGGAACGATCGTCGACGGACCACGTAACTCCGGTGAAATGATTTCCCGTAGGAGTTGCCAAATGCGGGTTAGCGCTCACGAGCGCCATCCCGCAAACGGCAAATGTTAGTTGAACGGCAGCGGTCGCCCGAAACCGCTGTTGTAGAGCAAATCCGCCGAGCCGTCCGCGTGGAAACGGACCTCGACGAAGTAATCGCCGTGAGTGTAGATGATGCGATCGGCACGCGTTTCCATGCGTGGCTCGCCGTTGGGAAGCCGCAGCGGGATATTCACGTTCTTGCCCGTGAATGGATGGCGAAACGTCACCATGTGATTTGCGCGAATGACGAAGGGATAGGGGAGTGCCCGGGCGCCGAGACCGCGCCGGAGTTCGCCCAGCGTTCCCTCAGGACCGGCCGGAACCTGCTTCATCGTGCCGCACGCATCGGTCGGGACGAAGCGGTAGCGGACCTGTTCGGCGTTGGCGATTGACGGGGCCGCGCCGACGATTCCGACGAGCGCGAGCAAGCGAAGGTGTTGCAACATGGCGAAATCCTCGTTGAGACGATGTCAAAGCCTTCAAGACCCGCCTTGAGCGCAGCGATTGGCGGGCGTACCATTTCGACGCTACCCAGGAAGCGCCGCTCATCCTGGAACTTGACCGAACGTTAACGGACCACGGGCGGCGGCACGGGAACCGGTGTCGGGTTCGGCGTCGGACACGGCGCGGGCGCGACGGGCGCCACCGCGACCACGCTCGGCGCGGTCGCCGGTGGGTAGGCCGATCGCGTCGAACGGCAACCGCTCGCGATCAGCATGGTCAACGCCATACAAAGGGTGATGAATCGAAGGCTCATGGGAAATCTCCTTCCAGCGGCGCGCTTGATTTCGATCTCGTCGGCGCCGGCAACGAGAAATGTGTGTGCGTTCATGACGGCAACGGCTGTCTGAGAAGGCGATGCCATCCTTCAAGTACGACTCGGGCGATCACTTCGCAAGCGACCCGTCGAAGTAACTCGACACGATCAGTTTCTTGCGCGTAATCGGCGGATGAAACGCACTCCGCGATATACTCAAAGGTAGGGCAATCGGCATAAATACGACAATCATTTCTTGTGCCGAATTTCGGAAAACCACGTCATCGTGGTCGGTCTGTAACGATTGCGGCGAGTGTGCCGATCGTGAGGCTGATTCGCTGCCGGAGAAAGCTGCACGCTCGATGATTTTTTGAAGCGTATGTTCACATTGACGCGTACGTTTTTGCCGCGCTTGCCTCACTGAAGCATCAAAGATTGGACAAACCGCAACTTGCGAACTACCCTTGAGCAGCCTTCTGTTCTGACCAAGAGGGGGACGATACAGGCAAGCGGCGAAAGTACGAATTCTTGCTGGTGCCAGCAAGCAAGTGCCAAGTGTCGGCGTCTAGACCGCCTGCATTATCCGCGTCAAGCGGACGCGTACCTTGGGCGTGCATGGGTTCTATTTCCGGGTGCGACATGACGTGGCTACGCGAGGCGAACACGGAACCGATTCCGGGGTATCGTCTCATCGAACCTCTGGGCAGCGGCGGCTTCGGCGAAGTCTGGAAGTGTGAAGTGCCCGGCGGTCTCTACAAGGCCATCAAGTTCGTCTTTGGAAATCTCAACTCCGTGGACAACGACAGCGTGCGCGCCGAGCAGGAATGGAATGCCCTGCAACGCATCAAGGAAGTTCGTCATCCCTTCGTCTGCTCAGTCGAACGCATGGAATTCATCAACGGCGAACTCATCATCGTCATGGAGTTGGCCGACCGCACGCTTCACGATCTCTGTCAGGAATGGCAATCTTCCGGTCTGATTGGCATCCCCGGCGACGATCTGATGCGCTACATGCGCGACGCTGCCGAAGCCCTTGACTACATGTACGAGAAGCATCAGTTACAGCATCTCGACGTGAAGCCGCGCAATCTCTTCCTTATCGCCGATCGCGTGAAGGTGGCCGATTTCGGGCTGGTCAAGGGCTTCGAGAAGTCGTCGTCGTCGGGCATCCTGGGTGGAGTAACGCCGATGTATGCGCCGCCGGAGACGTTCCAGGGTAAGATGTCGCCGCAGAGCGACCAGTACAGTCTGGCGATCGTCTACCAGGAATTGCTGACGGGGCATCGGCCATTCGTCGCGAAGAACATTCGGCAGATGGCGCAAATGCACATGTCGGCTGAGCCGGACTTGCGCTCGTTGCCGGAAGTGGAACGCCCGATGTTGGCCAAGGCACTGGCGAAGGAGCCGGGCAAGCGCTTCCCGAATTGCATGGGTTTCGTGGCCGCGCTTTATAAGGCGCGCTCCTCGGCTCGTCTGATCGATGTGCGTCAACACGCGGCGTCGGCGGGCACAGGACGCAAGCCGAAGACGCTGTCCGAGACTATGGAGGATATCTTCCTTCAGGACTTCGTGCCCCAGGATTCGATTCCCGGCGCGAATCTGCAGCCCACCACTCTCACGGTTGCCCAGCACGCGGCCGACGACGACGACGATCGGCAAGAAGTAAAAGTCTCCGACCTCGGCGTTACGATCGCCCAGCCGGAGAGCGGCTCGCTACGGCCGACGCTGATCATCGGCCTGGGGACCTTCGGGCGCAAGGCGATCATGGAGCTGCGTTGCCGTTTTCTCGATCGCTTCGGCGATCTGGGCAAACTGCCGCTCTTGCGTTTCCTCTATCTCGACACCGATCCCGACGCAGCGCAGGTTGCGTGTCACGGTTCGCCGCAGGTCGCGCTGAGCCGAAACGACTTTTATCCGCTGCCGTTGCAGCCCGTGGGCAACTATCGGCGGCGCAGTTTGGAAACGTTGGCCGAGTGGCTGCCACGCGACAAGTTGTACGGCATGCCGCGTTCGCTGCAAACACAAGGCTCGCGGGCGCTAGGCCGGCTGGCGTTCGCGGACAATCAGCAGCGGCTGCTCGCGCGTTTGCGCCGTGCGATCCAAGAAATCACGCATCCGGATACGCTCTACAAATCGGTCGAGAACACCGGTCTGGCGCTCATCAACAACACGCCGCGCATTTACGTGCTTGGCGCGGCCGGCGGCGGCGCGAGCGGGATGCTGGCCGATCTGGGCTACACGCTGAACCGTCTGCTCGACACGTTGAGTCATCCCGATGCCAAGGTGATCGCCCACTTGATGTGCGGGGCCGCGCAAGACCCGGCCACGCCGCGCCAGGAGTCGGCCAACGTCTACGCCACGCTGACGGAATTGAACCATTACAGCGACCCCACGATCTCATTCACGGCCGAGTACGGCGGGGATGGGCAGCGGATCGTCGAGCCGGGCGCGCCGTATCATTCGGTCTATTTGCTGCCGCTGGCCCAACGCCATCCTGACGCTCTGGACGTAAGTGTTGCTCACCTTGGCAGCTATCTCTTTCACGAACTGACGACGCCGCTTGGCCTGCGACTCGAAGGCCTGCGCACGCTCGACGTGCTGGCCGAATCCGGGCCGAGTATGAGGCATTTGGCGGTCCCGCTGCGCAGCTTCGGCACTTACGCCGTCTGGTTTCCGCGCGGATTGCTGCTCAACATCGCGAGCCGGCATGCGTGCAAACGTCTCATCGAGCAGTGGGTCGCCAACGATACGCTGGCGAACACCGGCGAAGTGCGGAACGCGATTCAGGTCGTCGTGAATCGATACGCGACTCACGTCGATCTGACGAGCGTCGCCCTTGCCAAGCAGCTCGACGCAAGCACCCAGGCCGGCGAGATCGGCGCCACGCCCGGCGAAGTCCTAAGTAGTTTGCTCGCGAAGCTCGAAGATCAGGTCGTACAGCCCACCGCTCAGGAAGATCCGGGCAACTGGGGCAAACATGCGATGAGCCGCATCCGCGACTGGATGGGCGGCGGCGACGATCAAGAATACATCGAATGGCGCAAGACCAAACTCACCCGCGCCTTGGCGACGGCCGCCCAGAAAATTGCCGAGCATTGGGATCAGCTCATCACCAAGGACGTTTACGATCTCATGGCGTTCCCCGGTTCGCGCGTCGCGGGCTCCGAGATCGGCATGGAGATGTTGCACCCGCATTTTCAAAAGGCAGCCGAGGCGCAAACCATCGCCTATCAACAGAATCTTCCGAAGACGGCCCAGGCCTGGCGTGACGCCGAGGCCGCGCTGCAAGAGTGCTCCAAGGGGAGCGGCGGATTCCGGCTCTTCTTCGGCCGTTCCAAGACCCGGCTGTTGCGCACCTTCCTCGAAAAGCTCACGTATTACGCGCATCTGCGTCTCGCCGAGGAACTGGTCGGCGCCACGCGGGTGTTCTTCACGCAGATGGTCGGCAAGCTGACGGATCGGTTGCGCGATCTGGGCTTTTGCCGGCAACGTCTGCGCCACTTGCGCGAGAACCTCGACCGTCCCGCCAGCGAGGAGGAGGATCTCGACGGCACGCGTACCAACGCCAGCGACAAGACGCTGGGCGGTTCGCCGGCGCCGTCCGCGGAGTCGTTCTGGGATACCATTCGCCAGACCGACACCGCGCGGGTCGTGCTGCCGAATGCTCACGAGGACCTGGAACAGGCGGCGGTTCATTTTCTACAAGGGCTGAGCGCCGATCGCTGGCTGCAACTGGATCGTGAATTGCACGAAAAGGTGCTCGAACCTCAGGGCGGCCTGCATGGCGCCTGCATGAACGGCGATCTCACGCGTCAGATAGTGTTGCCGATCCTCGAAGGTACGACGCTATTTCTCAATCAGCATCTGCCGATCATGGACGTGGCACAGATCATTAAGGGCGAGACCGAATCCGACGAATCCTGTCTGACCGAGGCCGTCAGCGTGCGCGAACAGACGCAGGAATATCTGGATCGCTCCGGGTCGCCGTGGACCAATAAGCAAGGGCGGCAGAACCACAAGTTCTTGCTAATTCCCGTCAGCAACGCGGGCAAGGCGCTGAGCGAAACCATCGTGGTCGATTTCCCGGAGTTGAAGCTCGTGCGCGTGCCGGGACAGTCGGACTTGATGTTCCTGTGTGAGCAGGGCGGCCTGACGGACAAGGAACTCGCGAGCCTGCTCAAGCCCTGCCGGGCCGCGTACGAACCCGCCGCCGGCGCACCGGCGACTTCGCCTCACTCCCGTTTCGATGTCACCGGTTGGCTCCCGCTGGAGCCGTAATAGCTCGCTTGCATTTTTCTCTGTCACATCATCACGCAAATTTCTTGGCCACGGATGGAACACAGATGAAACACGGATAAATTAAAAAGTGACCTTGAGCCTTCCCGCATTTGTCCGTGTTTCATCTGTGATCTTTCCGTGGCTCTTTCTTGCGTTGCGCTCGGTTGCGAATTGGCCGCGCCATGCGTTTCGTGGTTGATTCTCTAACGGCGGTTCGCGAGTTTCTCCTGTCAACGAGAAATGCTGGCTGACGTTTGTTCCGCATACTTACGTCCAAATTCTCACCCCGACGAGTAGCTCAAATGTGCAACCGATTCCTACTCTCGACGCTGTTAATGTTTGCCGCCGTTCGCGCCGGCGCCGCTGGTCCGCCCGCGCAGCCGGAATGGCCGCAATTCCGCGGTCCGGAAGGGCAAGGACACGCCAACGCGTGCGATCTTCCGCTGTCCTGGAGTGACAAGGAGAATATTGCCTGGAAGGTCGAGTTGCCGGGGCAGGGCTGGTCATCCCCCGTGATCACGGGCAAGCACATCTGGCTCACGACGGCGATTCACGACAAGCCCTCGTTGCGTGCCCTTTGTATCGAGCGCGCCGCGGGCAAGATCGTTCAAGACGTCGAGGTTTTCGCGCCGAAGTCACTGCCGCAACGTCATCCGAAAAACGGCTTCGCGACGCCGACGCCTATCCTCGAAGGCGAGCGCGTCTACGTTCACTTCGGGCAAATGGGGACCGCCCGCCTTGGCGCCGATGGCAAGATCCTCTGGACCGCTGCGCTCGCGCACAATCTTTACTACGGCCCATCGAGCACGCCGGTCTTGTTCGAGGATCTGTTGATCGTCCCGTGCCAGGGAACCGACGTGCGCTACATTGCCGCATTGGACAAGAATACCGGCAAGGAACGCTGGAAGACGACGATGGGCGGCAACTACAATTCGGACGCGACACCGCTCATTATTCGCGTCGGCGACACGTATCAACTCATCTGCAACCTGACGAGCTACGTAACCTCGCTCGATCCGAAGACTGGCGTGAAAATTTGGTCAGTCGCCAACGGCAACGTCGCCCAGGTGCCGCGTCCCATCTTCGGCCACGGCATGATCTACGCATGCGGCGGCTACTTCAATCCCGTGCTGCAAGCCATTCGGCCTGACGGTAAAGGCGACGTCACGAAAACGCACGTTGCCTGGACCGCGAAGAAGCATGTGCCGCAGAACCCGTCGCCGTTGCTAGTCGGCGACGAACTATACATGGTCAACGACAAGGGCATCGCCACCTGTCTCGACGCCAAAACCGGCAAGGAACACTGGAGCGAGCGTCTCGACGGCGAGTTCTCCGCCTCGCCGCTTCTTGCCGACGGCCGAATCTACGTAACGAATGAAGAGGGCGTGACGATAGTGCTCGCGCCAGGTGTGACATTCAAAACTTTGGCGACGAACAAACTGGACGGTCGCACATTTGCATCGCTGGCGGCCGTGGATAGGGAAATTTACCTGCGCAGTGAGAGGCATCTCTATCGGATCGAAAAGAAGTGACTTTGACTCATCCCGCGTACCAGCCGCAGATGACCTCGGTGATCGTTTCTTCCGGCAGCGTCATGCGCTGGCCGGACTGGTTCTCGAAGACGATGTCTTTGAACTTGGCGCTCGCCTTGTAGCGTTTGAAGGTCGCCTCCGGCTCGTGGAGCGGTTCATGAATCGTGATCGTTACCTTGCCGCGCCTGGCAGTCCACGTGGCAACAAGCTATTCGCCGCCGCTCACGCAGTTGCAGTAGGGTTGAAACTTCGGCGCTCCCGACCAGAGATCGATCTTCACGTGCAAACCGTCCGGCTCATCGGCGATCTCGAAGGTCTTGCTCCCCTTGTCGGGCAAATTGAGCTTCTTCTTGTCGGCGCTGACCCAGAGGAACTCACGGCTGTCGCCAGTGCTTTTGAAGAGGAAGACGTCCGCGCAACCGCCTTCCCCTGCTTTGACGAAGTTCAGCGTTGGCGTGCGCGCATTACAGCCGAGGGCCAATGCCGCCAACACGATCGAGATTAGCGTGCGAGGAATCGCCATGGAAATTTTCCTCGTGATATGCTCATTGTCGCTGACAATCCAATCTGCGCCGAGCATAATCGAGTTCCGGATCATGTACAACTAGAATGCGAGCGCACCATTGTTTTCTCGCTTCGTTGTGTTAGTCCTCAAATAAGCGAAGTCGTCTTGTCATTGCAACTATTTTTTGCCTGCGTGCGCGGGCGCACCGTCTCGGACCCGCAGCGCAGGTGACAGTGGATCAATCTCGGCGTCGGCAATCGTTGTTCTCTCTTTCTGCTCATTCG
>SYHD01000030.1 GCA_005799265.1 Planctomycetia bacterium | reverse complement strand
GGAACAATAAGATACCGGCGTGGGTTTCGCACCCACTGGATCACCAACACTTGCACGGCGCACACCCGAAGCGTTAGCGAGGGATGCAGTGGCCCTCGCTAACGCTTCGGGTTGGTATAGTAACTCCTGCCGGTCGCCTTATACCTGTCGCGTTCAGTGAGAAGTCTCAAGATTCTTTGAAAGATTTCGCGATTCTTCGCCATTTACCTTGGTCGGGGCATTCTCAAACCACATCCACATCGTGCTCGCCGAGGTTCCGGACCATGACTGCAATAACTCGTATTCACGCGCGCGGTCGATTGATCGCGCCGCGTCAAGGTTTTTC
The DNA here is from genome assembly GCA_005799265.1 of Planctomycetia bacterium. Classification (GTDB taxonomy): domain Bacteria; phylum Planctomycetota; class Planctomycetia; order Gemmatales; family Gemmataceae; genus SIAQ01. Next base: position 14,631 of record SYHD01000030.1, on the reverse strand, counting down.
GCTCGTGGAAAACATGACCGTGCTGGCGATCCTAGGCATCTTGCTCGGGCTGGGGTTCTTCGGGTTCGGATCCGCCCGCCAGAGCGCGGACCGAATCACGGGGGACGCCGAAGCGGTCATCGCCAAGCTGGAACGAAAAACGCCCCAGCCGCCGCGCGGCGCCAAGCCCACGGCGATTCCCGACCAGCATCTCTATGTCTTTCACGTCGACATCGTCGATGTGCAAGCGGAGCTGCAGCGCCTGGCTAAAGTGGCTTCCTTCAGAGTTCTGCACGTTTACGCGCAAGCCTTCAAGGGCTTCTCCGCGCATGTCACGCCTGAAAACCACGCGCTTTTGCGACAGGACGCGGCGATCCAGGGCGTCGAACAGGATTTCAAGATTTGCATGCAGACCCAGCAGGTGCCGCGCGGCGTGCAGCGCAGCAACGCGAACCTGAATTACCCCGGCATGTCCGCCGCCGCGGCACGGGCGAACACCAATAGGCGGACCTTGCAGCAAAGCCGCCAGAAGATCTGGTCCAATGTCGTGGTTGCCGTGATGGATTCCGGAATAGATGCGTCCCACCCCGAACTCAACGTGGTGTTTTCCCGCGGATTCGTCGGCGGCAGGGCGGAAGACGTGGCCGACCTGCACGGTCATGGCACGCATGTGGCCGGGACAATCGGCGCCATCAACAACACGCTCGGCGTGGTCGGCATCGCGCCCGGAGTGCGGCTTTACAATCTGAAGATCGTGGACGCCGACGGCAGCGGCACGATCTCCGACCTGATCGCCGGCCTGAACTACGTACACGCCCACGCCAAAGAAATTCACGTCCTCAATCTGAGTCTGGGAGGGCCGTTCTCGGCGCTCGTCAATCGCGCGGTCGACAACTGCGTGCAGGCGGGCGTGGTCGTGGTGGTCGCGGCGGGCAATGAAAGCAAGCCGGTGGCGAATTCTTCTCCCGCCAGCGCCGCCGGGGCCATCACCGTCGGCGCCTTGGCGGATTCCGACGGCAAGAGCGGGCGTTTAGGCCTAAACACCGGCGCGGGCCAGGATGACACCTTCGCCACCTTCAGCAATTACGGCCCAGCGGTCAAGGTATTGGCGCCAGGGGTCAAGATCGCTTCCACCTACCCGATCTACAAGGGCGCCTACGCGGTCATGTCGGGAACGAGCATGGCCGCCCCGCACGTCGCCGGCCTTGCCGCGCGCATACAGAATGCCTCGATGACTCCCGGCGCGCCGGGCGCCAGCCGCTATTTCCCCGGCCGTCCCGTGGGCACGCGCGCCACTCCGGCCGAGGTCTTGAGCGTGCTCCAGCAAAATGCCGCCGAAAAGGTTACCGGCCGCTTCGATGCGGGGCCATATTCGGTGCTCAACGCTCAGGGATTTTGATCAGCTCCTGAATCCGCTCGGCCCCGTCCATACTCTATCCTGCGAGAAGCCGTGGGAGGAGCATCATGCGCGTCGGCGTTTTCGGCGGGACTTTCGATCCGATCCACCTTGGGCATCTGCTTCTTGCCGAGCAGTGCCGCGAACAGGCACGGCTCGATCAACTCCTGTTCGTCCCCGCCGCGCTGCCGCCGCACAAACGCGAGCAAACGCTGACGCCATTCGCACAGCGCGTCGAGATGCTGGCCCTGGCGATCTCCGGGCACACCGCGTTCCACATCGACGAACTGGAAAAAGATCGCGCCGGCCCGAGTTACACCGTGGATACATTGACGCACCTGCAAGCGCAACGGCCGGGCGACGAACTGTGCTTCATCATCGGCTCGGACAGCCTGCACGATTTGCCGCTCTGGTATCAGCCGCGCCGCATCCTGGAGTTGGCGGCGTTGCTCGTGGTCGGGCGCGCCGATTGGCCGACGTTCTCGGAGCGGCAGTTGCGCGACACGCTGAAGCTGGAGGACGCCTTCCCGCTGCGCTATCATCTCGTGGACGCGCCGCTGATCACGCTGTCGAGTCGAGACATCCGCAAACGCATCGCCGAGGCGCGCAGCGTGCGCTACATGATCCCGCGCGCGGTCGAAGCGTACCTCGACGACAAGCAGCTCTATCGATGACAAATTTCCGATTTCAACGCAACGAGCCGCGACCGTCAGGGAGCGTGGGACCTGCCCCATCGTTCCCTGACGGTCGCGGCTCGTTGACGAATCGCGCGTCAATTAGCGCGACCGCCCAGCCGGCGGAGTGTATTGCGGATAGTGCTCCTGTGGCGGCACCGGCATCACCTGAATGATGCGCTGTCCCGGATACATCGGCGGGTGGCCGGACTCGAAGCGCGACGTTGGACCGAACGGGCTCGGCGTGCCGCGCACCGGTATGTACATCTCGACCTCGTGGCGAAGCTGCATCTCGATCGCGTTGCCGCGCGGATGCGTGCCGACGGCATGAGGAATCTCCGTTTCGACCGAGAAGCTGCCGTCCTTCATGTTGACGACGATGCGCTGTCCCTCGACGCGAATCGGCTGGGCGTGCTTCTTGCATAAGAGCATGGCGTTGCCTTCGAGAATGACGTTGTCGCCTCGATGGGTAATGCGCTCGCAGTGGGCGTCGAAATCCGGCGTGACGAAGTGGGCGTGCTTCGCTCTGGGCGGTATCGGCAAACTCATCGGCAGGCCCTGGACCATCGGCGCCGGCTGCGGGCCGATCCAGACGGGGGGCGGCGCCGCGTGAGCCGGTTGCGGCGCGATCTGCACGATCGCGCGCGGCATGTCTGGCGACGGCACGGGCAGCGTCCAGATCCCTGGCGGCGCGTACGGCAGGGTCCTGCTCCCTTGCGGTCCAAACGACGTGATCATCGGCTGCGGCTGCGCGGCTTTCGACGCCTTGCACGATTCGCAACAGGCGCACGCCTTGGCGCAGCTGCACGGGGCCGAGCTGACCACGCAGCTTGGCGAAGCGGGGAGGAACTGGATAAAGCTCTTGATGTCGCGGTAAGGCGATTCCTGGCGGCCGGGAAGAACGTACTCCAAACCCGACGCTTTGTGTCCGCACCACTGGTTTTGCGTCCACTCCGTGAGAAGTTGGCGCACGAGGTCGTCCATAATCGGTGTCGCCCTGCCCTTCTCAGCAACCGATGGCGCCAGCTGGACCGGAACAATGAAGATGCGATACCCCGATGACGGCGTTTGACATTCCTTCTGGGCATCACACATAGAACCCGCGAACGAAGCGATACCGGAATCGGAGTTAATGCGACCGCCGAGCATGATGGTGCCGGGACGGACGCCGTGCGACGGGACCGACGGCACGACGAGCGACTTGCACACGCCGGCGATGCCCTCGACGCAGCATGCCGCCGGCTTCGCGGCCGCCGTCACGCCGTGCCCCGCTTTGCAGCACTCGGCGTCGCTCTTCACTTGGCTCTGGCACATCGCCCGCAGCTTTTGCCACGCGGCGAGGCCTTGATCGAGCGTTTGTGTGAACCAGGATTGGTCGTCCGTATCCGCAGGCGCATCGTAGTACGCCTTCGCGGCTTCTTCCAACGCTCTAAGCTCCTTCGGCAGGGGATACGGCGGCGATGGCGGGAAGTACTGCGGGAAATGCTTCAGGTAGTGGGGCGACGGAAGCGTGAGGCCTGCTTCGGATGCTTCCGTGGTCTGCTCGGCTTGACGCAAGAATTGCAGCGACGCCGACGACAGCGATTGGCCGTTCACCATGGCTGCCGACGTCAAGAGCGTCGCCAGGATCATCGAGACGCGATAACGCTTCATGCTTCTCCTCCAAAAAATTCCGATGCGATTCGGACATCGAGGGAGATAACAAACCAAAATCGGCGTGTCTGCGCCAAGTTGCACCGATCCGACGCCGGGAAACGCGGCCACGGCGTTTGGCTCGGCACGGAAACCTGGAGTACTGGGGTGATCGAGAGAATGCTGATTAGGCGAGCGGCAGAAAATAGTATACCAACCCGAAGCGTTAGCGAGGGATGCAGTGGCCCTCGCTAACGCTTCGGGTTGGTATAGTAACTCCTGCCGGTCGCCTTATTGAGATTGTTCAGCATCCTTGGGATGCTGGCGGGCATGGCAGGTGGAAAGCCTGTAATTGTCTCGGCCCGCGAACCATCTTTCTAACCGTTCCCCTTCCCTTTCCCCCTTTACTCAGAGGAAGAGGCGAGGGGAACGCTTACCGCTTCTCAATGTTCTCGATGCGCACGGTCGCGGGCGTGCCACCGAGAGCGACGTAAAGCTCGAACTGCGCCTGGCTGTAGCCAACCATCGCATGAATCAGTTCCTGCCTGGCGGCAACCAGCAGATTAAAGCTGCTCAGAACTTCGACAAGTTTGCCAAGCTGGTCCTTGGTGCGCTGGAAGTCTTGCCGATAGGCTTGCTGGGCCGTTTCGACGGAACGTTTCGCAATGTCAATTTGGTGTTTTCGCGTGCGTGCTCGTGTGAAAGCCTCGGTCACCTCACGATGGACGAGATCGAGCGCCTGCGTTCGCTGGGCCTCGGCGATGACGAGTTGAGCGCGGACGCCGTTTTGCGTGGCGCGGCTTCCCGCACCGAAGTTTTGCAGGCTCCACACCGCGATGATATCCAGGTCCGTGCGCGAACTGAAATGGTTCATGCGGTAGTCAACCAGATTGCTGCCGCCACCGAAATTTCCGGCGCTGAAGCCGACGGCAATCGTCGGTACGAACGGTCGAATCCGCTCTTGACGCAGACGGGTCTCATTAAGGGCGATCTCCGCGCTGCGCGCGGCGATTTCGGGTCGATTGGCCACAGCGGATTCAAGCAGCGCTTCCAGGCCCATGTGATCGTCGATCAGTTGCACCAGCGGCGGTGTTCCCGGCTCGGGGCGCAAGCGCACCGTTGAATTTGCGCTCAGCAAACGGGCCAGTTCGGTGGCCCGGGCGATCGCTTCTTCTTCGACGCGATAGACCGTGGTTCTCAAGAGCGCCAGCTCGCCCTGCGTACGCTTGGCGTACGCCTCACGGCCGGCGCCCTTGGCGGCTAAGTCAGTCATCACCTTGGCGAGTTCCGCGAGTTCTTGCGCTGACTGACGCAATGCCAACAAACGGGCCTCCGCGCTCACGAGCCCCAGGTACGCCCGGGCGACATCCAGCAGCACGCTGTTCTGCGTGGCGGCGGCGTCGAACCGGCTGCGTTGCACATTCTGCTCGGCGACGCGCGGGGCGAAAATCGCATCGCCCAGATGGCTGACGGCATACACGCCAGGGATGTTGACCCTGCCGGCGCTGCGCACGTTGGCGCCCGCGCCAAGGTAGAGCGACTGCCGATTGACATCGATTATGTCGCCGGCCGCCTCCATGAAGTGACCGCGATGGATGGACAAAGTCGTTCCCGCATTGAGGGTCGGAAACAACAGCGACTTCGCCACCAGCTGTTCCGCGCGGTTGGCTCGGACCAGCTCTTCGGCGAGGCCGATCTGCGGGTTTTCCACGTTGGCAATGCGGAATGCGCTGACGAGATCGATGATAAACTCTTGAGCGAAGCAGGACTCGAGGGGCTTAGCTTCCCATGCGGCTTGGACTGGCTTATCACGAACGACTATCCCTTCGCTGGATTCGAAAGCCGGTGCCGGAACGATCGGTGGTCCAAGTGTTGCGATGCGCGCTGGCGGGGCACCTTGTGCTGCCCCGACCAGCGGCGCAGTCGGCCAGTCGTTTATTTCGCCCCCGGTCTGGCAGTTCGCCATCGAGTATACGACGGCGACCAGAGCCACGCAGGCTATGCGTGTTCTCATGCGAAGGTTGCCGTCCCATTGTGTCCTACGGGTTCCATGGCCTGCCGATCCTTCCTCAAGAAACGAATGAGTTACCGTTGAACCTACTTCTGCGGCGGCGGCACCAGCTTGCCCGGGACCGGACGAGCCAACGCGTCGGCAGGCGGCTGTCCGAGTGCGACATAGAGCTCAAAATGGGCGCGATTGTAATCGATAATGGCATCGAGATAGGCGTATCTGCTGCGGCCCAGAAGGCGCATGCTGGCCAGGGCTTCGATGGGCAATCCTTCGCGTTTGGTTGTGCGCAAGAGATCCAGCGCGAACGCTTCTTCGCTGGCCTGAACGGCGCGCTCACTGTGCTCAATTTGTGCATGACGGGCATGGGTTCGGGCGTAGCCAAGCACGACCTCCGCCCGAATGCGGTCGAACACTTCGACATTTTGCAGTTCATTCTGGCGGACCTTGCTCTGCGCCATGCGTATGAACGCCGCATTGCCGACGCCGAGATTGCGCACGGACCAGAACACGATCAGGTCGAAGTCCTGGCGATCCTTCAAATTGCTGAAACGAGGTTGTGGCGGCGTGGCTTCCGCCACCAAATTGCTACCGCCACCGAATCCGCCGCTGCTGTAGCCGAGAATCACGTTGGGCGAGAACGGCAGTACCTTGGCGTTCTGCAACTCCAGGAGCGCCGCGCGAATGGCGGCCTGGCGTTCCCGCAACTCAGGACGTTGCGTGATCGCAATCGTGACCAGTTCCGACAAAGGAATCGGATCGGGCACAATCGGTTGCGGCACGACCCAGCCGTCGATCGGCAGGAGACGCTCGGATGGATTCAGACTGAGCACCTGGCTCAAGCGCGCCGAAGCCGTGAGAAGATCGTTTTCCGCCTGGAGAAGGTCAACGTTGCGCAGATCGAGTTCCGTGACCGCACGGTCAGCGTCCGCCTGGCGGCCCTGGCCAGCCTTGGCATAACTTGTGGTGATGCGTGCAAACTCCAGCGCCTCGGCGCGGTTTTTTGCCGCGATCGCGCGCCGCCCCTCGCCACGCAACAGTTCCATATAGCATTGCGCGACTTGCAGCAGCAATTCATTCCGCACGGCGTCGCTAGCGAACTGGCGTTGCCGCACGACTTGGCGGGCCACGAGCGAGCGATAGATGGTCGCCGAGAGGTTGCCGCTCCAAACGATGCCGGGAATGTTCACGGTCCCGGAGCCGACCGCATTGGACCCCAGGCCTAAATAGAGCGCCTCGCGATCAACTTTTAATATATGGCCACGGGATGTTTGCAACGTGCCCGTGTGAACGTTCAGGTTGGTCCCGAGGTTGAGCGAAGGCAGAAACTGCGCCGCCGCCAGTTGACGCATGGCGGCCGCCTCGACGATGCGCTCGCGTGCCAGGAGAATCTGCGGATTCTGCACGCCCGCCAGTTGCAGGGCGCTGGCGAGGTCGATGGGACGACTTTCCTTGTCGAGAATAGTGGGGACCGTCGGAAACTTGATTTGCTCAATGTTCGGCGGCTTCTTCTTATCGTCCCCCGTGAGATCCTTGCCGGCCGGCAACGGTTGCCCGACAGCCAAAGATGCAACGACCAGCGTGCCGTATAGCACACCGCACAGAAGGCGGGGGTATCGCATGGAAACCTCGCAAGGAACATCCGTGTTTCGCGAGCATCATGACGGGAGTCGACGTTGTGCGAGCGTTGTCGCGACGGAGAGTCTCGCTCATCTGACCTGGCGCATTCATTTGTCTTATCGGTCTAGGCGATCTTAATAGTTGAGAGAATCCCGGTCGCACGCAAAAAAGATAGGCTGGTTGAGTAGCCATCGTTTCTGGGTGGCGCGCATCGGCGACGACTAGAGCGTGGGAACGACCAGCCTGGAGAGGGTTGGCACGCGCGGCATCCGTGCTGCGGATTCTTGTCGTTAGCCCACCACTGCCCGGATTGGCGCCATGACGCGTACGATGGGTGTCCGCCATTTGCGGCGCTGCTTCTTACACGGGTTCTTCCACCAACTCCAGGCGCAGCCCCAACACTTTGCCGAGCAATTGTACGGTCGATATCTGCGCATCGCGGCCGTACTCGATGTCGCGCACCGTATTCGCGTTCGGAATGCCGGCGAGCTTGGCGAGCGCGTACCAAGTCAAGCCTTGCGCTTCGCGAGCCTGGCGTATCTGCGTCGGAATGCCGGGCGGGGGTTCTTGCCTGCCGGCGCCTTCCGCGGGCGGAAATTCCAGCATGACTTTTCGGCGAATTTCCGCGTGGCGCTTTCGCTCTTCCGCCGTGGCCGGCCGCTCGATTCGTTTGAATTTCTTTTCAGCCATCGGTTCACTCTCCGCGTTCCGGGACTTCGTAGGCGGTTACGGGATAGATCGTGTCCTGGTCGATCCGCTCGAAGACCACGATGATGTGACGGCCATCTGGCGTATTGCCGAAAACGCAAGGCAGACCGGAGGAACGACTGACTTCGTCGCCGCGCGAACCCGCCAAGACGTGTTCGACATCGTCAACGGACAATCCGTGCTCTTCGATGTGTTCGACGTTGCCGTCGGGTTCATCGTTCCAGATGATCTGCTGCCACACGTCAGGCTCCCGTGCATGGCATCATTATAGCAATGAAATGCGATAACGCAATATATTGCGATAGCGAAAATCGAGGGTGACTTCGGGCCTAGCCCACCACCGCCCGTATCGGCTCCCCATCGCGCACGATCGGCGTCGGTTGCCCATTCGGCGCGGGGTAGTACTTGTGCGGGTCGATACCGAGCAAATTGTAGATCGTACACGCGAAGTCGGCGGGGCTGTGGCTGCGGTCGGTGACGAAGGCAGCGTTGCGGTCGGTCGCGCCGTAGATCAAGCCGCCGGGGACGCCGCCGCCCGCCAGCACGATCGACATCGCCTGCGGCCAATGGTCGCGGCCCGCTTGCACGTTGATCCGCGGCGTGCGGCCGAACTCGCCGAACATCATCACCAGCGTGTCTTGCAGCAGGCCGCGCACGTGCAGGTCCTCGATCAACGCGCTGACGGCGTGATCGACCACCGGCAGATTTTGACGCAGCCGCGTGAAGTTCCCCTCGTGCGTGTCCCAGCCGACCGGCTCGCTGATCGTCACGAAACGCACGCCCCCTTCGATCAGGCGGCGGGCCAGCATCAAGCGCTGGCCGAGCTTGTTGCGGCCATAGCGTTCGCGCACCTGCGTCGGTTCTTGATCGACGTCGAAGGCACGCCGCGTCGCCGGCGATTGGATGATGGCGTAGGCGTCCTGATGGAAGCGATCGAAGCCGCGCAGAATGTCGGGGCGTTCGGTCAATTCGTCGAAGTAGCGATTGGTGTCTTCGAGCAGTTGCCGGCGGCGATCGAAACGCGACAGATCGATGTCGCGCGGCATCGCGAGAGCGCGGACGCGGAAGTCGCGATCGTTCGGGTCGGCCTGCGTCGCGAACGATTGCCAGGCCGCGCCGAGGAAGCCGGCGTTGGGGCCTTCGCTCGGCTCCGAGGGAATCGCGACGGCGGTCGGAATGCCGGGCGTCGACTCGGTCTCGCGCTTGACGACCGCGGACCAGGTCGGATGAAAGATCGTCGGGTTCGGCGGATTGCCGCTGCCGAGCATGAACATGCTGCCCGGATTGTGATCGGGAATGTGATGATTGACGCCGCGCAGGATCGTCATGTGCTGCACGAGCTGCGACAGTTTGGGCATCAGCTCGCAGACGCGGTAGCCCGGCAGCGTGGTCGCGACGGACTCGAACTCGCTGCGGTTCTCCGACGCGCAATCGGGCTTCATGTCCCACATGTCTTGGTGGGGCGGTCCGCCTTGCTGCCAGATGAAGATGACGTTTTTGGCCCGTGCTCCCCTCGCCCCCGGGGAGAGGGGTTGGGGGTGAGGGCCGCGGCGGTTCGCCTCCTGAGCGTGCAGCAACTTCGGCAGCGTGAGGCCGACGAGGCCGGCGCCGCCGAGTTGGAGTAGGTTGCGGCGTGAGATATTTTGCATGATGCCCCCCCTTGATTGATTCAACTATTATCGTCGCTCGTTGGCAATTCGTAAAGGACAATTCCGATTCACTAACCCTGAGCGCATAGCGTAGGCACTCGCTGACGCACGAAGCACAACCAATGGATCCGGTCATCCCCTCGCTTGCGCTCAGGGTTAGTGAAGACAGGAATCACTTGGTCAATGATTCACCACAAAATCATGCCGATTCAACAGCGACCACATCACGTCCTGATACGCCTCCAGGGGCGACGCGGCCTGGCGCACATGCGTCAGCGCGTCGACGGCGATTCAGGTCGCCTTGGGGCCAATCTCGCCGCGCTGAATTCGTTCAAGCATCTCCGTCACGCCAAGTTCCAGCGCCCAGTGCGTCAGATAATCTCGATCCAATTGCGACGCTTGCACAGCCCAGATTCCGGCGGCATCCAGCACTTGCCGATCCGAGGGACTCAGCCGATTCCAGTACAGCTTGTGCAGGAGCACGTCCTCGGCCGTTGCGAGCCAGGCCGGGGTTGCGAACAAGGACAGAGAGCGCCGCCGGCGGAACATCTCATGAGCGAAGCGATCGTCGGTCAATACCCAGAAGTCGATTTTCAGGGCCGAGCGCTGATCGACTGCGTTGAACTGGTGCGGCGGCGCCAGCGCGCCGCGGACGGCCTCCTCTTGAATGAAATAATCTCCGGCAAAGGCACGAACCAACTGCGGCACGTCTTCCGACCGCAATTGCACGACGAAGTCCAGGTCGTGCGTGCTCCGCGGCACGCCCCAGTAGTTGCTTGCCATGGAGCCGGTCAGAAAATACGCCAGTCCGCAAGCGTTCAAGCGGCGGAGGCAATCTTGCAGCAATTCGTTTTCGGTCATGATCCCAACTCACGCGCTAACCTGAGCCTCTCCTGCAGCAGTCGCTCTACCTCCGCAGCGCTCGCCGCGGGATGTTGCTGGCGAATGCCCTCCCGAGCCAGTTCGCATGACAGCTCGTGCAAGCGCAGGGCAATCGCCAGGCGTTCCTCCCCGGTCATGCGGCGATAGGCGTCAAGTTGCCGTTCCAGTGCGGCGTTCGGGTTCATGGCGTTCCTCGGTACGGCTCAGTGATTCACCACAAAATCACGCCGATTGAGCAGCGACCACATCACGTCCTGATACGCCTCCAAACGTGACGCCGCCTGCCGCACGTGCTTCAGCGAGCGTTCAACCTCCGCGTCCGTCGGGTAGCGCGTCAGCATCCACAGATAGTCCAGCAGCTTGCGGCCGTCGGGTGGCTCCTTGACCAGGCTCTTGTTCACACGGGCTACGCCGATTTGCGAGTCGCGGCCTGCTGCTGCCGCTCGATGTCGAACGCGTGCTCGATCTCCTCCAGCGCCTCAGTATCGGGGGCAACCTGCCCGCACTTCTCACACTTCGGCGTTTTCAGGCCGTCCACCTTCACGGTGCATTCGACCCCATCGTATACTCTGGTCGCGGCGTAATCGACGATGGCCTCGCGCACCGATTGCTCCAGGCAATTACTACACCGCCAGGGGAACGGCTTTTTCGGAAAGCTACTTTTGCTCGTGTGCATTCAACAGCCCCACTTCTGGAAATTCGGGGTCATCCTTGAGCAATTCCATCTCGACGAACAGGCCCTTCTTGAACAATTTCGGCATCGGCACAATCACCTTGTACCAATGATTCGCGGCGATCCACCCACAGCGTTCTGACTTCCTTCACCTGGAGCACTTCGCCGCCGCCCCGAACATGCTCGATCAACTCCTTGCGAACGTCTTTTAGTGTCAATCCGTAGCGGTCGAGATCGGCCGCCACGCGGTCAATCACTTTGGCATCCCATTCGACGCAGCCGCCAAGACCAAGCGCGAGCGCTTTTTTTACCAGGGCCAATTCCACCGGGTTGCTCATGTCCTGAGTCTAGCTTGGGAGTTGCGATCATTCATGAACGGCTCTCTCCTCCTCCATTTTCGATTGTATCGCCCCGTGCGATACACACAAGCGTCAATGATTCACCACAAAATCATGCCGATTCAACAGCGACCACATCACGTCCTGATACGCCTCCAGGCGCGACGCTGCTTGCCGCACGTGCTTCAGCGAACGTTCGGCCTCCGCGTCTGTCGGGTAGCGCGTCAGCGTCCACAGATACAACTCGTCGAGCAGCTTACGGTCATCGGTCTGCTTCTCGACCATGCCTTGTATTCGGCCTTTCGGGTCGTGGATCTTGCCTAACAGTTTCTCGTCGTTGAACAAATACAGCGTCTGGCTCAGGCTCGCGGCGGCGCTGCGCTCGCAATCGCAGTTTTGCACGCGCAGTGGGCGGCCGAAGATTTGCAGCACGTAAGCGTCATCGCCGCCCATCCGGCTCAGCGCCAGCTCGGCGGCCTTGATGTTGTCACGCGGGGTGCCGAAGCGTTTCGCGAACTTCACCGGCGTGCCCGTCACCTGGGCAATCGCGTCGACCGCTTGCTCCGCATTAAGACGGCGCAACAGGCGATGCGAGAAGTTGCGTTCGTCCTTGGCGTTGGTCGCGTTGGTGCGCCAGTCGCGCTGGTAGGCGTGCGTGTTGAGGATGCGGCGGTGCAGATGGCGCAGGTCGAACTTGTGCGCGATGAAGTCGCGCGTCAGCTCGTCCAGCACTTCCGGATGCGACGGCGGATTGGCCGCAGCTTGCGAGTCGGCCGGCTCGATGAAACCCTTGCCCAGGTAGAACGCCCACATGCGATTCACAATAGCTCGCGCAAAGTACGGGTTGTCCTTCGAGGTCATCCACTTCCACAGCTCCTTGCGCGGATCGATGTCGCCTTTGACGTTGATGTTGGCGCCGCCGAGGATGCGCGCCGACAGCGACTCCTGCGTTTCGGGATCGACGAAAACTTCAACGGGCTCTTCCTTGACGTGGACGCCGTTGAGGTTGACCTTGGCCGCCTTCAGCTTCGGATCAACGCCGGCGATGTGCGTGTGCGCGAAGGTCATCGAGAAGCCGAAGAAGTCGGCCTGCGACCAGCGGTCATTCGGATGCTTGTGGCACTGGGCGCACTCAAGGCGCACGCCAAGGAACGTCGTCGCGATGCGCAAAGCGACCTTCTTCGAGTCGATGATGCGCGGCTTCTCCTGCGTGTGGATGAGGTTGCTATGGAAGAAGTCCAGCGTGTTTCGCGTGGCGTACCCGACCTCCCAGGGCTTCTTGCCGGCCGGAAGCGTGAGCTTGCCGCCGGCTTCCTTCGCTTTCTTTTTCTCCTCGATGCTGCGCTTCTGGTCGGCGAGGATGTCTTGCGGCTCGCGATCGTCGGCGGCCGTCGCGCACATGACGCCGTATGCGATCTTGTCCCACGGCCAATTGGCTTCGAGCTTGTTGCGGAACCAGTCGTGGAATTGATAGACGCCGTCCCCCAAAAAGCGATCGTCGGCGCCGGTCATGTCGCACATGCGGCCAGCCCAGGTCGCGGCGTGCAGCGGATGTTGGAGCAAGCGGTCGATCGTCTTGGCGCGCTTGTCAGCGGCCTTGTCGCTCATGAAGGCGCGGGTCTCGTCGGGCGTCGGCAGTTGGCCGATCACGTCGAGATGGACGCGGCGCAGGAAGGTGAGATCGTCGCACACGGATGAAGGGACGATGTTCAGCTTCGCCATGCGCTCGACGAGCAATTTGTCCACGACGTCGCTCGACGCGTCCTTCGGCGCTTTGACATTGGGATTGGGCGCATTCGGGACGAGCACGTTTGTGAAGCCGACCTGGCCCGCGTAATGCGCGAGGACGGCGGTGTCGCCCGGCAGCTTGCTGGTGACGTTGCCATCGATGTCAACCTCGGCGGTGCTGGGGTCGAGCGACTCGAACTTCGTGAACTTGGTGACATCGTCCTCGATGCCGGTGGATAATTTGGCAAGGACCTTCAGGCGCTTGGACCCCGCAGGCTCCTTCGTCGCCTGCGGGCTTGGCGGGAATACCAACGATGGGGGGTCGATGCGTATCGACAGGATTTTTGCATCCTTGTCGGGTTGATAGCGGGCGCCATTCGCGATCCACTTGCGCAGCAGTTCGTATTGCTCGCTGCCTTTGCGCACCTTGACGGCGCCGCCGTGTTCGAGCTGGCCGGTCGGTTTCAAGAGCAACAGGCTCTTCTCGGCGTCTTGCGGATCGAGCCGACGATTGAGGGCGCCGCGGATGTTCTGGTAGTCCATCTCCGCGCTGCCGCCGAAGAGCGACAGACGGAAGCCGCCCTTGCCGGAAAAGGAACCATGGCAATTGCCGGCGCTGCAGCCGAGCTGATAAAGCATCGGCGAGACGTGGCGCGCGAACTCGGGTTCCTGGGCATGCGTGATGCTGATGCTGAATAGGAACACAATTGCGACGGCAATGCGATTTCGCATGGGTAGACTCGAAAAGCGGGAGGAATTCACCTGGCAGGCAATAATATCATCGCAGAAATAACGCGGGAAAGCAAAGTGAAATGAGCGAATACCCACCGCGCGGGTGCACGACATGGTTTGCAGCAGGGGGCTTGGGTTTGGAATGCTGGTGCGCGAAGTTCCCTGACACAGCAATGAATTCGGACATCATTCGAGAAAGGGGCCAGGGATGGCCAGGAAGAAAAGTCGTGCCGGCGGCGTGGCGAAGAGCCTCGTGGAGCGCATCTATGGGCCGGACGGATTGCCGTGGGGAGCCAAACTGGATGAGTTGGTGGACGCGGAAAGACAGATGCTTTCGGAAAAGATGCTTGCTCGGGCACTTGAACGCCAAGCCGAGAGCGAAGAAAGGCCGGAGCCGTTCGTCAAATGTTCGGGCTGCCCAGGTCCGGTCGAGGCGGTGGCGGCGTATTAGGAGTTACCCATAAGGCGACGGGCAGGAGTTACTATACCAGTAGAGTCGAGAGGTAGCGCGGCGGTTTAGGTGGGCCATGCAGGTTGCCGGCCCTTTCGGTTGCCGGTGCCAGAGTATCCCACCCTGCTCCGTTTCTACCTCCCGCTCATCGAACCGGACGG
>SYHD01000333.1 GCA_005799265.1 Planctomycetia bacterium | reverse complement strand
TCAGCATCCTTTGCCTCCGTTTCCAAAATTGCCCAGGCGACGGGCCTTATTGGAACGGAAGCGGCTGGGGTGGGTCCAGATTGGACGCCGATTTTAGCGTGGGGGGTGGGTCCCTTTTGCGCGCCGATTACCAGCCTTCGGCTCGCGGCTCACCATCTACAAAAAGACTGGTGAGATCGTGAAGAAATACGACATGCGCGACATCCTGAAGCCGAACGAATGGGTTTACGTCAACTGGGTGCAGGGCAACCTCTACTGGTTGATGGAGTACCCAGAGGTGATGAAGGGGGGCGAGCCCGCACGCTGCGGCTGGCGTTATTATCGTGTGAGCCCGGACTATTCGACATTGGAGTTTGTCATCGGTCCGAATGCCGACGCCGTGCACAAGATCAAGTCGGAGCCGGAGGCTGTGCGCAACTATCGCCGCACTGTGCGAATCGACCTGACGAACGGCGCGTTTCTCGATCCGAGTGTCAAGGTTGCAGATGTGAACAAGATTCCGGTCAGACCCTTTCGGGACGACCTCATCAAGCGTGGCGATGCCAAGGGATTTCAGGCGAGCCTCGATCCGCTGCGTGTGACGGGGAAGTTTATCGCGGCAGAGCACAAGTAGGCGATCCGCGAGCGTTTATTGATCAGGGAGTCTCTCCGATGAAAAGCAATGTGGCACTAGGTTTCGTCCTGGCAGCAGCGCTGGTCGCCGTGCTGGAAAGTTCGGCGCAGCAGGACAAGAAAACAGACAAGAAGCCTGCCCCCAAGAAGACGGTAGCAACCGATCCCAAGGATGCGGGCATCGACTTCCAGGTGCAAGGTGAATACGAAGGGGGCAAACTTGCCGCGCAGGTCTTCGCTCTCGGTGATGGCAAATTCGACGTCTACTTTCTTGCGGGCGGCTTGCCTGGCGCCGGCTGGGATGGCAAGGCCCGTGTGAAAGCCTCGGCGATTCTCGAAGGTGGAAAGACTACCGCGACGATCAAGGGAGCCGGGCTTGCCGGAACCATCGCCTTGGGTGAAAAGTCGATTCTGCAGGGGGAATCGGAGAAGGACGGCAAGTTCACGCTGACGCGCGTCGTTCGCAAAAGCCCAACTCTCGGCGCCAAACCGCCGGAAGGCGCCAAGGTGCTTTTTGACGGCACCAATGTCAACGAATGGAAAGAGGGCAGCAAACTCGTTGGCGATCTCCTGGGCGTGGCGGCCACGACCAAAGGCAACTATAAGATTGCCAAACTGCATATTGAATTCGTCACGCCGTTTATGCCCTACGCGCGCGGCCAAGGGCGAGGCAACAGCGGCGTCTATGTCTTCGGCAAGGAAATCCAGGTCCTCGATAGCTTCGCCCTCGAAGGCAAGAACAACGAATGCGGCGGCATCTACGGCAGCGCCGCTCCGCTGGTCAACATGTGCTTTCCGCCGCTCTCCTGGCAAACTTACGACGTCGAAATCAAAACCGGCGGCGCGGATGCGAAGAACAAGACGCTCGCCACCGTGTTCCACAACGGCGTCAAGATTCACGATAGCATTCCCTGGAGCGCGTCCGGCAATATCAACCTGCAAAACCATGGCAACCCAGTCTTCTATCGCAATATCTGGTTGATCGAAGCAAAGTAGGAGCTGGAACACACCCGAAATCTCGGTTCCTTTTTTCATTCCCGTAGCATCGACCCGGTTGACGGCCACGATGAAAACGCTGCACCCTGGAGTATCAGCGGCGGCATTCGGTTTGGTCTTTCGGGAATCGGAAACGTCACATTTCCGGTCGCCGCTGATCGTTGGAACATGCGATGCTCCTTGGCTTGGGATTAGGCAAGAATGTCGCGAATCACGCTGCCGTGCACATCGGTGAGACGGTGATCGCGGCTGGCATGCCGGAAGGTCAGGCGTTCGTGGTCGATGCCCATCTGGTGCAGGAGCGTCGCGTGCAGATCATGCACGGAGACAGGATTCTCCACAGCCGTGTGGCCCAATTCATCGGTCGCGCCGTAGGCGAGGCCTCCCTTGACGCCGCCGCCCGCCAACCAGGTGGTGAAGCCGCGGGCGTGATGGTCACGGCCCGCTCCCGGTCCCTGACCTTGTGCCTGCGGAGTACGACCAAACTCACTCGTGAAGACGACAAGAGTCGTGTCCAGCAAACCGCGACGTTTCAGATCGGTGAGCAAGGCCGCGATAGGTTGGTCGCAGCCACGGCAATTGCCTTCGTGATTGCTCCTGAGCCCGTTATGGGCGTCCCAGCCTCCGTGGAAAACTTGCACGAAGCGAACCCCACGTTCGACCAGCCGGCGCGCAAGCAAACAGTTGCGGGCAAGAGTCGGGCCATTCGGACGGTCAAGGCCGTACAGCCGACGCGTTTCTACTGTTTCCTGGTTGATGTCCACTGCTTCGGGAGCGTGCGTTTGCATGCGGAAAGCAAGCTCGTAACTGGCGCTGCGGGCGGCCAATTCGGCGTGGTCGCCTTGTTGGTCCAGATGCATCTCATTTAGGCGCGCCAGCAGGTCAAGCTGTTGGCGGCGATCGACCGGTTCGTTGCCGCGCGCGGGGCGCAGGTTAGCCACTGGCGAGTTGGCGCCGCCGAACATCACCCCTTGATGCTCGGCGGGAATGAACCCTGAACTCCAGTTGGGAGCGCCGCCGATTTGTCCGAGGTTTCCCCCGCTGTTCAGAACGACATAGCAGGGCAAATTTTCGTTGGCGCGTCCAAGTCCATAAGAAACCCAGGATCCCATGCTGGGAAAACCGTTGCGAATGAAGCCCGTGCTCATGAACAGCGCCGCAGCGGCATGGGCAGCCGATTCGCTGTGCATGCTGCGAATGATAGTCAAGTCATCGACGCAAGTGCCGAGGTGAGGAAACAGCTCCGAGACCGGGAGGCCTGATTTTCCGTATTGATGGAATGGCCACGGGCTGCCGAACAAGGTCCCCGGCGCCGCTTGCGTCGAAGGTTCGCGCGGATGCGCGGTGCGTTCCCCATGCCGGCGCGTCAACTCCGGCTTGGGATCGAAGGTGTCCACATGGCTGACGCCGCCGGGCATGAAGAAGACGATGCACGAAGTCGCGCGGGGCGGATGATGATGCCTCGGCGCTTGCCTTGAAAGCCCTTGGGCCGCGGCGAAGAAGCCATCCTGGGTTAGGAGGTAGCTCAAGGCCGTGCCGAAGAACCCGCCGCTGGCACGGTTAAGTAGATCGCGGCGCGTGAGCAATTGCGGTAAAGCACGATGCATGAGATCGAACCTTGCTTCCAGGAGTGAGCCAGTTTCAGTTCATGTACGCAAACTCATTGGTATTGAGTAACACCATGCAGAAAGCGGCCAGTTGCAGAGGCGATGCTGCCTTCGCTTGCCCGGTCAAATACGTGACGCACGCTTGCAGCTCCTGCGCGTGTGGCTCCCGGCATAGCACAAGCTGGAACGCCCGTCTTACGAGCGCATCCGTGTCGTTTCCCGCCTCTTTGCGGAGCCGGCTGGCCAGCGCGTCCGCATGCTCCTGGGCGAATTTGCCGTTCATCCAGGTCAGGGCCTGTAACGGTGTCGTCGAAACGTTGCGTTTGCCGGTGCTGAAGTTGCCGTCCGGGCTGTCCATGATTTCAAGCTCCGGCACGGGCGCAGCGCGCTTGACGAGGAGATAGATGCTTCGGCGCTTGCTGGTGAGTTCCTGACCGGGGCCGCCGCGTCCGGCATCGAGCTTGCCGCTGACGCTCAACACGGCATCGCGGAAGGCTTCCGCCTCGATGCGTCGGGGCTGCCAACGCCACAGCAGCCGATTCTCCGGGTCAATCTTGCTGGCTGCAGCGCTGGACGCGGACGCCAGGCGATACGCATGCGACAGAACCATCATTCGCTGCAGCCGCTTTATCTTCCAGCCATTGGCGATGAAATCCGCAGCCAGCCAGTCGAGCAATTCGGGATGGGTCGACCGCTCGCCCATGAGGCCGAAATCGTTGGGCGTGCCGACCAACCCGCGGCCAAAATGGTGCTGCCAGAGACGATTGACCAGGACGCGCGCGGTCAGGGCCTGGCCCGGTCCCGTCATCCAGTTGGCGAGCCAGAGTCGATGCCCGCTGCTCTGGGGCAACGTTTTGGGTTCGGCCGGCGGTTCGCTTGACAGCACGTCGGGTACGCCAACAGTCACTTGGTCCGTCGGTTGTTTCGGATCGCCGCGCCGCAAGATGTGGGTGGGCAGCATCTTGCCCGGTTTTTCCAGCCAGATGTACGCGAGCGGCTGCCCGGCCTTCTCCTTCTTGCCCTTGGGTTCATTGGCCTGGTCCAGCACGAGCGGCACGCCATTGGTTTCACCATTGACCATCAACGGTCGAAACACGGCCAGAAAGCGATAGTAGTCCCGCTGACTGTACGGCTCGAACTTGTGGTCATGGCACCGCGCGCACGCCAGCGTCTGACCGAGGAACGCCTGCGATACAGTTGCCAACAGGTCGTCGAACCGGTCGTAACGGTGCAACTCGGGATTGGCTGCGAAATTGTCATGGGGCCCCAGGCGAAGAAACGTCAGAGCCACTTTCGCTTCGGGGTCGGCGTTCTCGATTTCATCCGCGGCGAGATGCTCAGTCAAAAATCGATCGAACGGTTTGTCCTGATTGAACGCAGCGATGACGTAATCGCGGTAGCGCCAGACATGCTCCCGCACACGGTCGCCTTCGAAGCCGGCGGTGTCGGTGTAGCGGGCCACGTCGAGCCAGTGCCTGGCCCAGCGCTCGCCGTATTCGGGCCGGGCCAGTAGACGGTCCACGAGTTTTTCGTACCAGTCCGCTGACTTGTCGCGTTCGATTGCTTCAATCTCATCGGGCGTTGGCGGTAGGCCGATAAGATCGAGGTAGACCCGGCGGATCAGCGTTCGCGCCGGCGCATCGCCGACAGGCCGCACGTTGTTCGCTTCCAACGGACGGAGCAGAAAGCGGTCAATGTCAGTGCGAGGCCAGGCCGAATCCTTGATGGCTGGCGGAACGATTTTCGTCAACGGCTGAAAAGCCCAGTGTTTGCGTCCTTCGTCGCTGAGATTCTTCTTGCCGGTGACGGTTTTACCGTCGCGCGGATCGGGAGCGCCCATCCTGATCCAGGCCTCGAAATCTGCAATAATCACGTCCGGCACCTTCGCCTTCGGCGGCATGCGCAAATCGCCTTGGTGACGCAACGCTTTCAGCAGCAAACTATCGGCAGGCTTGCCCGCAACAAGAGCCGGACCGCTCTCGCCGCCTTGGAGAATTCCAGCCCGACTATCGAGCAGCAAATCCGCCTTGAGTTTGCCCGCTTTCTGCGCCGCCGCAGAATGGCACTTATAACAGTGTTCGCTGAGGATTGGGCGTATCTTTTGCTCGAAGAAATCCATGCCGGTTCGATTCGGTTTCTCGCCTGCCGCGACAGGAATCGCCAACGATGTCAGGATCAACGAGATCGCAAACGAGTAGATTCTGTTCATGACTACTTTCCCGAACGCGGAAAAGGTGGGAATTCGGTATCCGCAAGGACCATGCAGGCATGTCAAAACTGCATACACTATAGACCACGTGTGGGCGAAAGACAATAGGATTCGTCAGGATCCTATTTCTTCTTTTCCAGTATCTGACTGGCTTTCGTCGGCCCTGGAAAGTTCTCGGGAATCGGCAATGTCACTTTTCCGGTCGCCGCCCATTCGGTGCTGCGCTCCATTGTCGTGATGAAGCCGACACAGCGCATGGCAAAGACGTCGTGCCCCATCGGCGTTTGCACAATGCGTCCCTTGCCGAAGCTCACGGTCCAGAGGGTCGGCTCGTGGACCTGGGTCTTGGGGCAGAGCGCGGTGGCAAGGACGCGAATGTCCTCCGCCGGTCCGCGCAGGTTGAACATGAGCTGGTCCTTGGCGTGCATCCATTCTTGCGGCATGTCCTTGGCGATAGGATGGTCGGTGTCGCGCAGGACGATGGCGTAAGGATGGTTGGTTTCGCTGGTGCCGCCGCCCTCGCCCTTGGGAACGCGGACCTGTTTCCCTTTGTCGTCAAAATAGATCCGGTCGCCGAATTTTGGACTGCGCCAGGCTAGGCCGACCATGCGATTGAACTCCGGCCAATCGCTGAAGCAGTTGTTGGCGGAATGGAAGAGGACGAAGCCGAGTTTACCGTCCTTGACACGCTCTTCAAAGGTCTTGCGGAAATCCGCGGGCCAAGCGGGGCCGTTGTAATTGCTGATGGCGACTTGATACTTCGCCAAATCAGGCGGGAATGGCACGGTCGGGACTTTGCCCGGCTTGTCGTTGGGCTTCAAGTTCGACGAGACATCGACAGCGAAGCGGCCGTTGTTTTCCAGCACCTCTTTGAGAAATGCCGTCGTGTCGCGCCAGGCATGGTTGTGCTGGCCGTCGATGATGAGCACGCGAATCTTGTCGCCCTCGCCTGCAAATGCGGGGGCGGCGAGTAGGACAGCCGTCAATACGAGCATGGTCGCGCATGGTAGTTGCCGAAGGACCTTCATGTTTCTCTCCCGTGTGTAAGCGGATGAACTCGCCTGGAATCAAGGCGTTCCAAGACATACTACCGTGCCATTTTCGCATGAGACGAAAAGCCGCCCCTGGGCCGCGGCGAAGCCGCACTCGGTGACGCGGGCGGGCAGAGCGATCTCCTGAAGCAGCTTGCCATCGGTTGCGGAGACGATTTGCACGAATCCCTCGCTCCCGTCGCGTTTGCCGCCTCCCAGATATAGCTTCGAGCCGGCCTTGAGAAGCGCGCCATAGCTCTCCTTGCGGCCCAGTTGTTCGGCCGTGGCGCGCCAGATTTCCTTGCGGTCCTTGAACGCGCCGCCTTCGATAGCCGTGAGGGCTGCTGTCTTCGGCGCGTTCACGGGGTGGTTCTGATTGATCTGCGGATCGATCAACGCGTAGGCGGTGTCGCCGTCAATTACGACGCGATGCGCTCGTGCGCCGCCTGCCGACATGGGTCGAACCCAACCGTGGGTCGAGCCGCCGCGCCAGTCGTGCGGGAAGCGGACGAACGCGGCATTGCGATCAATGACCATGATCGGTGGTTTGCCTTCGACAATCGCCTGGCCGAGCTTGGTGCTCCGGCCGCGCGGATTGCCATCGATGCCCATGCCCACATCCTGGGCGAGCCAGCCTTGTTGATTGTCGGCGCTCGCGCACAGGATGTCGTTGACCGCGGGCCGAGGCGTCTTGGGACCGCCGCGCAAGTCGGTCTTCCCCAAAATTTTTCCGGACGCGGGATCGAGCACCCAGCCGTGGATGCCACCCAGGTAGTTGTGGAACCCGGCCGTCACGAGCAGCTTGCCATCGAGAACAAGCAGACTGCCATGCACCGGAAATGCCGACGTCAAATGTCCGTGAATCACGGCCTTGCGTTCGAACGGAGCTGCCAGGAAACGCCAGGCGAGCTGACCATCGGTCAGACGCAGGGCGTAGACCCAGCCGTCGTGACAGCCGAACAGCGCGAGGCCTCGATTCAGCGTCGGCGGCGAATCGACCTTGCTGCCGACGGGGAAGGCCCACTTCCTCTGGCCGGAAATCGCATCGAGCGCAATCACTTCACTCGATTCGGGGCACGCAACCACAACGATATTGTCCGCCATCGTCGGCGCGCTGAGGGCGCCGAGCCAAGATTCGCTGTGCCGACGATCCCTGGCGACGAAGCCGGTTGGCAGCTCGGTCACTTTGCTTTCCCAAAGTACGCGCATTTTTTCCGGCAAGGCTTGTGGACTGGCTCCCGTTCGTTGCGAGTTTCCCAGGAAGATTGGCCAATCGCTGGGCGATGCGTCGGCTTTCGGCAAAACGCCAGACGCTGGTCCGACGACCAATCGATCCTTATCCGCGATCGGCCCCGGCAACGGCGTGCAGGACAGGCCCAAATAGCCGCGGCTATAGCTGATGCAATCGCAGCCAGTGGGAAGGGCATAGATCATGCCGTTGGCCGGGATAACGCCGGTGCCGCACGCGCTGCGGGCGGCCCATGTTTCGGTGAGTTCGAGATCCTGGTTCCAGTAACAGAGTCCGTTGGAGATTAGCCAGTTCGAGGTGGCGCGCGATCCACTGCACTCGCCGAAACCGTTGAAGGCGTAGCGCGGCCGTTTGAGGAAATCGGTGTTCGGCTTGCCGGTTTTCGCGTCGTAGGCGCGGATGCCTTTGCCGCCGAGGTAAAAGACGGTCCCGTCGCGGATGACGAGCCGGCTGGCTTCGACGGTGTTGTTCCAATCTTTCTCCGAAAAGGTGTGCCGCCAAAGTTCCTTGCCGTCTTTTGCGGAAATGGCCGCGAGAAAGGCGCCGGGCGCCCGCGATTGATAACTCCCCGCGTGTAGGAAGACCATGCCCTCCGCGCCGATCAAAGGCGACAAGCTAGGCCGGCTGGTTACTTGGGTTCCCTTGATGTCCTCCGTCACCCATGGCGGCAGCACCTTTTCCGTTCGCCAGCGTTGTTTGCCATCGGCGAGAGCGAAGGCCGTCACCGCGCGGGTACTGTTGCTGTTATCGAGCCGGGCTCGCTTGATCGGATTGTCGCACTCCGCGACGATCACCTGATCGCCCAACAAGATTGGAGCGAAATAGAAGCCATCTTTCAGAGTGTGCAGCCAACTGCGTTTGCCTGTCCGGGCATCGAGCACGCAAAGCTCGGGACCGACAGCCTCCACGATACTCTGCTCGTGGACAATCGTCTGTGCGATGCTGTTCTTGTCGAAACCTTTCGGCAAACGATTCTTGATACTCTGATCGAAGACGTGCAGCCGTTTGCCGGTGGCCAAGTCGAGAACATGCAGAGGCCCGGCCTCGGCGCGATTGCGCGTTTTTTCGTCCGCGGCATCATCGACGTGGACGTAGACCTTTCCATCAGTTACGACGAAGTCAGCCGTCTCGGAAAGTTTGAGGTCGGCGCGCCACAGGGGAAGGCCGGTGCTGGCATCGCGAGCGAAGAGGGCGCCATCGACGCTATCGACGCACACGAAGACGCCACCTGCGATGCGCGGCATCTTGCCGCCGACGGCCCGATCCGCGAATGCGGGACCATGCACCCATTGCACCGCGGTCGGCGGGCCGGCGACCTTGTCCTTCGACACCGGATTGCCGGTCGGGTCATACCATTTATGCGACCAGTCATCGATCTGGCTGGATGCCTTTCCCTTGGTCGTACGCCAGGTTTCCCCTTTGCGAAGCGTGGCAATGCCTCCCGGAACCAACACACGTTCGATTTCCTCCGCGCTTGGTCCTGCTCCCAAAGCATCGAGATCGGCAACAAGATGATGAACAAAGCGATCGGGATACGGAAGCGCTTTCCAATCTCTTACCCGTTCGACCGTGACGACGCTCGACACTTTTTCCTTCGCGAACAGAGCACGTAAACCGTCCGTGGTTTTTTGGTCGCTCGTCAGCGCATGAACCAGGGATACTCCCGATTTGGCCAGGCGAAGTTCGAGAGCGCCGTCGGTCGCGCCGAGATGAACAATCAGCGTGCCCGGCGCTGCCATCGGCAGTTGCTGTGCCTCGGAGGTTTTTGTTTGCAATAGGAATGCAATCGCCAGTACGAACCAAGTCGAACGTGACATGTTGCTGCTCCCTCGTTTGTCACTGTGCCTTTCGAACCACGGCCCGAAAGAAGCGTTTGTGCGCATCTACTTCATGACCTTGATCTGCACCTTGCGGAACTCGAACTTGCCGGTTTCTGCCTGCAGACCGATCGGGCCCTTGGCGGGAACCTTCATCTTGTCGGGCTTGAGCGCTTCACCGTTGACTGTAAAAGTTGCCTCAGTTCCCTTGACCGTGATTTCCAGATCGTTCCAGTCATCATTCTTGAAGTTCTTCAGTTGTTTTTGCTCATTGCGGCGAATGAAATCGCGGATCTGCAGTTGCGGGCCGCGGATGTAGACGCCGCTGTCCGACTTGGCTTCCGCCCGGAATTGCATTTTCAAGACAAAGTCGGTGTCGAAAACCTTTTCCGTGTATAAGTCCTTGATGCCGCCCTTGCCCTTGGCGTCCTTGGCGTTCATGACAATGGCGCCGTCCTTGACCTCGACTCGACCGTCAGCGGTTTGCGTTTTCCCCTCCAATGCCTCTCCCTTCTGTCCGGGATAGCGCCAGCCGGACAGATCTTTGCCGTTGAACAGGTCAGCAAATTCGCCGCCACCGGCGAACCCCATCTGCCAACCAACCCCCAGCAGGCTCGCGAGAGTGAGGACGAAGAGCGTTTTCTTGATGGTAAGCACGGCAACCTCCCTTTCTTGGTAAGGAACAGAACTTTCTACTTCTTTTTCTCTAGGACCTTGATGCGCACATTCTTAAAGTCGATGGCACTCCCCTCGGCCTCGATTCCGATGGTGCCTGTCTTGGCCTTGAAAGTTTCGATTTCCCAGGCGAGCGTGCCGTTGACTTTAAGTGAAGCCTTGGAGCCGACGCAGACGACTTCCCATTCGTTCCATTCGCCGGGGTCTTTGTGCAGTTTGGGGACCCCCTTGGTATCCTTGGTGTTGCTCATGAGCTGGCCGCAGTTTTGCTGCTGCATCTGGATCTGGTTGTTGCCGCGAATGAACAGGCCACTGTTGTAGCCTTTCTTTGCGGGTCGCCACTCCAGGCGTAGGACGAAGTTTTCAAAACTATCCTTCGTGAACAAATGGCTGTTGCCCCCGGTCAGCATCAGTAGACCTCCTTCGACCTTCCAGCTCTTGGGAGTCTTGTCGGATGTTTTCCAGCCTTCGAAGCTCTTGCCATCGAAGAGGAGGCGGAAGCCGTCTTTCTTCTCGGCTTCGGAAAGCTCCTGACCGTGAGAGACAACTGCAGCGGTCAGGAACGCGGCGGCGATCAGAAACATACGGTTCATGATTGAGCACCTTGAGTTGAAGTAGTGAAGGCAAAGTTCGGTACGGCCTGGGGACCGTGCCAAGAACACAAACGGCAGGCGTATCACTTTTTCGCAGCCGGCAGGGAACTGACCTTGGTGGCCGTTGGGAAATTCGGCGGAATGGGCAGAGTCACGGCGCCGGTGGCCGCCCATTCGGTGCCGCGTTGCAGCGTGGACTGGAATCCCACGCAGAGCATGGACGCGGCGGCGTGCCCCATCGGCGTGTGAAAGACGCGCCCTTTGCCATACGTCACGGTCCAGATCATCGGCTCGTGAGTCTTGGTTCCCTTCGAGTACGCGGTGGCCAAAAGGTGGACGTTCTCGATCGGGCCGCGCATGTTATCATACAGCTCGTCCTGGGCGTGCATCCATTCGCCGGGCATTCCCTTGGTGATGGGGTGATCGGAATCGCGAACGACAATGGCGAAGTTGCCGCCGGAGCGATGTCCTGACCCAAGGTCTTCGCCGGGTTTCACTTTGATCTGCTTACCGGAATCATCCACCTTGAGGCGCGAACCGTAGCTCGCGCCGCGCCAGCCCATGCCGATCATGAGATCGTATTCCTTCCAACCGCCGAAGGAATTATTGGCGGCGTGGACAATGACGAGGCCGATCTTGCCCGACCTGAGATTCTCCTGCAAGCCATCGTTGATCTGCTTGGTCCAGGCTTTCCCGTTGTAATTGCTGATGACCACGTCGTACTTGCTGAAGTCGATCTGCCAGTTAGCAAGCTCGGCCTGGGCAGCTTTCACCTTCTCCTGAAGCTTCGGCAACTCGGCGTCGTATTTTGCGAGGGCTTCCTTGTACTTCGCCACGGCCTTGGCGTCGGTCTCGTCCTTGGGCTTGGCCGGTTTGGGGAGGGAAGGAACCTGCGGCGACGTCGCGACATCCACGGTGAAGCGGCCACAGTCCTCCAGGGCCTTCTTCATGATTGGCGTCGTGGAACGCCAGTCGTGATTGTTCTGGCCGTCGATGATGACGACGCGGATTTTGCCCTTGGCATCGCCTGCTGATGCCGGCATGGCGATCAGGACGGCAAGGCCGAGAAGTGCAAGCACGATGGTTGTTGCTTGTCGAAACATGGGGTCCCCCTTTTTGTGGTTATTCCAGAATACCGTGTATCAAACGTCCCTCGACGTCGGTCAGGCGATGATCGCGACCGCTATAGCGGTAGGTCAGGCGTTCGTGGTCGATGCCCATCAGGTGCAACATCGTCGCATGCAGGTCGTGGACATGGACGCGATTCTCGACGGCCCGGAAGCCAAACTCATCCGTGGCGCCGTAGGCCATGCCGCCCTTGACGCCGCCGCCGGCCATCCACATCGAAAAGCCCCAGTGATTGTGATCACGGCCATTGCTACCTTCGGTCGCGGGTGTGCGGCCGAACTCGCCGCCCCAAACAACGAGCGTGTCTTCCAGTAGGCCACGCTGCTTGAGATCCTGGAGCAAAGCCGCGGTGGGCCGATCAACGATCGTGGCAAGGCCGCGCTGACTGGCGCTGTTGTTGGAATGGCTATCCCACGGCTGAAGATTGCCGGCGTAGATTTGCACCACGCGCACGCCGCGTTCGACCAGACGTCGGGCCAGCAGGCAATTTCGGCCGTAATTCGACCGCGAGACGCCGCCGAAGGTTGAGTTCCCTTCCGGTCCGGCCAGGCCATACATCGCTTGGATCGCTGCTGGCTCCCGACTCAGATCGAAAGCGTCGTAAGCCGTTGTTTGCATGCGATAGGCCAACTCCAGCGATTCGATGCGTGCGTTGAGGGCGTCCTCCGGCCCTTGCCGATCTTGATGAAGGTTGTTGAGTTGTTGCGTGAAATCGAGCTGTCGCCGTTGGGCCTGCGGCGATAGATCCGGGTTGTGCAGATTGGCGATCAGCGTGCGCGGGTTGTAGTCGCCGGCTCCTGGCAGCACGACCTGGCAGCCCTGGTAAATTCCTGGCAAAAATCGGCTGCTCCAATTCGACGGACCGTTGACTGGTTGGCCATTGCCGAGAACCACGAAACCGGGGAGATTCTCGTTTTCGGATCCCAGACCATACAGCAGCCAGGAGCCATACGACGGGCGAATCGGCTGCACGTTTCCGGTGAACATCATCCAGTTGGAGGCTTCGTGGACAGGGACGTTGGTGTGCATGGAGCGGATGACGCACAGATCGTCTGCATGCCTGGCGAGGTGGGGGAAGATCTCGCTGAGTTCCAGGCCCGACTGTCCGTGACGTGTGAAGCGGAAAGGCGACGGCATCAGCCCCGTGGTACGCCGTTCGGTGCTCAGCCTGGCGGTGCTCTCCGGACGCTGCCCAGCATATCGTTCGAGCGCCGGCTTGGGATCGAAGGTATCGACCTGAGACGGCCCGCCGTTCATCCACAGGTGGATGATCCGTTTCGCCTTGGCCGGGAAGTGCGCGGGACGAGCGGCCAGGGGACGAGGCGAATCGGCATGCGCACTCGATGTGGTGCGTTCCAAAACGGCGGCGAGTCCAAGCATGCCCACACCGTAGCTAAATTGAGTGAGCATCGCTCGTCGGGAAATCGATTCGGAAATCATGATCGTTTATCCTTTCCGGCTTGGCGGTCTTGCTCAGTTTCGCCAATCCGCAATCGCCTTTTCAATTCACAAACGCAAACTCGTTTGTCGTGAGGAGCGAATGACATAACTGATCCCAGGGAGATAGCTTTTCGGCGCCCGACGCAGTCGGCACCCTCAGGAACTCACGGCCAAGAACAAGCTCCGGCTGCGATGGATTTCGACCGTAGGCCAGCCTCCACGCCAAGCGGATGCGGGCTTCTTCGTTCTTCTCCTCTTTCTCAAGTCGGGCTGCGAACGCCCTGGCCATGGCCAGCGTGAACGGGCTGTTCAAGGCGAATAACTGCTGCTGCGGTATGGTCGTCACATTTCGGCGATCGCTGGTGACGTTCGGTTCCGGAAAATCAAAAAGCGTCAAGGTGGTATTCGGCTTGAATCGGCTGATGAAACCATACACGGTTCGCCGATGGTTGGCAGGATCCTCCGGATGCAGTTCCTTTTTTTGTTTGGGACCTTCCTGGAAATGAGGCGATCCACCGAGCTTGGAATCGAGTTGTCCCGAGACCGCCAGCATGGCGTCACGCCAGGCCTCGAAGTCGAGCCGACGCGGGGACATGCGCC
The DNA here is from genome assembly GCA_005799265.1 of Planctomycetia bacterium. Lineage (GTDB taxonomy): Bacteria > Planctomycetota > Planctomycetia > Gemmatales > Gemmataceae > SIAQ01. Next base: position 12,198 of record SYHD01000333.1, on the reverse strand, counting down.
AAAGATAGTGATTGTCGGCGTCCTTGGCGGCGTTGACCGGACTTGCGGCGCTGCTGAGCCGATACGTTGCCGAGAACATAATCTCGCGGTGCAGCCACTTGGTGGACCAGCCCGATTCCATGAAGCGGACGGCGAGCGTGTCGAGCAATTCGGGATGCGTTGGCCGATCGCCGAGTTGCCCGAAGTTGCCGAGCGTAGCAACGATGCCGCGGCCGAAGTGGTAATGCCAGACGCGATTGACATACACCCGTGCGGTGAGCGGATTGTCACGATGGGCGATCGCGTTGGCCAAATCGAGTCGGGTGAATGTGTCAGTCTTGGCCTCGTTCGCTGGCCGGAGAATGTGTAGAAAGCCGGGGGGAGCGACTTCACCCAGTATCTCCGGGTTGCCGCGAACGTTGATCTGCATCGCTTTCCCGCCGCCGATGATCGTGGGGGCTTTCATCGGTGTAGGTGGCTGCGCCTTGATGACGCGATCTAGCTGGGCCTGAAGCTGGTCGTATTCCTTTCGCAGTTCCTCGCTGAGCAAAGGGATGGCCTCCTTGCTGGTCTTCTTACCCAGTCGCTTTGCCTCGGCTTGAAGGAGCCGATCGACCTTCCCCTTGCGGTCGGCGACTTCCTTTTTCCACTGCTCAAAGGCGGCGAGCTGATGAGGCGACGCCAAATCGCGTTCCGACTTCCACTCCGCTCCGTTGTACGCTGCCGTCAGTGAGTAGTAATCGATGGTCGGAATCGGATCGAACTTGTGATCGTGGCAGCGTGCGCAGGCAACGGTCAGCCCCAGGAGACTGCGCGTCACCGTGTCGGTGCGGTCGTCCAGTTCATCCGCGACCTTCTTTTTGACCATGCCGACGGCATTCCCACTGAACCGCTGACCGAGGCCCTGGAACCCCAGTCCCGCGAGCCGTTCGACGTAATCGGTTGCCGGTTCACTGATCAAATCACCGGCCAATTGCAACCGAATGAACTGGTCATACGGCATGTCGCGATTGAATGCCTGGATCACCCAATCGCGATACCGATAGGCATTCGGCGCCGGCACGGGGCCCACCGTTCCGCCCAGGTCATCCGTGTATCGAGCCAGGTCCAGCCAGTAGCGGCCCCAGCGTTCGCCATAGTGAGGCGAGGCGAGCAAGCGGTCAACCACTTTGGCGAAAGCGCCAGCCGAGGTGTCGTTTTCAAAGGCATCTACCTCCGCGGGCGTCGGCGGCAGGCCGATGAGATCGAAGGTGGCGCGGCGAATCCACTCCTGCCTGGTCGCGGGACGAACGGGCGTCAGGCCGCGTTTTTCCAGTTCAGCAAGGATGAAGGAATCGATCTCCTTACGCGGCCAATTGCCGGCCTTGACCTTCGGCGCTTGGTGAATGACCGGCCTCTGAAATGCCCACGCTTTTCGAGCTTGGTCCCAATCGATCGAAGCGACGTGCGCGATCGCTTTGCCATCGCGCGGATCGGGTGCGCCCATCGCTACCCACGTCTCGAAGTCGGCGATGACCGCGTCGGGCAGCTTGCCCTTCGGCGGCATCCGCAAGTCCTCATGGCGAAGCGCCGCAATCAGCAGGCTGCCTTTTGCCTTGCCGGGAACCAAGGCAGGGCCGCTACGGCCTCCTTTGAGGATGCCCTCACGGGTGTCGAGCCGTAACCCCGCCTTCAGATTTTTCGCTTTGTCCGCTTCGGCAGAGTGACATTGATAGCAATGCTCCACCAGGACCGGTCGAATTTTCTTCTCGAAAAGCTCGATGCCTGCCCCGCCGTCTTGGGCAAGACAACGATTCGTCAAGCTCAAGAAACCGAGGGCCAAAGCCAGTAGAAGCAAACGAGCGTTCATGATTCTGCCGGCATACCGGATGGAAGGAAGAGTTAATTGCATGCAGTTTCCCAGTTCATGAAACCCCAATCAAGGGGGCCGGTTCCGGCTCCCTGCGAGAATACCATTGGCACTCGGAAGAAACTCCAACGCCAATCACGTCAAGCGCCCGCGTTTCATCCCTTGATCCGCCCGCGCAGCGTCATGTGCAGGTGGTTCTTGCCGGCGGTTTGCCAATCGCACACGATCGCATCGCTGCCGATGCGCCAGTTGCCTTTTCCTCCGTCCAGGTGAGATTTGGTGATCTCGCCCCAGATAGCGACACGCAGGTTCTCGACGCCGCCATCGCGTTTGACGATGTCATCCACGACCTTGCGCCGATCCGCGGAGAAGACATCAAGCCGTTTCGCGAACAAGCTCGCAGCGAGCTTGCGGGATTTGTCGTTGAGGTCGGAGATGCGAACGCCGGCCTTGCCCATCGCGCTGCCGGAGCCCGATGACGTTCCTTTGGTGCTTTCCTGGATTTTCTTGAGTTCTTCGGGCGTCAGGGATGCATACAGCTCGATCGCGATTTTCTCTTCCGCTTCCCAAAGCGTTTTGGCCGGATTGCCGCCCAGCAAGATCGGCCCAAACTCGTTCGCCTTGGCGTCGCCAAACTCGGCGAACAAGAGCGTGAGATGGTGCATGCCGATGCGCCACGCAAAGGGCTTTTTCTCGGAGGGTTCGCCAAAGAACGTGAGGTAGCGGCTTCCTTCCGGCGTTTCCTTGGTGACTTCTAGGCAGCGCTGGGCGCCATACTCGGAGGTCATCGCCTTGACCACATCGACGATCAACGCTTTCTGGTCAGCAGTCAACATGGTGTAGGGAATGCCGGGCCTTTTCGAGGCGGGGAAGACTTCCTTGTAGCGTTCCTTGTCGCCCACCTCCAGGACGGCGAGTTTCTTTTGCTCGTCCGTCAAGCTCTGAAACAGCTTGATGGCACTGGCCCGCACCGCTTCGTCGGCCGCATCCACCGGCGTGGGCCTGCCGACAAACACGGCGGTTCCAATCATCAGGAAGCTGACGCTAATCAGGAGAAATCTTTTCATGGGACAAGGGTCCTTTCGGTCGTGGAACGAATTCGAGACACGCGTGAATCGCTAGTTCTTCATTGGAACGATCCGAATGCTGCACGATCCAGGATCCCCTCGGCCGACAGTTCAAGGAGCGTCGCCGGCCATTTACTTCGCTTGGCTTCGAGCAAGCCTGTCTGCAGCCGACAGGATACAGTGGGCGGCTTCGAGCGTGTCGTAGGTGTGATGCGTCTGGTCGGCATCCTCCGTGGACCGGCGGAAATGATAAGGCAATCCGCCCTTGACGGGATCTTGCGACACCTGGATCGCATGAATCAGCGACTCGGCTTTGGCCTTCCATAGGGGATCGCCCGTTTCCTGGTAGAGTCGAGCCGAGACGTACGCCAAGCTGCCGGCCGTTCGGACGCCGGTCCCCGCCGCCCGTGTCCAACCCCAGCAGGACGGTCGAGTCAGCGTTGGATCGTCGATTCGCGACCAATCGACATGCCGCTCCTCGCACCAGCGGGCGATGTCCCCCACCAGCTTCACGTCCTTCGCTTTTGGGTCAGCATGATCGAGCATCCATGTGCAGAACGAAAGGGCATGAGGCGCGACGGTGTCCTGCAGTGGGATCATCTCGCCGCTATGGTAGCCGACGTTTTGCCAGGTCATCGCCGGGAGGCATTGGTTGCGGACCCAGTTGAAGGCCTTTACTTCGACGCCGACGAACTCGTTGGTCTTGAGTTCGACGCGAACGCGGCCGAGATAGTGGAGCACGGCTTCAGCGCCGCTGGTGCGGAACTCGCTCGGCCCAAAGACGCCGCCGGGCCAGTGGGCGCCATCCTTCGGCCAGGCGCCGTCCTGGCTTTGATCGGCCGCAAGGACGTTGGCAAAGTCGAGGGCCGCTTCTCGGAATCGCTCGTCCTGCGATTCTTGGTAAAGATCGAGATACGCCAGCATGATCCAGATCATGAGGTTGACATTCGCCTTGTAGACGACGGGCTTCTTGCCGCGATGAGTCAGGTAGACGCGCCATGCCAGTCGTTCGGCGAGAGCCAAGGCTTCTTCGCGTTCGACGGGGTCGTCGGTCAGCTTGGCGACCATCACGCACGCCCGGGCAAGACTCGCTACGCCCACGGCATCGCCGCCGTCGCCGCCCGTGAAGCCAGCCATTGACCAAGCACCGCGATACTGGGCGCGAGCCAGGTCGTCCCGCACGAACCGGGCGAGCGCCAACGCCGTTTGCAGCGGAGTGCGGTTGGGCGCCCAGTATGGGCCCGCGAACGAGGCCTTCTTGGTCAAGGAAATCGAGGTCATCTCCGAATACTTTCGGCCGTCCTTGAGGACCGACTTGGCGCGATTGGGATGGGTCCAGTGGATGGTGTCTTTCTCGTCCAAGGGATTGCCGCCGACATAGCGGTAAGTCGTCTGCGGCAGACGCGCCGGTCCGAGGTCTTTACCATCGGCGGCGAGGCCGACCGCGGTCACGGTCAGCGGCCCGGCTGGCAGATCCTTCCAAATCGGAGTCAAGGGCTCCCAAGGTTTCTTTGTTTCGAACGACCATGGCCCGCCCAATTTCGAGTCTTTCGCCGCGGCGACGATGATGCGATAGCGAACGGCGTCGGGGACTTCGTCGAAGGCGATGGTCGGAGGAAACAACGCATAGAACTTCTTCAGATGGATCAGCCGGGTACTGTAGAATTCGCGCGTCCCGGGTTTGCCGGGAAAAATCGGCTGAAGCGACTCTTCCCGTGCCTTGGCGGCCAAGTCCGAATTCGGTTGGAGCGGCTTGCCTTGCGGCGGCCACGTGCGATCGCTGGTGTCGAGCGGAGTGACTTCACGCGCGCGACTGACTCGGCCGCGGAAGCACGTCTCGCCCGCATCTTGTCCCTTCCCTTCCCAGCGAGCCTTGCCGGCAACCAGGTCGCCGAGAATCGTGCCATCGATGATCACGACGCCGTCAAAAGTGGGCAAATGCGCGGGTTGGAACTTGATGGGGATGCGACCCTTGATCGTATTACCCTCAACGAACACTTGATCGGCCGGCAAGGCGAGGTCGACCGGCGCCGCCTTTTGAAACACGGGGATGAGTTGTCCGGCGACCGCCTTGCCGCCGCGCAAATGAAGCCGCAGGTAAAACGCTTCGCCGACGGCGTACAAACCTCCGGCCCCGGTCGACGCCACGCCGAGCGGCATGAATTCCATCTGGCAGCCGAGCGCGGGCGCGACCGGTCGAACATGGCCTCGCGCCTTGACGGAGTTCACATTGTGCCCGAGTAACCCGTGCGTCGATTTTTGCGCGACCGCGACCGTTCCGGTAATCTTCCCATCCTTTGCCGCGAGATCGAGCGTGACTGTCTCCGGTTTGGCGGCGGGCGGCGGGGTTCGCCCCTTACTGGCGGCGATGAGGGCGACCAAATCCGGGCCTTGCGTGAGAATCAGCTTCCCAGTCAGGCGGCCGTCGTCCATCACGGCAACATCGCGAGCATCGGCAAACCAGGGAACGTTGCGGTCCGTCTCGAGCGCGAAGCCGGCGACGATCTTCCCTCCTTCGCGGAGCAACCTGAGATCGACGATGCCCTGGTTGTCGAATTGCACCTGCCATACTTCATACTTGCCGCCCTGGGCCGAAGCGCTCGCCGACAGCGAGAACAGAGCGGCAACGGTCGTAAATAAGAATAATGCGAATCGCATAAAGAATTCCGCCCAAAAACAATCAGCTTCGTTTGATGTCGTAGCAGAAGATCAAATCATTATCGCGCAGGTACAATCGGCCATTGGCGATCACGGGAGGCGTCCAGATCTTGCCTTGCTTGCGCGGAATCTTGGTTTGTTCGGGGATCATGAAACGGCCTTTTTCGATCCATCCTTTGGCCGATGCCTCGATCAACGCGACTTCGCCCTTGGATTCGCCGTAACAGTACAAATGGCCTTCTGCGTAGGCGATGCTTCCCTTGTCGAAGGTGAACCGCTCGTCCCAGATTGCCTTGCCGGTCTCAAAGTCCTGGCATATCCAACCGTTCGGATCCGAGTTGCCAAAGACCATGCCATTGACGAGAATCACGCCGCTGTGGTGATTCTTCATGAGCTTGTTGCGAAACACCAAGTCCGCTTTGATGCCTTCGCCCTCGCGGCTGAGTTTGAGCAACCCGCAGCCCACGCCATAAGCGGCCGTCACGTAGATGCAATCCTGGAATGACACGGGCGTCGCCACCATAATCCAGGCGGTGGGCAGGCTGTTCTTCCAGAGGAGTCGTCCATCATCTGCGGCGACGCCGGCCACGCCTTTTCCCGTCAAATTCACGTACTGCCGAATGCCGTCGATTTCCACCAAAATTGGCGACGAGCAGACAGCTTCATCCGTCAAACCTTTGCTGTGCCAGATCACCTTGCCGGTCCTTTTGTCGAGGGCCGCCATCGTGCCGTTCTTGCCGCCGGGGGAGCAAATCAGGCGGTCGCCGTCGATGAGGCACGATTCCGTGTAACGACCATCATGCAGGACCTTGCCGCCGAGTTCATTCTTGAGGTGGACATTCCAGAGGCTCTTGCCCGTGGCACGCTCGATGCAATGCAATTCGCCGAGAATGCTGAGGGCGTAAAGGCGATCACCATCGACGGTCGGAGTCGCACAAGGACCGTCTCCCCAACCGGTCGGTCGTCGTGGACCGACTGCGGTGGACCAGAGCAGTTCGCCAGTCCGCGTGTCGAGGGCGAAGACGTAGTCCATGGTGTCTTTCGACCCCATGCAATAGAAGTGATCGCCCACAATGGATGGCGGAGAAAAGCCGGCGCCGGCATCGCGGTAGGTCCACAGGAGTTTCGGTCCTTCTTTCGGCCACGAATTGAGCAGGCCCGTCTCGCGAGACACACCGTCGCGTTTCGGGCCACGGAACTGGGGCCAATCATCGGCGCGTGCGAACGAAAACCCAAACGTCATGACCCAGAGAAGGGCTGCGCTAATCAGGGCACGCTGGAAGCAGGTTCTGGCACGCATGGTGATTGCTAGTGATTGAAACGAAACTCCGGACTGTTGATCAGCGCCCAGAGCATTTGCTGAAGCCCGGCGGCAGGGCGATCCTTTCGCTTTTCCAGGTAGGAATCAAGGAGATCGTAATCGTCGGAAGTCGGCGCACGAGAGAGAACAGTCCACATCGATTCCTCGATCTGCTGTTTGCGGTCTTTCGACTTCATCAAGGTCGGGAGCAACTGGCCGCCAACGCTCTTGAGGATGGCAGCATCGTTGCTGAGCTTCAGCGACTCGGTAATCGGAATCTGCATGTCCTCGCGCGGATATTCGAGAAGATTTTCGAGCCCTTTGCTTTGGGTTTCGATGGCCGCCAGGGACTTCTCTTGCAATTCACGGCTCAGCCCTTGCTTGATGAGCGACGGGTTGTTCGCCACAGTGAACGACATTGCCCATTGCGAGGGGGTCAAAGGCCGAATTGTGGCAACCGCGAAAAGCTGCGCCGCTGGACCTTCCTTGTCACTCCACTGGCTGCTCCGCGCGTACGCTTTGCTGGCGACTAAACCGCCGATCAGGCGTTTGAGATCGTATTGGTGGGCGATGAAGTCGCGCGTGAGCCATTGCAGTAGTTCGGGATGGCTGGCCGGATTGTTGGCGTGCATTTGATCGGTTCGCATTACCAGACCGTAGCCGTAGAAGCGGTACCAAAGGCGATTGACGATCGCCTGAGCGAACATATCGCGATTTTCCGGTGCGAGCGCCAGGTCCGCCAGCTTGCTGCGCGGGCGGAAGGTGGCCGGCGGCGGCAGTTCTTTGGTCTTGGCGTAGGCCTTGGCGAGCTTCTCGATCTCCTTCGATTCCTCCTGAATCGCTTTAGCGAGATCGGCGGCTAAACCTTTTTCCCGCTCCACGGTCTTGCCATTGAGGAACATCAGCCTCACCGGCTGAACCTTCCCGTCCTTCGATTTGAATTCAGAAGGCTTCACAAATCTGCGGTCGAGAAGGTTCCCCTGAAACTCGTAGGAGGCCGCGAAGAATTCGCGCATCCCGAAGAAGTAATCTTGCGTGAGCGACTTGATATAGGGATGGCGATGACACTGAGCGCAACTGATGTTTAGCCCAAAAAAGACGCTGCTGATATCGCGCGTGAGCGAGTCGCGGTCCTTGAGCCGTTTCGTAACGTATTGTTCCGGCTTGGCGGGGTCCGGCTTCTCCGCAACACCGAGCAGGTCGCGGAACATCTGGTCCCAGGGGCGGTTGTCCTTGAAGGCCGTGAGGAGATAGCCACGGACGCTGCTGGCCTCGGCGTTATCATTGCGAAGGAGGACATCGAACTCCGTCGCATTATGCCGAATGAACTCGGGCGCGGCGACGAGTTCCTGGATCAGCTTGACACGCTTCTGCGGATCGGTGGAATGGACATAATCACGAGCTTCCCCCGCGGTCGGAATGCGCCCCGCGAGATCGAGATACAGACGTCGCACAATTGTCGCGTCGGTGGCTGGCGGGGCCGGCGCGACCTTCGCCGTCTTGAGTTTGAGATCGAGATAATGGTCGATGACCTCGGCGATCGGCCGATCGGGCGCAAGAATCTCTTGCCCCCTTGACGCACTGGCAACAGCAACCAGGGCAACGAGCGCGACAGCCCACAGGCATACCAATCGAGTCGAAATCGTTTTCATGGGATTCATGGCGTACTTCCTCCAGTCTGCAACTGCCAGCGCAACGCCTTCTTGCGACCGACGGCGATGAGCGTATCGGCCGATTCGTTCAGGGCGATGTCGAAAACAAGCGTGTTCGATAGGAATTCGTGCAAGACGGCTTTCTTCCGGAGATCGAGAATGAAGACCTTCTTCCCTTCGCCGGCGCCCACGGCCGCGATCAGCCAGGGTTGTTTCGGATGAAAGCAGATGCTCTCGAAGAAGCCATTGATCTTGATCGGAAAGTCATGAGTCTGCTTGTTCGCCTTCCAGTCAAAAAGCTGCGCCATCGCCTTGCTGTTGACAATGGTTGACGTGTCGCCCGCGAGGTTTCCGGAAACGGCTATGAGCAAACCATCGGGTGAGAACGCGATTGAGCGGATGCCGCCATAGGTGTGGCCATTGGTGTCGGAAGTATAGAGGTGCGGGGCGTGAATCTTGGCGACTTGCTTCCCCGATGCGGCTTCCCAGATCAGGGCGATACCAGCCTGATCGCCCGTCGCCAAGTACTTGCCGTCCGCGGAGAAGCGACAGCAGTAGAGCTTGGAGATTAGCCCATAGGGCGTCAGCTTGTCGTGCCCTTTCAATTCACGAATTGGCTTTCCCGATTCAGCATCCCAGAGCCGACAGATCATGTCGTCGCCTACACTCGCCAGGATCTTGCCGTCGGGCGAAAGAGCCACGCCGCGAATCCATTTCTTATCGTGAGCCTCCAGACTGCGGACTTTCGTTTTTGTCGAGACATCCCACCAGATGAGCTGGCGATCGGAGCCTGCCGAGATCAGGTGCTTGCCCGTGAATGCCAGTCCGCTGACGTAGCTGACATGAGCATCCCAGGCGATCGGCTTTGACTTGGCCTCGTCGAAATCAATGAGATAGATCTTGCCGTCCGTTCCTCCGGCATACGCTTTCGCCGTCCCAGGAATCGTCGCGACACAGAGCAAATCAGGTCCCACGCCGACTTCGCGCAGCAGCTTGGTCTGCGGAACAGCCGACGCTTGCGCGAACACGCTTGTGGCCGCAAGTAAGACGCTCAGCGCGGAGAGGGTACAGTGACTCATCGATGCCTCGCATCAGGTGGGACGGACGTTTCTTGGTGCGGAACAGCTCTGCGTTACGCCAGCACGGCAGCAACCGGTTCGGTGCCGTAATCGGTGAGCGGCACGGGTCGGCCGTCGGTGTTGTTGATTTCCTTCTGATGATCGATACCAACGGCGCGCATGACGGTGGCGAAGAACTGTTGCAAAGTAACGCTGCCGGTGACCGCCGCGGTGCCGTCGTCATTGGTGCTGCCATGCACCACGCCAGGCCTGATGCCGCAACCGGAAAGAGTCACGCTCATGCGGGCAAAATGATCGCGTCCCTGGGCAGCGTTGATGCCCGGGGTCCGGCCCATCTCGGAGAACGTGACGACGAGCGTGTTGCGGAGCAGGCCACGTTCTTGCAGATCTTCGAGAAGCACGCTGAGAACGTGATCGAGTTCTGGGACCATTTCCTGGTGAAACTCGAAGTTTTGGCCATGATGATCCCACCAGCTGCGATTGACGCGAACGTAGGGGACGCCCGCTTCAATGAGACGCCGCGCGACCAGCGCCTGCTGGCCGAACGGCGTGGATCCGTACCGCGTCCGCATCTGGGTCGATTCCTGTTCGATGTCAAAAAGCCGGGCGCTATCCATCATGCCGCGCACGCGCCCGTACGCGCCGCTATGGCTCAGAAGCACGCCGTCTCGGCTGCGTCCGACGCCGAACCGTTGGCTCAGCTGAACCCGCAACGCTTCTCGCTCGCGATGGTCGGCATCGGAGAGCGAATCGGGCAACGAATTCGCGGGCGGGGCGAGCCGCACGCGCGAGTGGCCGATCGTGAAGGGAGCCGTCGGAGCGATTCGATCGGGTACGATATTGATCGGATTCCAGGTCGTACCCAGAAAGCCGGCCGACTCGAAGTAATTCGCGCCTAAGTAATTCGTGAACATGACATGATGCGGAACCTGGCTGTTGGGATTCGCCAGTTCGCGTGCCAGCATCGGGCCCAAAGTCGGATAGCGCACGGGGCCAGTCTTGGGTCTGCCCCCATAGATTGTGAAATCGGTATGATCGCCGAACCCTTGCTGGCAGCGAAGGATGGCGGTGTGGCGATGAATGGAACTCGCCATGCGAGGCATCAATTCCGAAATGCGATAGCCCGGAATCGACGTCGGGATCGACATGAACGGTCCACCGGTCGGCCGGCCCGGTTTGGGATCCCAACTCTCGAACTGGCTCATACCGCCATTGAGGAAGATCATCAGCACGCGCTTCTGGTCGCGCTGGAGTTGATTGGCGAACGCTGGGGCCGCAAAAGCGTCCAAGCCCAGTGCGCCGCCAAGCAACGCCCCGCCGGTCGCACCGAAGAACGCACGCCGACCAAGAAGATGCTCCGGCGAGCTACTCGCGACTGCACGTGAAGATGACGAAGGCATGACTGTACTCCTTGGTCTTTGATTGTTCGTTCAGCTGGCAGGTAAACCAGGATCAACTGTCACGGGCGGATTTACTGAATAGTCGGCGAGGCAAAACTAGCAGGGTTTGCGCGTTTCATTTTTTACTTCGGCAGCGTGCAAGCGCTCGATCACCGCGTCCATGTGCCGCTTCATCGCTTGTTCGGCGGCATCGGGATCACCCTGGCAAATCGCTCCCAGGATCGCCGTGTGGATCGCCCGGCTGCGCGGACGATTGCGCGGCTGGGGTGTGGTGTGAACCATGCCGGCCAGGATGTAACCGTGAAGGACCTCGATCAGGTTGCGCATCAAAACATTGCCGCTCAATTCGACGATTTTTTGATGGAACCGGAAATCTGCTCGAACCGCATCGACATACTCCTGGTCCTCGCGATCGATTTCATCACACAAGGCGCTAAGCTCCGCCATTCCTTCGGAGGTGATTTGTCCGGCCACCTTGCGGGCCGCAAAACATTCGATGATGGTGCGCAACTCCGCATAATGCAACAGATCGCGAGGGGAAATGGCCAAGGCGGTATGGAGGAAGTCGACACAGCTGCCCAGATGATCACGGTTGGCAACGTAGGTTCCACTGCCTCGCCTGACATGCACAAGGCCAAGGCTTTCCAGGCGCCCGATGGCCTCCCGAAGCACCGGCCGGCTCACCTGCAAGGCCTCGGCGATGGCCAGTTCTCCCGGCAAGCGATCGCCCGGTTGCAACTTCTCCGTGCCAATATAATCCCGCACGCGCTCCGCGACTTGTTCCACTCGGGAATGCGAGGGGAGCGGTTTCATCGATTTTCGTAGCGTCTTCAAGCTCATACACGCTCAATAGAACGAGGTCCCAAACATGAAAGATGTCTTACATGTTATCAAGGTGGTGCGCTGCGTCAAGGGCCTCCATTCCTTTTTTTGATTTTTGCATGCACATTTGTTTCGCTTTTTTGTCCTCGACCGAACATCGGCCTGCGACTCGCAGCTGCCCGTCCTTCGAAAATAGGTCGAAAGTCAGCGGCCCCATTCGACAACTGCTGCCGGCGGCTTCAACGAACCGCGTCTTCAAAATCTTGGAAAAGGCCGCTACCAAAACGGCCTTTCGGGGTTACAATTCTGTATGCAGTTTTTTCGACTCTGTATCCCGCGATGGAGTTTTGCGTGATTCGGTCCAGTTTTCTCTTGGTGCTCGTGGTCGTTGC
>SYHD01000332.1 GCA_005799265.1 Planctomycetia bacterium | reverse complement strand
TCGTTGTTGGCGTGCATGATGCTGATAAGGACCGTATGCGAGGTGATCGCCCGCTTGACCGCATCGGGATCGACCATGCCAGTGCGATCGACCGGCAGCAGCGTGACCTTGCAGCCGAGCTTGCGCAAGAATTCGCACGGCACAAGCGTGGCGGGATGTTCGACGGCGCTGGTGATGACGTGCGGCGCGCTGAAGAAGCGTGCGAAGAATCCCTGCATGCGCGCGAAGCCGACGCCTTTGATCGCGTGGTTCGACGCCTCGGTGCCGCCGGAGGTGAAGATGATTTCGTCCACTTTCGCGCCGAGCAATGCCGCGACCTGGGCACGGGCGCGATCGATGGCGTCGTGCGCCGTCTTGCCGTAAGCGTGCGTGCTCGATGGATTGCCGAAGTGTGTGCGCAAAAAGGGCAGCATCGAGTCGAGCACGGCGGGATCGATGGGCGTGGTGGCGTTGTAGTCGAGGTAGATGGGTTGCATAACGCTATTGTATGCGTGCGTTGCGCGTCACGGCAAATGCTCGAATCGCCCGTCAATCCATCAACTTGCGAAATTCCTCAAACAGATATGTGCTGTCGTGTGGCCCCGCGGACGCCTCCGGGTGATATTGCACGCTGAAGACGGGGAAGCGCTTGTGGCGCATGCCTTCGAGCGTGTTGTCGTTGAGATTGATATGCGTCGATTCGACATCGACGGGGAGCGTTGACGGATCGACTGCGAAGCCGTGGTTCTGGGTGGTGATCTCGACTTGCCCCGTCTTCTGATTGAGCACCGGCTGGTTGGCGCCGCGATGGCCGAACTTGAGCTTGAACGTCTTCGCACCGAGCGCGAGGCCGAGCAGTTGATGGCCCAAGCATATTCCGAAGATCGGTTTCTTGCCGATAAGTTGCTTGATGTTGCCGATGGCGTAGGTCAGCGGCTCGGGATCGCCGGGGCCGTTGGAGATGAAAACGCCATCGGGTTCCTGCGCGAGGATGTCCTTGGCACTCGCCGTGCCGGGCATCACCGTCACTTCGCAGCCGATCTCGACCAGGCAACGCAGGATGTTCCACTTCATGCCGAAATCGAGGGCGACGACGCGGTGAGGTCGTTTGCTTTTGTGCAGCTCCTGCGTGATAAATGGGCTGTTGAATCCGTCCTTCCACGCGAACGCCTTCTCCGGCATCACGCCCTTCGCAAGATCGCGGCCGACAATGCTGGGGCACGAGCGCGCTTTTTTGATGAGAGCCGCGTCGTCGAGTTCGCTGGTCGAGAGGACGCCCATCATCGCCCCGCGGACGCGCAGACGGCGCACCAAAGAACGAGTGTCGAGCCCGTCCATGCCGATGATGCGAAATTCCGCGAGATAGGAATCCAGCGACTGATGCGAGCGGAAGTTACTGGGGATGCGTGTGCATTCGCGCACCAAGAAGCCTTCGACCTGCGGGATCTTCGACTCGCGATCTTCAGAGTTGATGCCGTAATTGCCAATAAGAGGATACGTCATCGTGACGATTTGGCCCTTGTAGGAGGGATCAGTGAGCACTTCCTGATAGCCTGTCATGCTGGTGTTGAAAACGACTTCGCCGAAGGTTTCGCCCGAAGCGCCGAAGCCGCGGCCGGTGTAGACCGTTCCATCTTCCAGGGCGAGCTTGGCGATGGGATGGGTCATGATTTGGCCTCTCGAACCAGTGGTTCAGTCTGCCTCGAGTCTTGTGGTCCGGTCGCGGAGTGACCGGATCACAAACAGTCCGGCGGGACTGTGGCAGCGCGTATAATTATAGGTGCACACGTCACGCTGACCATTCCGACGCATTTTGGCACCTGGTTTGCTCCAGAAAACCGCGGGTTTCTCCACTCTTCCGAAAAGGAGGCCGCCATGAACCGCTCCATTCTCGTCCCTCTTGATGGTTCGACGTTCGGCGAACACGCGCTGCCCCTGGCGATGTCGATGGCCAAGCGACTGGAGGCTTCATTAAACCTGATCCACGTGCATTCCTTGCTGGATGCGACCTATGCGGAGCTACAAGTCTTCGACAACACGCTTGATCAGGAGCTGCGCAACAAGGAGCGTTCGTATCTCCAGGCCATCCAGAAGCAGGTGCAGGATCGCCTTCCCGTCCAGGTCACCATCCGCAACGTGGACGGGGATGTCGCCACGGCCATTCGTAAGCAAGCAGAAAACCTCGGCGCCAGCTGGGTCGTGATGACGACACACGCCAAGGGACCGTTTGGCCGCTTCTGGCTCGGCAGCACGACCGACGAGCTGGTTCGCAGCTTACCGGTGTCGCTCATCCTCGTTCATCCGGCGGATCACGCCCCGGATCTCAGCAGCGATGCGGCCATTAAGCACATGCTCATCCCGCTCGATGGCACGCCGTTGGCCGAGCAGATTCTCGAGCACGCCCTGACGCTGGGCAAGGCGATGAACGCCGACTATACGCTATTGCGGGTGGTGACGCCGGTCTATCCGTTTACGCTGCCGACGGAGCCGGCGATCTTCGGCAGCGTCGCGGCCGATGTCATGGATCGGGTCGAGAAGCTGCACGGCGAACTGCGTCGTGAGGCGTCGAATTATCTGGCAATCGTTGCGGGCCGACTGCGCGGCGATGGCCTGAAAGTGCAGTGCCGCGTGACCATTGAGGAACAGCCGGGCGTGGCGATCCTGGAAAATGGCAAGCCGCCGATCGACATGATCGCCATTGAAACGCATGGCCGGGGCGGGCTGTCGCGCTTGTTGCTGGGCAGCGTCGCCGACAAAGTGATTCGCGGCTCGAAGCTGCCGATTCTGCTGCATCGGCCGGCGGTTTGACGAATTGCGTTCCGGCGAGCCGAATCTGGCTTCATCAGTTCGTTCCCGCACAGCGCATGACACTTCCGCACATCTCAAAAAAACGCCTGGAGAACTCCCCACTCGCTTCGTATCTTGATATCGTTCCTACAAAGCTCTTGCAGGCCTACCGACTTTTCTTCGGGATGACAAAATGCCCTACATCGGCATCGACTTCGGCACCAGTAACTCGGTGGTGGCCAACTTTCAATACGGTCAGGCGGACGTGCTCCCCAATGCCGAGGGGCAAAAGTGGACCCCTTCCGTCGTCACCATGCGCCGCGACGGAAGTTTGGCTTTCGGCCAGGAAGCCAAGGAAAACTTCGACGAGGAACGCTCGATCAAGTCGATCAAGCGCATCCTCGGCTCCGGCGAACGCGTCCCCTTCGTTGGCCAAAGCCTGCGAACCGAGCAGATCGCCACCATGCTCTTCTCGAAGCTGAAGGCGGACGCCCAGAAGACGCTCAATGAGAACTTCAACAAGGCCGTCGTCACCATCCCCGCCAACTCGAAGGGACTCGCGCGCCACGCCACCAAGCTCTGCGCCGGCGCCGCGGGCCTCCAAGTGCTGACGCTCATCAACGAGCCGACCGCCGCCGCCATCTGTTACGGCCTCAACGCCCAGCAGGATCAGACCGTGCTCGTGTACGACTTCGGCGGCGGCACCCTGGACGTCACCATCCTGCGCATCCATCACGGCGTCTTCGAGGAAATCTCCTCCAAGGGCGTCGGCAAGCTCGGCGGCGACGATCTCGATTCCATTCTCGGCAATCTCCTCGCCAAACGCTTCTTCGAGCGGACCGGCTACGACATCCTGCACTCGCCGTTCAAGACGCAGTTCATGCTCGCCGTCGAGAGGGCCAAGATCGAGCTGTCCGACCAACCGACCGCCATCGCCCGCAAGGCCGAGTTGGTCCCCGACAAGCACCTCAGCCTGGAGGAGGAAATCGATCGCGCTTCCTTCGAGCGCGAGATCATGCCGCTCATCGTCAAGTCCGGTCAAGCCATCGACGAGGCGATGAGCCTGCGCGGCATGCGGGCCAAGGACATCGACAAGGTCCTGCTCGTCGGGGGCACCAGCAAAATTCCGCTCGTGCGCCGCTTTGTCGCCGAGAAACTCGGCGGCAAGGAGGCGGAGCCGTTCGAGAAGATCGATCCGATGACCTGCGTCGCCCAGGGCGCCGCCATCGTCTCGGCCATCCTGCAAGGCGCGCCGGGCCTCGACAATCACGCCTATTCCGTCAAGCTCGAACATTCGTTGTGCGCCAATCCGATCAACGAGAAACGCCAAGTCTATCTCGATCCGATCATCAAGCGCGGCGTCGATATCCCGTGCTCGTTCACAAAGACCTATCATCCCGTCGCCGATCCCGCCGAGCGTGTTATCATCAGCGTCTTCGAAGGCGACGTGTATGACGACGTGGGCAATCAGGAAAACGTCAAGCTCGCCGAGATCCCATGGGAGTTCCAGCCGCCGCGCCAGCAGCGCGACGGCGCCATCGAGGTCACCTTCGAATACGGCGACGACGGCATCCTGACGGTGCAGATTCACGACATCTATACGGGCCAAAAGAAGCGATTCGCGATCCAGCAAACCGGCGCCGACCAGATGGATGCCGGGCAGATCATGAAGATGAAACGCATCAACGAGGAGCTAATCAAGCGCAGCGAGGACCTGGAGAGCACGTCGGAGTATCGCGACGCGCTTGACATCCTCAAGAAGACCGAGCAGGACGTGATCCCCAAGCTCGAAAACCCCGCCGACAAACGCGAGCTAGAGGACTTGTGTCGGCAGGTGCGCGAGGCGATGTCGTCCGGCGACCGCAAACGCATGGAAGACGCCAGTTCGGCGCTCAACGATCGACTGCTCAACTACGCGTACTTGCTGTGAAGTTTAGCCACGGATCGTAAACCCGCGCGGGTCTACGACCCGCGGCTAAACGATTGGGAGTCCCACCCATGCCGAATTGCCCTCAGTGCACGAAGCCGTTGCGCGAGTTCACCCGGCGCTGCCAAAACTGCCAGGCGGATCTCGATCTGCTGGTGGATTACGTGAGCCATCTGCAAGGCGGCTTGCAACGCGCGGAGAACCTCGTCCAGGCGGGTGAGTTGGGCCAGGCGATCTGGGCCTACTTGGAAGTGCTCGAAGTCGATCCCGATAATCCGACGGCGCGCAAGCAGATTTCACAAGTCGTGACGGCGGTAAGGCAATTCGACACGGTGATGCCAGGCCGACGCTGGGCGAACGGCCTGCCGCCGGAACTCCCGAAGGCGCCGCGGCCGTGGTGGCACTGGGCGATTTTCGGTGTGGCGGTGTTCGCCGCGTTCGGCATCGGTTTCGGATTCGCCCATATCGATTGGTCGGCGCTGGAATCGTCGGCCACCACAGTCAGGAAAGACCCGCACCAGGACCATCAGATGGGGCCACAGAAATAACCCGGTTCACTCGACCGAATTCGAGGCCAGAAAATCCTTCAGTGACGTGAAAAATTCCGGCGGCAGCGAATCGTTGTGCCCGGCGTTTGGCATCTCGAAAAATCGTTTTGGCTCGTGAGCCGCTTCAAACAGCCGTTTGCCATGAATGTGGGGAATGAGTGTGTCGGCGGTTCCGTGGGCGATGAAAATCGGCCGACGGCAGGTCTTGACCCTCGTCAAGCTGTCGAATTGATTCGTCATCAACAACCGCTTCGGCGCCGGCAGCCACCAGTACAAATCCGACGCGACATCCGGCAATGACGTGAACGTCTTGACAAGGATCAAGGCACGATGGTCCTTGCGGCTCGCCAACTCCGTGGCAACGCCGCCCCCCAGCGACGCACCGTAGAGTAAGATCTTGCTCGGCGCGATTTTCTTCTTCTCGACCATCCAGTTGTACGCGGCGTCCGCGGACTGGTAACAGCCGACCTCGCTCGGCGACCCGCCGCACTTGCCGTAGCCGGGATAATCGAGAATGAGCACCGACACGCCCAAAAGATCGCGCACCTTGACGATCGAAGCGCCGCGATGGCTGAGGTTGCCCGCGTTGCCGTGAAAGTAGAGGAGGGCCTGATCGGAGCCTTGCGCGGGACACCACCAGGCGTGGATGCGTGTCCCGTCGGCCGTCGCCAGGTCGATGTCCTCGATGCCGGAATTCGCGGGAGGCAGAACCCAGTCGCGGCTGGTCGCCGGGCGATAGACGAGCCAGTTTTCGAAGAAGAGCAGCATCGACAGCAGTCCAACATAGGTGGCAGATACATACAAGAATGGGCGCAGCCACGGGCTCAACAAGCCGACCCGCACATTGTGAAGCATGGCGATCATGCAAGTCCCCGCAGCGCCAATTTCCGGCGCACAAAGCCCCACGACGCGCAACCCAGCAGCGCCAGCCAGCAGCCGATCGGCAGCCAATCTCCGGTGAAGGCGTAGAAACTCGAACGCCGATCGAGCGGAACGGCGGCGAGGATCACGCCTGCTTTCTGTTTGAATTGATGCCACGCCGACGCCGGCAGCGTCGGCACGCCGGTCATATCCTGCGTGATGGCCCACATCGTCGGCGTCGGGCCGGGCAGCTCGCGTGGCTTGAGTACGCGGCCGTTGCCGTCGATCACCGCCGACACGCCCATGTTGACCGCCCGAACCATGGCGCGCCGGCATTCGATGGCGCGAAATCGGCTCACCGCGAGATGTTCCTCGTGTTCGCTCGAACCGTCGAACCAGCCGTCATTCGACATGTTGACGAGAAAATCGACCGGACCGCCATCGTCGCCATTTTGGACGAATCGCCGGGCCAGAAATGGGTCGGTGTCCTCAAAGCAGATGAGGACGCCGAAGCGATACGGCCCCGCGTCGAAACGCGTGAATTTCTCGCCTGCCTGAATGCCGAAGTCCCCTTCGTAGGGCGTCAACATGGCGAGGAACGGCAGCCAGCTCTTGAGCGGGATGTACTCGCCGAACGGCAGGCGATGGATCTTGTCGTGCTTGGCGATGACCTTACCGTCGCCGCCGACAAGCACCGCCTTGTTGTGCCGTTGCGATTTGCCGTCGGCCGTAAGGAAATACGAATTCATGCCGAGCAAATTGGGAACGTTGTTGGCGCCGCGGGCAATGAGCTTGAGTTCTTCTTGTACGTAAATTCGATTGTCGCGCCAGACGACGAACTCCGGCTCCGTCAATTTCTCGACGGGAAATTGCGGTGAGATCTCGAACCACGGAATCGGGTAGCTCGTCTCCGGCCAGATCAACAAGTCGGGCTTTTGTTGATGCCATGAGCCGACGCGCACCAATTCGTGATAGTGTTCGCGAACCGTTTGCGCCGCGCCTTTGGCATCCTTCGGCTCGGCGGCGTTCTCGCGCATCCGCTGGTCGAGATTGCTCTGCAACAAGCACACGACCGGCCCGGGCGGAAACCGATCCTCGCCCAGCCGTTTGAGGCCATAGGCATACGTGCCGATCACTAGCAACGCCACGGCGACGGCTTCGAGGATCAGGTTGCGGCGAAAATGGCAATCCGCCATCGTACTGCGATTGAGAATTTCCAGGCTCGAATAATAGCGATACGGCTCCAGCTCCGCCTGATCGAACCAGCGGCGAATTTCCGGAAATTGATAGACACAATCAAACAGAAACGCATTGACCACGGCAACGACGAAGCTGACGAGAAAGACGCCGCCGATATCGGTGATCTGGATCATCGACAGGACTTCGTGCTGCGTGTGCGCGAGAAAATACCATGGAAAACCGGTGAGGAAGAACGACCGAAAAAACTCCAGGGCCGTCCACGCGACCGGCAGCGACACGATCAGCGGCAGCTTCCAGCGCTCCAGGCCGCGCACGCAAAAAATCGCGGCCGGGATGTAGAGCGCGCAATAGGTGCTGAGCATCATCCAGCCGAGGATCATGGAGCGATCCGCGACGCGCATCCATGAAAGGGCCGGGATGAAGAAGGCGAGGCCGCCGAGCAGCGCGCCTAATAATATCAGCGCCGGTCGCAAACGCACGCGCACAAGAACGAGCATCGGCGCAAGCGCGAACCAGCCGAGGTAAGACCCCCACGCCACGGGGAAGAAACACAAAAAAAGTAGGACGCCGCTCAACATCGCCGCGGCCGAGCAAAATAAGAACGTGCGGAGAACGGGCGTTTGCTTCTTGACGGCAACGCTCGGCGTCGGTGTCTGCGCTTGCTTCGGCTGCGTGGTGATCGCGGTTTCCATGCAATGCGTTCCCGTCGCCATGTCTCACCTCCATGTGATATTCCAGGAGCCGCGCACGAGGTAAGCGGGCCGCTTACTTCGTGCGCGGCTCTTGCGCCGTCAATACTCAGTTTCAACGCGCAACACTTCGAGAATTTGCCCCACGCGATACTGATGATCCCCATCCGGAATCAACGCAAACGCAGTCGCCGGCACGACGCCGCGCAGGTCGGGCGATCCGAACCACGGGACGATCGTCACACTCCAACCCGTCGGCGTCAACGCCAGGTGGGCGGGGTGATACGTCGGCCGATCCGTGCGATAGGCGTGGTCCTTCGTCAACGTCGCCTGCACCCACGTCGGCCCCGGCGGCAAGCCCATCAGACCGCGCAACGCCGGCCGCACGAATAGCTCGAAGCACACCAGCGAACTCACCGGATTGCCCGGCAACCCGAAGACCAAGCGCGCAGGTTCGTGACGGTTGGACTCCGGCTTGATGCCGAAGAGAAGCGGCTTGCCCGGCTTCATCACGACCTTGTGAAAAATCGCCTGCACTCCCAGCGACTTCAACACGCCGGGGACCAAATCAAGCTTGCCCGCCGAGACGCCGCCGGACAGGAGCAGCACGTCGGCGTGCAGTCCTGTCTCGATCATCGAACTCAGATGTCCCGGCTCGTCGCGGGCGATGCCGAGAAAACGCGGCAACGCTCCGGCGCGCACCGTCTGCGCGACAAGCATCGGTCCGTTGCTGTTGCGAATTTGCCCAGGTCCCGGCTTGCGACCCGGCTCGACCAGTTCGTCCCCCGTCGAAAGCACGGTCACGCGCGGCGCCGGCCTCACCTGAACTGACGTATGCCCCACGGCGGCCAACAAGCCGAACTCTTGAGGCCGCAACCGGACGCCGGCACGCAACACCTTCTCGCCCACGCGCATCTCGCGGCCTTTTTCGAGAATGTTCTTGCGCGGCTGCAGCGACGGATCGTTGACGCGCACACGATTTTCGCCGAATAGCTCACAACGCTCGATCATGACGACCGCGTCGGCCCCCCCTGGCGCTGGCGCCCCGGTCATAATGCGCGTCGCCTGTCCCGGCCCCACGACGCGCGTCGGCGTCTTGCCCGCGGGGACATCCTCGATGATCGTCAACTCAGCCTTGCCGTCGCGCAGGTCCGCCGTCCGCAGCGCAAAGCCATCCATCATCGCCTTGTCGAACGGCGGCATGTCGAGATCACTGGCGATATCCTCGGCGAGAATCAAGCCCAACGTCTGCGGCAACAACGGGGCCGACTCCGGCGGCAGTGGCCGAACATTGGCGAGTACAGTCTCCAGAGCTTGTGCGACGGTGAGCATGGTGAAATTTTACCATTTCGCCACGCTTTGTGCCTAGACCAAGCGGCGTTGTCGTTTAGCGTTCACACAATAGCGCCAAGCAACGAATGGTTACTCGCGAGCGCTAAACAAGATGCAACTCAATCGAGCACTTTCACGCGAATGTTGCGGTAGCGCACGAAATCCTTCGTGAAATCGCCGCCGCCGTGGACTTGCAGGGCTATGCCGCCCTCGTCGTCGAGGCGTTTCTTGTCGTCCTGATATTCCATGAACTTGACGCCCTTGATCCAAGTCGTGATCTTCGGCGGATTGCCTTCGATACGGGCCTTGAGTTCGTTCCATTCGCCGTGCTTCCAGAACGTCGGCCAATCCTTGGGCGAGATGGGCAGCTTGAACGGCGTCTTGTCGTTCTCCTTGATGTCGGTGACCTTATCGAGAAAGTCGAAATTGCGCACGTGCGGCTGCCCACCTATGCCTTCGCCGTAGATGCCCATGAGATTACCCTTGGAGTGGTAGTCGATCATGGCCTGATAGCATTTGCCGTCCTCGGTGGAGCGCAGAAAGAGGCCGGAGTCGAGCGTGAAGTCGTTGTTCATTTCAAGGACGACTTCAAAGTTCTTGTACTTCTTGTCGGTGATGACGATGCCGCCGTTCGCGGGGATGTCTTGGCTGCCGTGAATCGCGCCGTTTTCGATGAACCAGCGTCCGCCGGACTTTTTGCCGCTCTTGCTGGAATGCCCGGTCTTGGCCGAGACGTGCCAGCCGTCAAAATTTTTGCCATTGAAAATGCTGACGTAGCCGTCGTCTTTTTTCTTCTCGCCGGCGGGAGCGGCGGTCAGCATAAAGGCGATGGCGAACAGGGAGGCGAGAAGTGGGATGCGGTACATTAAAGGTTCTCCGGAGGCAACGAGGGGGTGTTTGGGATTGAGTATGCACGACAATGTATGGGGTGTCCAGTAGAAAGAGGAGTTCGACTACCCTGGCGCATACCGAAACCAATTCGTCTCTGACGAAGCTCACTGATCACAAATTCAAGCCGACGGCTTGGTCTTGATTCACGAGGAGAATGCTCCGCGCATCATGAAAGGAGAACTGTAACCGTTCAGCTCCCCTCTCCCCCTGTACTCAGGGGGAGAGGGGTCGG
>SYHD01000331.1 GCA_005799265.1 Planctomycetia bacterium | reverse complement strand
GACGGATGCGGCAGTCCGTCGCTTGCGCGTCCGGCTAACGATTGAGTGATTGTGAAATCCAGCGTGCTCGGCGTCTTCGCGGGGTAGCTCGGCCAGCCGATGGTGCCGCGCGCCAGGCCGTCCGTGCCTTCGACGCGCCAGCGGATGGAGATGTCGCTCTCGGACCCTTCGCGCGCGGGGCCGGTCCAGACGTCGTCCCAGCTCGAGGCCCGCGTGCCGTTGTCGTATTCGAGGATGTAGAGATTGATGCCGTCGGTGTGCGGGAACTTCGTGCGTGGATCGGGACGTGTGCTCGCCAGGACGCGGTCGGGCGTGCCGAACCAGTAGCGGAAGGTGTCGAGGTGATGAATGCTCATGATAAACGTCGACAACGAATGTGTCTTCTCGGCCCACGGCATCCAGTGCGGGATGGCGCGCATCTCGATCGTGCCCAGAACCGGTGTGCCAATCCAGCCGCGCTGGAGGATGTCCTTCATGGCGCGAATGGATTGATCGTGGCGCATGTTCTGATTGACGCCCAGCGCGATGCCGGCTTTCTGGCAGCGTTCGACCACATCGCGTGCGTCCTTGACCGACATCGCGAGCGGCTTCTGCGCCAGGATGCCCTTGAGATGATCGCCGTGCTCGGCCGCCTGACGCAGGACATCCGCTTGCATGTCGGGCGGGACGGCGACGTCGAGGATCTCGAGTGAGTTATCCGCAAGCAGCTCAGCGATATTGCGATGCACTTTCGCGATCTGATGCTGCTGGGCGACGGCGCGCGCGTTGTCGAGGTTGCGCGAGGTGATGGCGACGGGATTGAAGCCGGCTTGCCGGTAGGCGACGAGATGGCAATCGCGCATGATGAAGCCGGCGCCGATGCAGCCGATACGCCAGTCCTTGCGTTTCGGCAGACGCGGCAGGTAGTTCACGTTCATGTCGATGGGCATGGCGGCCTCCCATATTCGTTTAGCGCTCGCGCGGCGCCGCACAAGCGCTAAACGAATACGCGGATTACTTCGCGCGCAGCTATCGTCCCGCGGCCCACACGATCGCGTTCGACATCATCTTGAGGAAGTTCTCCTCCTCGAAGTCCTTCTGATGCCCCAGCGACGTGTAAAAAATGCGGCCGCCCCTGTACATGCGCGTCCACGCGATCGGCTCGCTGGCCTCGGGGATGCTGCCTTCGAGCAGGATGGTCACGTCCTTCGCCAGACCGGTGTTGCGATACAGACTGCCGCGCGATTTGTACGGCGCCACACCCTTGAGGATCGGATGGTCCTTGCCGGCGGCGGTGAATTTGATGTCGGTCAGAGGGCCATCTTTGTAGTGGTTCTTGTAGTTGCCGCCGAGCACTTCCTTATCGAGGTCGAGCCACGTTTGAATGGCGTGGCTGGCGGTGCGGATGCCGACGAGCGGTTTGCCGGCGGTGCAGTATTTCTTGAGACGGTCAAGCTGATCGCCTTTCAACTCGATGCGGCGCGTGAACAGGACGGCGACATCGCAGTTATCGAGCGCCTCCAGGCCGGGCAGGTCGCTCTTGGACTTGGCGAAGACGCGCGTGGACACGACGTCGAGCTTTGACTCCAGGTACTTCTGCAAAATCGGCAGCGTTTTGTCCGGCTCATATTCGCCCTCTGCGGCGATGAAGACGACGCGCAGCGGCTTTTTGCCCGCGTCGGCGTCCACGGCGAATGGGAGGAGCGCGAAGACGAAAAGGAGAGGGATTTTGTTCATGGCATTGAGTCCGTTATTTTCTCATGATTTCGTTTAGCGTTCGCGCGGCGCCGCGCGAACGCTAAACGAATACGGGATTACTTCTTGCTCGCGAGCATCGCATCGATCTCGCGCTCACAATCTTGCAGATGGGCGGCCGTGATGGCGTCGGAGGCGCGACTGACGTCGGCCTGGATCTTGACGTGCAGGCGGCGTAGCGCGACACGCGCCACGGCGCGGAAGTCCGAGCCCGCGTCGCCGCCGCCGAAGAAGACAGGCCCGCCGCTATCCTTCGCGGGCATCAGTTCGCCTTTCAGATGTTCGAGGTACGCGCGTTGCAAGCCGCGGCGCAGCACATCGATCTTCAGCTTTTCCTGATTGAGCTCGCCGAAGATGCCTTCTTGCACCTCGTTCACCAGGTCCGTGACGGTATACGCCTTCACGCCTTGCAGCAACTCCTCGTCCATGAGCCGACGAATGCGCCCGCTCGACAGCAGGTTCTGCATCAGCATTTTCTGCTGACTACTGACATCCGCAGCGACACCTGTGTAGCGAATGCGATTGACGATGGCCGGGTTCAAGAGTTTCGTCGGCGTCGTGAAGGCGTTGTCGTTGAGGAACTTGATCGCCTGCCGTTGCGTCTCCCTCGGCACCCGGCTAAACGTTTCCGTGCCGCGGCCGCCCAGCGTGCGGTTTTCCACGACGCCGCCGACGTTGAGAGCGACGGCGTTGAACCAATTGCGGCGATGGCTTAGCACCGTCTTGTAGGCATCTTCCAGTAAGGAATAATCCTCCCCGAGATTGGTCGTGGCGACCACGAGATGATCGAGCACGCGCTCGAGGTTCTTCAGGCCCAGCTCGGTTGCCTTGATCGAATCGTTGCCGATGTTCTCGGTCTTGACGGTGGGATCGACCGTCGCCGGGCCGTCCTCGCCGCCGAAGCGCAGCCACGGTTCGGTGAGCTGGCGCGACGCCCACTTGTCCAGGGTCGCGTGTTCGTCCTCGGGTTTCTTCACGCCGGCGATCCCCTTGTAGCCCCACTCGATGGCGAAGAAGTCGTACGGGGCGAGCACCGGAATGAACTGCTTGACGCCGTCCTCCGGCTGGGCGACATAGTTGAAGCGGCCATAAGACATGATCGACCCGACGGAACCGTGCTTGGCGGTGAACTTCGGATCCCGCAGTTGTTCGATGCTGTAAGCGCCCGAGGCGCGATGGTTGTGGCGCAGGCCGAGCGTGTGACCGACTTCGTGAGCGCAAATGTAACGCAGCAGCTCGCCGGTGAGATCGTCGGGCAAGGGCAGCTTTTTCGCGCGCGGATCGCTCGCGGAGCATTGCACGAAGTACCACTCCTGGGCGAGCTTGACGACGCCGTGCCAGAAGATGATGTGCGCGGAGATGATCTCACCCGAACGCGGATCGTGAACGTGCGGGCCCATCGCGTTCTGAAACGGATCGGCGACCCAGCGGATCACCGAGTGCCGGGCGTCTTCGGGGTCCCAGGTCGGATCTTGGCGCGGATCGGGGGCTTCCTTGGCGATGATCGCATTCTTGAAGCCCGCCTTCTCGAACGCTGGCTTCCAGTCTTCGATGCCCTTCAACATGTACGATCGATACTTCTCCGGAACCTCGCGGCTCACGTAAAAGACGATCGGCTTGACCGGCTCGGAGACGGCCGCGGTCGGGTCCTTCTTTTCAAGGCGGAAGCGGGCGATGTATTGCTGCGTTTCGACCCAGGTCTTTGGCGAGGCGTAATTCTCGAAGGAGCGCGTGAAGTAGCCGACGCGCGGATCGAAGATACGGCCCATCATGGGCTTTTCGGGAAGCATGACGAGCGAATAGTGGACCATGGCCGTGTAGCTTTTGCCGCCGCCGCCGAAGACGGGGCCTTTGCCGCCGAACGGTCCGCCGCCGCCCCCGCCACTGGTGAAGGTCAAGAGCGAGCGAGCTTCGATGTTGGTTGCGAACGCTTTGATGTCGTCGATATAGGAGCGATTGGGATCAATGCCGCCGCCGGAACCGACGGCCCCTTTGATCGACAGGTCCATGATGTCGGTCGTGTAGAGGGCCGTGGCGTTGATGACGGTCGAGCGGTCCTTCCCCTCGGCTTCGACGTTGAAGCTATAGATGATCGAATCCATGTTGGCGGAATCGACGGCGTGCTGGATCGCCTTGCCGTCGCCGCGCTTGGCGAAGGAGACCTGCCAGAGGTAGACCTTGTTGCCGCGGCGATCGAAGCGCAGGTAGCGACTGCCGAGCGAATAGCCGCCGTAGGTGACGCCGGCCGGGCCCTTGGCGACTTCGGCTTGCCAGAGCATCAGCTTGTTGAAGCCGTCTTCGGGGATTTCGAAGTAGATCTTGTCATCGACCTTGTGGACGAGGAAGATGCCGGGCAGGCTCTTCGCGGTCTTGGGGATGACGTCGTCGTATTTCTTGGGATCGCCCGCCTTGGGCGTCGGAGCGAGCTTGGAGTCCTTTGGCGGCGGTTGCTCGGACTTCTTCTGCGCTTGCAGGTCCGCCATCGGCACGGAGGCGAAGGCGAACAAGATCGCGATGACGAAAAAACGTTTGGTCATGGCCATACCTGAGAGTTAAGAATAAACACGTAGCCACGTTCGGCAGAACGCGGGCGAAGCCTGTGGGCGGGCTTCGGTGATGATTGGGCTGGGAAGTTTGTTGTAGCACGAAAGCGGCCGGCAAGCTAGAGAAGAGAGGAAAAAGGGGGCGATTGGTCGGATCGGCAATCTCCGGGATGGTGGAGGCGACCGAATATCTCGTTTCATCATGCTTCAGCGTGTATGATAGAGATATGAAAATCGACTCTTTATCCTTGCCGCATTCGTATCTTGGTCATGTCAAGAACGGAGTGGTAGTATTCGATGCACAAACGAGCCTGGCCGAGGGGCAGCCTGTGCGCGTGGAGCCGCTTGACGAAATCGCCAAACGAGCGGACAAAATCGAGCAGTTGCAAAAGTTGTTCGCCGTGTGGACTGAAGAGGACGGCAAACTCTCCGAAGACCAGGCCGACGTCCTTCGCAAGGCTTTGGAAGCGAACAGCGGACTCTCGTTTCGTTCCGCGGAGATTAACTGAACCCCAGCTAATCCATGCCGACCAATTATCTTCTCGATGCCGGTCCGCTGGGATTGCTTGCTCACAATCAGCCGGTGCGCCGCGTGCCAATCCAGAATTGGCTCGTACAAGAGATGGCGGTGGGTTCAATCATCTACCTTGCGGAAGTAGCCGACTACGAAGTTCGTCGCGAGCTAGTCCGCCTGATTGGCGCCGGACAACTGCCGGCGTCGCGCCTCAATCGTCTCGATCAACTTGTCATCGCCTTTACCTATCTACTCGTTTCAACCGCAATGTGGCGCCGCGCCGCGGAATTCTGGGCCGATGCGCGCCAACACGGAGCTCCCACCGCGGGAGCCACCTCCTTGGACGCGGATGTGCTCATCGCCGCACAGGCTGCTGAAGTGAGCGCGACGGTGGTCACGGGCAATACAGCTCACATCAGTCGCTGGGTTCCTGTTCTTCCGTGGCCTTAGGGCTTTGCACGAACCAATCAATAAAACTAGATTCAAGCAAGATCGCCATCTACACTGATCAGTTTGCTCGGTATTCGTGGAGACAACCATGCCTGAAAAAG
>SYHD01000330.1 GCA_005799265.1 Planctomycetia bacterium | reverse complement strand
GGCCATCCGATCGGGGCCTCCGGAACGCGCGTGCTCGTCACGCTCCTACACGCGCTCGAACGCCGGGGGCTGCGTCGCGGGCTGGCGTCCTTGTGCTTGGGCGGCGGCAATGCCGTTGCCATGATCGTGGAACGTTCTTGACTATGCGCACTCTGGCTATTGGCGATACCCACGGCTGCCTCACCGCGCTCGACGCGCTCCTGGCGATGGTCCAGCCCAGGCCCGACGATCTCGTTATCACACTCGGCGATTACGTCGATCGCGGGCCCAACGTCCGCGGCACGCTCGATCGCCTCATCGCTCTCGTCGCGCAATGCCGTCTCGTCGCGCTCAAAGGCAACCACGACATCATGATGCTCGATGCCCGCGGCGATGCCGACGCCTATCTTGAATGGTTTCACGTCGGCGGCAAGCAAACGCTGCAATCCTATGGCGCCGATCTGCATTGGGACCTCTTTCAGAAAGCCGTCCCCGCTTCCCATTGGCGATTCCTTGAAGAGACCTGCGTCGCATATCACGAATTGGATACGCATTTCTTCGTGCACGCCAACGTCTATGCCGATATGCCCTTGCATGAGCAGCCGGACCACATGCTCTACTGGGAAAAGCTGGACCCCGGCGACGCGCGGCCGCACGATTCGGGTAAGACAATGATCTGCGGGCATTCGGCGCAGAAATCGGGCCGCCCGCTGGTGCTCGAACACGCGGTGTGCATCGACACGTGGGTGTTCGGCGACGGCTGGCTGACGTGCCTGGATGTCGAGCGCGAGGCGTACTGGCAGGCGAACGAGAAGGGCGAGACGCGCGTGGGGTTGCTGAATTTTCGCGAGCGATGATTTCGTTTATCGCTGGTATCAAACAGACGGGACGCGCAATCCGCCCTGATGGCGTCGCGCGTCCCGTCTGTTTGGTGAGCGATTGTGGGACACATTTCCTGCGAGGCGCGGCCCCCTCACCCCCGGCCCCTCTCCCCCTGAGTATAGGGGGAGAGGGGAGGGGAAAGGACGGCCCCGCTCCCCCGGATTATCGGTGGAGCGGTGAGGAACTACTCCGCGTCCAGCTTGGCGAGGAACTGGTCGTACTCGCGGATCTGTGCTTGCATCGTCGCGTTCAGATCGCGGACGTTTTTCAGGAACGTCTCGATCTGCTTGTCCTGGGCGACGAATTTTTCCAGGAACGTCTTGTAGTGCTCGGAGGACATCGGCACGATCTTGAGGTTCTCGCGCACGCGGTTGTGGTCCGTCGTCACGATCGTGAGCTGCTTTTCGATCTCCACGATCTGCTTTTGCGTTTTGGCGACCTCGGCCTGCATGCCGAGCGCCTTGTTGAAGGCCGCCTTCACATCAACACTCGCGATGGTGCTGTTCATGTAGAGACGCATCTGCGTCTCCGACACGTTCTTGAGGAGGACGCCACCGTCGGTGTAATTGCGTTCCTCGCGGACCGACTGCGTGCCTGACTTGCCCTTGTCGATTTCGAGCTTGAAGCGGAACACTTCGGGGCCTTTCTGGGCGTCATTCTTGTCGTCGAGCCGGACCCAACCGGGCCGGACCACGTGATCGACCGTGAAGGTGCGGTTCATGTCGGACAGGTTCTGCACGTAATACGCCTTCGTCTCGCGATGCTTGTGGCTTGCAAGCAGGTAACCCTTGTTGATGCGCAAGCCCGTCAGCTTGTGATACTCAGTCGCCGTTTCGACGCGAATGTTGATGCCGTTGGCGACTGCGTAATTCGGCTGGCCGGGGTAGTTGTCGATGCGCGGCATGTCCTCGACCACTTCGTAGCTGACAGTCTTGCCGGCAGGGACCGACACCTGGAACCGGTACAGATCGCGCGTTTGCTCGGCCGGCTTCTTCGGGGTGAAGAGCTTCCATTCGGCCTTGATCGGGTGCTCGAGGATCAACTCGCGATCGTGCGTCGAGCGGTTCTTGATGGTGTAGGTCTTGGTCTGGCGGACATAGTAGCGGGCGCTGAGCTGATCGGAGCCGATGCGAAAGATCAGGTCCGGGCTGGGGGCCGACTTGATCTCGGTCTTGACTTCGGTGCTTTGATCAAGGGCATAGCTCAGCAGGCGTTCCTCGTTGGGCTGCACGTCCATGATGCGCGTGTCGCCGCCGAAGACGCCGCTGTCGTAGACCGTGATCGGACCTTGCGTGAGCGGTTGGCCGGAGGTGTTCTTGAGCTTCAGGCCCAAGAGCGGGAACTTGGCGTGCGTCGCCTCATTGTAGATGCTGACCTTCATGCCTTCGATCGATTGATCGAGGATCGGCAGCATCGCAGACTTCTGGCGCGGCAAGCTGATGTTGTCCTTGATGGCGTATTGATAGTAATCGCCGACCTCGTCCGCGTTGGCGACCGACTGGACGCCTTCCTTGAAGTTGAAGCCGGTCAGGGCACTGCCGATCTTCTTGGCGTCGCCTTTCTGGGCGGCCTGCTCGCCGCGGCGTTTCTGAAGTTCGTCGTAGCTGAGCTTATTCTGGGCTTGGTTGCGATCCTGCGCCGCGCGGTACAGCTGGTCCATATTCTGCTGCTGGAACTGGTTGAGTTGCTGGGCGGCTTTGTCGCCGGGTCTACCTTGCTGGAGGTTGCCGAATTGACCGGGGCCGAACTGGCCGCCGCCGGGAATTCCGGGCGCGGGTTGCATCTGGGCCTCCTTCGCCATCTTGATCGCAATATCATCCGTCGTCATCGAACCCGCGTACACCGGCGGACGAAGTGATGCGAACATCTCCGGCTCGACAAACGGACGCGGGATGTAGATCGGATCGTAGAGGTTCATCTTGAACGAGATCGGCTTGCCGGAGACGAGGACCATGCGCACATCGTTCCAGTCGTCGTCGGAGGTGTTCTCGACAAGGGCCCAGCCTTGCAGCGTGACCTTGTTGTTGTTGTCGACGCGCAGGCGATAGGTAGTTTTCCATATCGGACGTTCGACGACGTAGCCGACGCGGACTTGCCGTTTGCCTTCGCCGAGGAAGCCGACGCTGACGGTCTTTTTTTGCGTGTCGTGCGAGGCGGCGAGGACGTTGAGAGCGCGCTGGAACTCGCTTTCGAGCAGTTGATTCGAGAAGCGCACCGAGACGACCTGATCCATGGAGATCGCTTGCATGCCGGTCGCGGGATTGTTGAGGTTTAGCACCTCGACCTCGACGACCTGGTCCTTGCCGACAGCTTTCTTGTGAACTTCGAGGCCGATGATCGTGCCGGTGAATTTCGCGGTTTGGCCGTCCTTCTTGTCGGAGCGGATGATCTCGATCTTTTCGCCGCGGGCTTGATTGAGGATTTGGCCGAAGGTGGGATTCGTCGTCAGATCGAGGGCGAAACTGCGCAGGATCTTGTCGATAGGATCGCTCGAATCATAGTTGACCGTGCCGACGCGCCCCTTGGAATCCTGGAGGACGAGGCTCTTGAGGAGGTCGTTGATGTCGCTGACGGGGAAGGAGAGGGGGATGTGGACGTTGCCATCGACTTCACCCTCGCGCTGAAGGTACGCGACGCCGGAGTTGAAGCTGACGACCTGCCGAATGGGCAGGGTGTCGAGAGCTTTACCCTTGGCGCCGTTGCCGGGGGGCTGAGCGACGCCGGTGAGCGAGGTGTAGCCGATGATGCCGATGACGAAAATGCCCAGCAACGGGACAGCCGTCCACAACCATTTGCGATTTTTCATGACGATCTCCTGAGGAAGCGAGGGTGTATGCATTGGGCCGGCAGTGGGAACTGGCCGGCGCGCTTGGACCAAGAGGCGGGCAACTGGGGGGTTGGAGCTCCACTGATGCCAGGACTCCAATCCGTTGATTGAAGGATATCATAGCAGTAATTTCACATCATCAAGACGAATTCGACCTAACGATAGTTTGCCATCCATACGGAAGAGTACATCTTTTCACGTGCTAGAAGCAAGGCGAGTCCAACTGCAGGCAAAAACGACCAGGCAGCCCTCTACCAGGTCGTCTGGCCGCAATACGACCGGCCATTGGCCGGCAACTCAGTTTGTCGGCATTGTAGAAGCGATACGAGGTGTTCCCGAGGTTGCGGACGACGAAATGCGATTGTTCGCCAATCGCCTGCGTGCGTAAAATGGAGAAAAGGAGGCTCTCCATGACCACACCCATCAACGGACGACACTACCTCGCTGGCCAATGGCGTTCGCCGACCGGAATAACCTTCACGAGCACCAACCCCGCGCGTCTGAGCGAGACGATCGGCGTCTTCCCGCTCAGCACGAAAGCCGACGCCGACGAAGCCGTCGCCGCCGCACGCGTCGCCTATTGCGCGTGGCGACGCAATAGCCGCATTCGCCGGGCCGAGCTGTTCGACAACCTCGCCCAGCTCGTCAAGCGTGAGACGGACAACCTCGCGAATCTCATGGCCCGCGAGTGCGGCAAAGTCGTCACCGAGTGCCGGGCCGAGGTGATCGAAGGGCTGCACATGATCCAGTACGTCTTCGGCACCGGCCGCATGCCGATGGGGGATGTGCTGTCGAGTGAAATTCCGGAGAAGGACACGTTCATGCGGCGCAAGCCGTGGGGCGTCGCGACGGTGATTACGCCGTGGAACTTCCCGTTCGCGGTGCCGTTGTGGATGCTGGGGCCGAGCCTGGTCGAAGGCAACACCGTCGTCTTCAAGCCGTCGGAGGACACGCCGGCGATCGGGCAGCGCATCGTCGAATTGTTCGTCGAAGCGGGCTTTCCGCCGGGCGTCATCAATCTCGTCCACGGCGAAGGCGAAGCGGGCGAGGCGCTCGTCAAAAACCCCGGCGTCAACTGCGTCCTCTTCACCGGCAGCTACGACGTCGGCAAACGTATCGCCGAAATCTCGGCCGGCATGCACGACCGCATCGTCGCCAGCGAAACGGGCAGCAAGAGCGCCGTCATCGTCGCCGAGGACGCCAGGCTCGATCTCGCCGTCACCTCCGGCATCATCAGCGCCTTCAAGACGAGCGGCCAACGCTGCGTCTCCGCGGGACGCATTCTCGTCCACGAAAAGCTGATTGACGCCTATGCGGAAAAATTCGTAGCCATCGCGAAACGCTTGAAGATCGGCGATCCACTCGACGCCAACAACTTCACGGGGCCGGTCATCAACAAGGCGGCGCTGGAGAAAATCGAGCGCTACAATGCACTGTCGAAAGAAGAAGGCGCGGAGATCCTAAGCCCAGGGATGGCCATCCCTGGGCTTTCGGGCTGTTTCCTCACGCCCCACATCTATCGCATCAAGCATGGCCCCAAGGTTCGCTGCATCCGCGAGGAGGTCTTCGGCCCGCACCTGGCGTTGATCCCGTTCAAGGACAACGAGGAAGCCGTGCGCATCTACAACGACACCGAGTTCGGCCTATCGCTGGCGATCATCACCGAGAGCTACCGAACGATGCGCTACTTCCGCGACGAATGCGAGTACGGCATGGGCTACGTCAATCTCCCCTGCATCGGCGCCGAGGTGCACCTCCCCTTCGGAGGCGTCAAAAAGAGCGGCAACGGGCATCCGTCCGCGGCCGGCTTGATCGAAGCGGTGACACACAAGACGGCGTGGACCGTCAACCATGCGGAGGAAGTCAAGATGGCGCAGGGGTTGACGACGGAGGTGAAATGATCTTCCAAGCCCGCAGGACGAAGTGGGTAGTTGCGTCTGAAAATTGAATATGCGGCTAGCAACGCTCTAAGGAGTACGACTCATGTGGCTCTTCGAGAATCAATGCGTCCCCTCCATCAAAACCGACCTCCCTGGCCCCAAGGCGAAGGCCTTGCTGGAGCGCGACAACAAATACGTTTCGCCTTCCTACACGCGCGTCTACCCATTAGTCTGCGCACGCGGCTCCGGGGCCGTCATCGAGGACGTGGACGGCAATCTCTTTCTCGACTTCACCGCCGGCATCGCCGTCACCGCTACCGGGCATTGCCATCCCAAAGTCGTCGCGGCCATTCAAGATCAGGCGGGCAAGCTCATCCACATGAGCGGCACCGATTTCTACTATGAGCCGCAGATCGATCTCGCCCAGAAGCTCGCGGAACTGGCGCCGGGCAAGACGCCCAAGCGCGTGTTCTTCACCAACAGCGGGGCGGAGGCGCTCGAAGCGGGGCTCAAGCTGGCACGCTGGCATTCGCATCGTTCGCGGGCCATCGCGTTCTTTGGGGCGTTTCATGGCCGCACCTATGGCGCGATGTCGCTGTCCGGCTCGAAGCTCGTGCATCGGCGCGGGTTCTCGCCGCTGGTGCCGGACATTCATCACGTCGCCTATCCGCGCGGCTGTCAGGGCTGCATGAAGCCGGGCGATGTGTGCGGCTGCGTCAAGCAGATCGAGGAGACGGTGTTCAAACGCGTTGCGCCGCCGGAGGAGGTGGCGGCGATCTTCGTTGAGCCGATCCAGGGTGAAGGCGGCTATCACGTGCCGCCGCCGGGGTTCCTGCCCGCGCTGCGTCAGCTCTGCGACAAGCATCAAATCCTGCTGGTCGCCGACGAGGTGCAGACCGGCATGGGC
>SYHD01000329.1 GCA_005799265.1 Planctomycetia bacterium | reverse complement strand
TCCCAGCCCATCGGATGCATGACGTTGAAGCCGCGCATGCGTTTGTAGCGCGCGAGGATGTCGGTCGCGGTGTAGCCTTCGGGATGGCCGACGTGCAAGCCGGAGCCGGACGGGTAGGGGAACATGTCGAGGATGTAGAACTTGGGCTTGAGCGAATCGTCGGGCGTGCGGAAGGTTTTGCCGTCTTCCCAGACCTTCTGCCAGCGCGGCTCGACGACTTTGGGATTGTAGCTTGGCATACGAGTGACCTTCTATGGCGTGGCGGCAAGATACCGATCTTGCCTGGAAATAGCACGGCAAGATCGGAGTCTTGCCGCCATGAGGATGACGTTAAGCTAGGCGGCGTTTCCAGAGGCGTCAACGCTTGGGCGAGTTCATAACATCATCCACGACGGACACGACGGAGGGGGGCGCGGTTCAAATCATGTGCCCGTTTAGCGCTCGCGTGGATGCGCCAGGTCGATTGGCGCTGCCGCGCGTACGCTAAACGGGGAAAGAGCGATAGGTAAGGATCCCTATGGATTCAGCCCGCTGGAATCTCGTCAGCCTGTGGATCTCGCAGACCGCGCGCGTGACGGCGGACAACGCCCTGCGCTTCTTCGTGTGCCTCGACTACGCCAGCCAGGGGGACGACCAGAAAAACAGCGCCTGGCTGCTCGTCACCGCGATCTTCTCGACGCCGGCGGTCCTGCTGGCCCCATTCAACGGCGCGATTTGCAACAGCCTCCCGAAACGACGCGTCTTGATTGGGACGGCGTTGTTCGGCTTCCTCATCATGGCCGCGTTCGGGCTTCTTCAGGGCCCTTGGCTTTGGTGCTGGGGTTTGATCTCGATCGGCTCGGCGGTCTATGGTCCGACGCGCTATGCCATGCTCCCCGCCGCCGCCGAAGACGCCCATTGGCCGTTGACGCGCATCAATGGCTTCATCGAAATGGGAACGTTCACCGCCATTCTCGGCGGACTGATCCTGATCCTCGGCACCGATCTGCGGACGATGCTCGTATTCGACACGTGGAACGCCGCCATCGCTCTGGTCTTGGTGCTGAATGGCCTGGCCCTCCTGACGGCGTTGCCCGTGCAATTTCCGAGCGACGTGCGCCGCGACGAGTCCCCCTGGATCGCGGTGCGCGGCTTCTTCACCGACTGCAAGGCGATCTGGCGTGAACGGGAAGCACGCATCGCCTTGATCGGTCTCTCCGGCAAACGGGGGTTGGTCATCGCCATGTCGAACGCGATGCTGGCGCTGATGTTCGACGGCCAGGGCCTTGATTTGCGCGAGATGGCCGTGGTCGTTTGCTGGGTCGCCGGCGGCGTGGCGGCGGGGTCGCTGCTGGCCGGCTTGCAGAAGCACCCGCGCCGTGTGCTCGGGCTTGTGCCGATCGGCGCGACCGGCTTCACGGCGGGCATGGCCTACGCCGCCACCGGCGACAAACCCGATCTATGGTTCTGCGCCGTGGTCGGCGTGACGGCCGGGCTCATCAACGTTCCGCTCGCCTCCACGTATCAAGCGACGGTTCCCGCGGACGTGCGCGGCAATGCCATGGCGGTGCGCAACATGACCGACTATCTGTTTGCTGCCCTCGTCGGCATCGGCATGACGATCCTCACGCATACGGTCCGTCTGACGCCGGCGTTGCAACTGTGGATCATTGCCGCCCTCTCACTCATCGCCGCGCTCGCCGCCTGGTGGATTTTCCGCCGCGAAGTCACCGAGCAGATCCTCGAATTCGTGGTCGCCATCATGTATCGCTTCCGCGCCGCCGGGCCGGGGTTGGACACGTTCCCACTGAAAGGTCCGGTCATCGTCATCTGTAATCACAGTTGCTATCTCGACCCGATGCTGCTGGGCAAGGTATTGCCCCGTACGTTGATCGCGATGATGACGAGCGTTTTCTTCGATCATTGGTTCATGCGCTGGATGATGATCTACCTGGCCGATGCGATTCGCGTGCAGTATTCGGGATTTCGCCGCGACGTGCCCGAGCTCAAGGACGCCATCGCGACGTTGGACGCCGGAAAGTGCCTGGTGATTTTTCCGGAGGGCCGCTTGAGGCGCAGCGAAGAACAACCCATGAGGATGTTCGGCCAGGGCGTGTGGCACATCTTGAAGGAACGCCCGCATACGCCGGTGGTGGTGTGCTGGCTCGAAGGCGGCTGGGGCAGCTTCTTCTCTTACTTCAAGGGCCCGCCGACGAAGAACAAGAAATTCGACATCGCCCATCCGATCGCCATCGCCGTCGGCGCGCCGCACCTGTTGAGCGACGAGGTGCTGTGCGATCAGCGCAAGACGCGCATGTATCTGATGGAGCAATGTGGCGAGATGCGCAAGCACCTGGGATTGGAGCCGATCAAGGTGCAGGCGGCGGAGGACTCAGTGCCTGAAGCATAAGCGAAGTTCCGTGAGTCGGACATTCCTGTCCGTCCCATGGAGAGAACGGACAGGAATGCCCGTGTCGCTAACCCTTGACTGATCCCTCGCTCTAAGCCGACGTCGATCCATCGTTCATGGCCAGATATTCCACCTTGCTGACGGCGAGATCCTGCCCTTGCCGAATGCGGATATCGGCGGGCGCGTCGTTCGGATCATACGTCCCCATCAATCGAACACGTTGTATCAACAGACCGAAACCGGCAATCGTCGTGACGCCAATAAGCGCCCATAAGCCCATGGTCACGCCGGAGATACCGGTGTCGGTACCTTCGATTATGGCGTAAATGGTGGCAGGCAGCACCAGGATTCCCGTCACTGCCAGGGCGATGATGCCGGCGATTTGCATCCAGTTGTAGCGCAATGCGCGTGCCCGCGCCAGCATGTGATATTGAATGGTTCCACAGGTCGGACAGGGGACCACTTCACAACCCTGGTCCAGGCCCTGATGAAGAAGGGCTTCCGCCTCGGCCAGCGAACGGCTCCGAGCGCCTTGATCGTCAAGGAACAGCATGCTCGTTCCCTCGCCGGAGGTCGTGACTTCCAGCAAATAGACGTACTCGAATCCGCACTTCTCGCAGTGCACCAGCTTGGGAGCGCATCCCTGAACGGTGGTCGTGTAAGTCTTCGCATAGGGGATCAGCACCATGATGCAACGCCTTTCTGCGGATGAATTCCATGGAATGGCCCGGCGTCGCCAAGATAGCGTCCGGGCGCGGCCGCGGTCAACGACTTGTACGCGCCGCGTCAACGCTCGCCCACCGGCTCGGTAGATACGATGGCGACTATAACAACACTACACGAACTCGGCCAACGGATTCCGTTCATGTCCGACCTTACGACCTACGCCGCCCGCTGGATCTTCCCTGTTGACGCGCCGCCGATCGAGCGTGGCACGATCACGGTGCGCGATGACACGATCGTCGCCGTTGCGACACACGGCACGCGCACGCCGGATGTGGAACTCGGTAACGTCGCGATCCTGCCCGGCTTCGTCAATGCGCACACGCATCTGGATCTGTCAGGAGCGAAGGCGTGCCAGGCTCCGCTTGCTGACGCGCGCG
Source organism: Planctomycetia bacterium (assembly GCA_005799265.1). GTDB lineage: Bacteria > Planctomycetota > Planctomycetia > Gemmatales > Gemmataceae > SIAQ01. The sequence goes on along the minus strand of SYHD01000329.1, from coordinate 8,620 downwards.
GCTCGTTGGAATTCACGCACTGGCTGCGCAACGTCATCGCGTTTCGACATTCAAGAACGCCGACGCAAGTGCAAGCAGACATCGCGTTGGGCCTGGCGGAATGCCTGCGCTTCGGCACGACGCTGATCGGCGACATTTCGGCTGGTGGTGCGAGCTGGGACTTGCTGACGCGCGCGTATTGCCGGGCCGTCGTGTTCCATGAAGTGCTCGGATTATCGGAAGAACGCGCGGCACAAAGCTGGCAAGGCGCGCAGGCTTGGGCCAAGCAAAATGCGCCCCTGGACGGCTACGTGCCCGCATACAGTCCGCATGCGCCGTACTCGGTACGAAGGACTCTATACGCAGCACTCAGTTCTCAAACGCCGCCGATCGCCACGCATCTCGCGGAGACGCAAGCCGAGCTGCAACTCTTGCGCGCGCATGAGGGGCCATTCGTTGATTTCCTGAAAGAGCTGAACGTCTGGAATCCGGCCGGCCTCATTCGCGATCCGCTCGACGTCATCCGCCAATTGCCGCGCGGCATTTTTGTTCACGGCAACTATCTCGACGCCGCGACGCCATTCGCGCCCGAGCAAACACTGGTCGTCTGTCCGCGCACGCATCACGCCTTCGGCCATCCGCGGCATCCCTTCCCACGGATGAAGGTGCGCGTCGCGCTCGGCACCGACAGCCTGGCGTCGAATCCCGATCTCGACATCCTCGCCGAGGCGCGCTTCCTGCGTCAACAGTATCCCGAAGTCGAACCCGCGATGCTCTTGCGCATGCTGACGCTCAACGGCGCGGAAGCGCTCGGCTTCGGCGCCGTCACCGGCAGTCTGACGGCCGGCAAATCAGCGGACCTCGTTGTGTTGCCGTTGCCGAACGCAGAGTCGAGCGAGCCACATGATTTGCTTTTCGTGTCGGCGTTGGCGGTGGGCGGCGTGATGTTTCGCGGCAGGTGGATCGTCGCACCGACTCCCGAATTGTTGTGACCACCGGCATGGCGATCGGTTACCATTAGCTCGGTTCACGTCGGCCGACTTCGCGAAGGAGTTTCAACCATGCGATCCAAGACACTCTTTCTGTTGATGGCGATCCTGATCTACATGACGGACTTCGCCGCCGCTCAGGAAACGCCCAAGGTTGAGCTGTTTCTTCACACGGGGCACACCGATGAGATCACCGGCGTGGCTGTGGCGGACGACGGCAAACACGTTGTCACCGCGTCCAAGGATGGAACCGCGGTCCTGTGGGACGCGGCCAATGGCAAGAAGGTGCAGTTCTTTCTGGGGCACGGCAGTGCGCTTTTCGACGTTGCCATGACCGCCGACGGCAGACAGGTTGTCACCGCGGCAGAAGACAGGACCGTGATTGTCTGGGACGCCCTTAGCGGCAAGAGACTTCAGACCTTCGCCAGCAGCGCGGCGATCAGCCGAGACGGCAAGCATGTCGTCACCGCAGGCGACGAAGGCAAATCGGCCAGCCTGTGGGAAGCTGCGAGCGGCAAGAAGCTTCAGACCTTCACGGCGACAGGCGCTCAGATCACGTTTATGGGTCCAGGCGCCGCCGGCAAAGGCACGGTCACCTGGAAAGGGACCCTCAACCAACTTGCCGTGAAAAGAGTCGACGTGACAAGCGACGGCAAGACGGCAGTCCTTGTCTGCGGCACGACGACGTTCCTGATGGATGCGGCCACCGGTAAATCGCTCAACGGATTTGGCGGCAAGGTCGCCTCCGCGGCCCTGAGTGAAAATGGCAAACACGTCGCACTTCTATCCGATTTCGTGGCTCAAGTCTGGCTGTACGAGATTGCCGATCCCAAAAAACTGCAAACCTTCCGGCACGCTGGATTGACGAGCATGGCGCTGAGCCGCGACGGCAAACTCCTCCTCACCGGCTCAAAGGACGCCAGCGCAATTCTTTGGGACGCGGCCAAGGGGGACGCGAAGAAGCTCTATTCCTTTCAGGGACATGCCCAAGCCGTCACCACCGTCGCACTGTCGGGCAACGGCAAGTTCGCTGTCACCGGCTCGCAAGACCGGTCGGCGATTCTATGGGACGCGACCACCCGCAAACGCATCCGCGTTTTCCTGTCGCATGCCGCCCCTGTCACGCACATGGCGCTCAGCGGCGACGGCAAGCGTCTCGTCGCCTGCGCGGACTACAGGGCCACGCTGTGGGGGCCGGCCGACGGCAAAATCCTGCAGCGCTACCAGGTCGGCGCCATCACCTGCGTCGCTATTAGCCGCGATGGCAGACACATCGTCGCCGGCACCGCGGACCAATCCGCGCAGCGCTGGGCCGACGACAGCGACAAGAGGCTCTCCGTCTACGAAGGTCATCCCGGCCCTGTCATCTGCGTGGCCCTCTCCGGCGACGGCAGGATCCTCGTCACCGGGTCAGACGACAAGGCGATCTTGTGGGACGCAGCCAAAGGCGAGAAACTCCGCAGCATCGAATCCTTGCGGGGAGCGGCGCCGCTCTCTTCTCGAATAGCCGGCGTGGCCCTGTCGAGCGACGGCAAGCAGCTCATCACCACGATGGCACTCGATCTGGAAGTTGTCATGTGGGACACGGCAAACGGCAGCAAGATTCGGACCTTTACCGTGGGTGCGACAGCCAAACGCGGGCCGGCCTCGCCAAACTATCAGAATAGCGTGGCGATCAGCGACGACGGCAAGGTAATCGTCGCCGGCTTGCCGCAACTTTTCGCCGGCGGCAAGCCGCGCCCGACGCTGTGGCATGCGCACGCCGAGAAACCGATCGACAAATTCCTTCCGCCCATCAACCTTTTCAAGGATCCCCTGGCGATGAAGGCGTACCCCGAATCCAGGAGTAGGATCACCAGCGTCGCACTGAGCGGCGACGGCAAGCTCGTCGTCTTCGGGTCAAGAGAAAAAATAGCGCGTTTGACGGACATGCCCAAACAAGCGGAGTTGCAAACCTTCCACGGGCACGGCAACCTCGTCACGAGTGTCGCCATTTCCAGCGACGGCAAGCACGTCTGGACCGCGTCGGAAGACGGCACGACCCGGCTCTGGGACCCTGCCACCGGCAAGGAACGCTGCCGCCTCTACACCTTCGACGCCGGCAAGGACTGGCTCGTCGTCACGCCCGATGGCCGCTTCGACGGCTCCGCGGGCGCCTGGCGCTTTGTCGCCTATCGCGAGCCGGGCACACTCAAGCTGATCGATGACGACGCCACGCGCAAGCGCTTCCATCGGCCGGGGCTTCTTGCAGAGGTCTGGCACGGGAAGTAGCGCGGTTTGAGGCGTTTGCAATCGAGCGGACGTTCCATACCCTAAACGAAAACAACTCCTCTCCGCGATGGGAACACCCCAATGCCGCTCGGATATCTCTGCCTCGTCTTGCACGCCCATCTCCCATTCGTCCGCCATCCCGAGTACGAGGACTTTCTCGAAGAAGATTGGTTCTACGAAGCCATCACCGAGACCTACATCCCGCTTTTGGAAATGATGGAAGGCCTCGAGCGCGACGGCGCCGACTGGCGCTTGACGATGTCCATCACGCCGACTTTGGCCGCCATGTTCGCCGATCCGCTCCTGCAATTTCGCTACGTGCGGCACATCGACAATCTCATCGCGCTCACCAGTAAGGAAATCGAACGCACCAAGTGGACGCCGGACTTCAATCTTCTCGCGCACATGTATCACAACCGCTTCGTGCGGGCGCGCGAGGTCTTCGTCAAGCAGTACGGCAATAACCTCAACTCTGGCTTTCGCCGCTTCTTCGAGTCCGGCAAGCTCGAACTCATCACCTGCTGCGCGACGCACGGCTTTTTGCCGCTCATGAGCGTCAACACCAACGCCATGCGCGCCCAGATCGAGACCGGCTGCCGGGAGTTCGAGCGGCACTTCGGCAAACGCCCGCAAGGCATCTGGCTGGCGGAGTGCGGCTATGCGCCGGGCGTCGATGAAATCCTCAAGGAATCGGGAATCAGGTATTTCTTCGTAGACACGCACGGCGTCCTCTTCGCAGAGCCGCGGCCCAAGTACGGCGTATACGCGCCGATCATGTGCAAGAGCGGCGTCGCCTGCATGGGGCGCGATCACGAGTCGTCCAAACAAGTCTGGAGCGCCATCGAAGGCTACCCCGGCGATTACGTCTATAGGGAGTTTTACCGTGATGTCGGCTTCGATCTCGATTATGAATACGTCAAACCCCACCTGCACCAGACCGGCATCCGCTCCAACACCGGCGTCAAATACTACAAGATCACCGGCCGCGGCACGCACAAGGAACCCTACAACCCGCACGCCGCCCTGGAGAAGGCGGCCGATCACGCGGGCAACTTCATGTTCAATCGCGAGAAGCAGGTCGAATGGCTCTCCGGGCACATGGATCGCCCGCCGGTGATCTTGGCTCCCTATGATGCCGAGCTGTACGGCCACTGGTGGTTCGAGGGGCCGGACTGGCTCAACCTCCTCTTCCGCAAGATGCACTGGGACCAGCAGACGGTCAAGATGATCACGATCCCGCAATATCTCGACCTGTACCCGAAGATTCAGATCGCCCAGCCATCGCTGTCGAGCTGGGGCCTCAAGGGCTACGCCGAGTGCTGGCTCGAAAGCTCCAACGACTGGATCTATCGCCATCTTCATGAGGACTCCGACCGCATGGTCGAGCTTGCCAAGCACCACACGGACGGCGGCAATGCCCTGCGCCGCCGCGCCCTCAATCAGGCCGCCCGCGAGTTGATGCTGGCCCAGTCGAGCGACTGGGCGTTCATCATGAAGACCGGCACGATGGTCGAGTACGCCTGCGAACGCACCAAGGTTCACGTGCTCAACTTCAATCATCTCTACGAGCAGATCAAGAAAAACGAGATCGACGAGCCGTGGCTCAGCCAGATCGAACGGCGGCATAATTTGTTTCCGGCCATCGATTACCGGGTCTATGCCTGATTGCCGCTTGCGGCGTAGCCGTGACGCGGCTTGTCAGGGCAGGCATTCTCGATTAAATGATCCCTTCGGCGGCAGACACCGTGTCTCTTGCCTGCAGTACCCTTCATTCGAACTACGAGGTATTACCATGCAGAAGAAATTATTCGGCAGCATCGTTTTTCTCAGCCTGTGCGCCGTCGTGGCGACAGCCCAAGGCGACAAGGGGGGGCTCAAGGTCGCCGGAACCTGGAACGTGACGGGCGTCATCGACGGCGGTAAGAAAGTTCCCGACGAGATCTTCACCAAAGTCAAGATCGCCATCACCTTCAAGGACGGCAAATACTCCGCTTCCACCGACGGCAAGGAAGAAGAAGCCGGTACCTACACGATCAACGCCAAGACAAAGCCCGCCCAAATCGATCTCTTGCCCACCACGGGCAAGGACAAGGGCAAGGCCCAGCTTGGCCTGATCAAGATCGACGGCGAGGTCATGACGTTCGCCGCCACCAAGAACGGCGACAAAGACCGACCAAAGAACTTCGAAGGCGGCGACAACATTACGGTCATCGTCCTCAAGCGCGGCAAATGACCCACGGCGCGGCGCAATGACAAGGGCGTCAAGATCCTCGTGTATAGGAAAATAATCCTATACCCGAGGTTCCTGACGCCTTTCACTTTTCCTGTCCTGGTCCGATCAAGCTGCCACTTTGGATCAGCTTCGATCGGCCGATGGTCTCCTGGGCAATCCGGCCCGCAAAAACAGCACTGTAGCCGCGCCAATTGCACCTCTCTCGCCATTCACATCCCAAATCGGCCTTGGCAGACGGCCCCGGCGCGCCGATATAATAGAAGCGCCACCTCCGCGCGGAAACCTCAGAGCGATCGGTTCCTTGAGGGAGTGAATTGCCATGAAAGACGCAGCGACGATCATCGAGTACGGCGTCGCGATCGATCCCCGGATCATGATCGAGCCTCCTGACCCCGACACGCTGGAGTTGGAGCCGAGCCACCCGGGACTGCACGACGTCGGTTATGTGCGGCGGCGCAAGGACCTCTTCGCTTTGTGCCGTCGGCATCGGCTTGGAAAGCTCGGCCCGCCGCTCATCGACTACAACCCGGAAGAAACACGCATCTGGCGCGAGGTCAGCCCCAAGCTCGACGAGCTGCACCGCAGCCACGCCTGCTCGATCTACTTGAAAGCGAAGGACGCCCTCGGCATCAGTGCCAACGAAATCCCACAGCTCCGCACCTTGAGTAGCCGACTCGAACGTGAAACCAGGATGCACCTCGTCCCCGCGGAGGGTCCGCTGGCGTATCGCACCTTCTACTCGCACATCGCCCAGCGCGGCTTTCCGGTGACGCAGTTCATCCGCCACGGCTCGCATCCGGAGTTCACGCCGGAGCCGGACATGATCCACGACTGCCTGGGGCACGTGCCGCCGCTGATGAATCGCGATTACGCCGAGGTGCTGACGCTGATCGGCAAAGCCGCGCATGCGTCGCTGGACCCGCTGCAGGTGCTGGCGTTGAAGCGCTTCAGTTGGTACTCGATCGAGTTCGGCTTGATGGAGGAGGCGGGCGAGATCAAGGTGTTCGGCGCCGGCATCCTGTCCTCGACGGGCGAGATCCCGTTTTCGCTGTTCGCCAGGGAAGTGCGGCGCCGGCCGTTCGTGACGGACGAGGTGATCGCGACCGATTACGATCCGTCGCGCATGCAGGACCATCTGTTCATCATTCCGTCGTTCGTGTTCTTGCGGCGCGAGATCGAGCAGTTGGTGCGGCGGTTTGGGATTGCGGTGCTGTAAGGGGCCGGTATTGGTCGGATCTTTCCGCGGTGCTAATTGCGTTTGAACTCGAAAAGGAGATAATTACGCGGTAGCGTAGCATGAAGGAGACACCCTCTTCGTGGCCGCATCGATCACGTCCGCTTCTTCGTCGGCAGCGCCGGGAAGACGGCGTGCTTGTATCGCAATGCGGTTGGCCAAGGCGTAAACCACCTGCAAGTGATTACGTGATTCCGCAGGGCAGGGACCAATCGATCCTCATACTCGTGCCGGAGATAGCTTCATGACCGTGTTGCTTGAACAGGCCTTGACCGAAGTGAAAAAGCTGCCCGCGTCCGAGCAGGACATCATCGCGGGCATCATTCTCGATGAACTCGCCGATGAAGCGAAATGGGACGCCGCCTTCGCGCAATCGCAGGATCAGCTGGCTCGACTAGCGGCGAAAGCGCGCGACGCCATCCAGGCCGGTCGCGTCAAGAATCATGGGATGGATGATCTGTGAATTCGCGCCTCACTGACGACTTTCTGGCTTGCTTCGCGAAGCTGCCCGAGGCGGTCAAGGAGCAGGCGCGCAAGGCGTACAAACTCTGGCGCGCCGATCCGCGTCATCCAGGACTGCGCTTCAAGAAGATACACAACCACGAATCCTTGTATTCGATCCGCATCGGTCGCGGCTGGCGTGCGCTCGGTCTCCAGGAGGATGACACCATGACCTGGATCGGTTCCCACGCGGACTATGACAAAATGATTCGTTGAGCATCGAAGCTGGAGCCATGCCATGACTAAAGACACCCTCCCCCTGCGCCGCATCGATCATGTCCGCTTCTTCGTCGGCAACGCCCGCCAATCCGCGTACTTCTATCGCAACGCCTTCGGCTTCGATGTCGTCGCCTACGCCGGCCTTGAAACGCGGCAAAAGCATGAATCCGGCTACGTCCTGCGCCAGGGCAAGATCACCTTCGTGCTCGTGTCCGCTCTCTCCTGGCGGCATCCCGATTCGCAGAGGCTAATCCAGCACGGCGACGGCGTGCAGGACATCGCCCTTGATGTCGAGGACGTCGCCTACACCTTCAACGAAGCCGTCCGCCGCGGGGCCGAGGCCGTCGCGCCGCCGCAAGCGCTCGAGGACGACTTCGGCGTCTACGAGTACGCCACCATCCGCACCTACGGCGACACGACGCACACTTTCATGAACCGCGACCGCTACCAGGGCGTCTTCGCTCCCGGCTACAAGCCGATGGACCCCGAACGCTATAGCCCGTCCACTTTCCACAACGTCGGCCTCAAGGCGATCGACCACATCGTCGGCAACGTCGAGGAAGGCATGATGAACGAGTGGGTCAAGTTCTATCAAGACGTGCTCGGCTTCCATCAACTGGTGCACTTCGACGACAAGGACATCTCGACCGAATACTCCGCGCTGATGTCAAAGGTCGTCGAGAACGGCACGGGCCGCATCAAGTTCCCGATCAACGAGCCCGCCAAGGCGAAGCGCCGCTCGCAGATCGACGAGTTCCTGCAATTCTACGGCGGTCCCGGCGTGCAGCACATCGCGATGGCGACTGACAACATCATCGAGACGGTCGGCGCCATGCGCAAGAACGACGTGTCATTCCTGCGCGTGCCGCAAAGCTACTACGACCTGCTGCCGGCGCGCGTCGGCGAAATCAAGGAAGACCTCAGCGTGCTCGCGGACCTCGGCATCCTGGTGGATCGCGACGACGAAGGCTATATGCTGCAAATCTTCACGAAGCCCGTCGCCGACCGCCCGACGCTGTTTTTCGAAGTGATCCAACGGCGCGGCAGTCGCAGCTTCGGCAAAGGCAAAGTTGTCGTGAAAGAAGGCGAACAATCGCATGGCATGTTTGTCATGCTTTCGGGCCGCGCCAAAGTTCAGCGAGCCGATGCCGAGGGCAAGGAAGTGATCCTCGCCGTCCTTGGGCCCGGTGAATT
>SYHD01000328.1 GCA_005799265.1 Planctomycetia bacterium | reverse complement strand
GCCGCAATCGGGTGAACCCGCGCGTGGTCAAACGCAAGATGTCGAAGTTCGCCAAGAAACGTCCAGAGCATCGTCGTCAACCGCCCTTAAAGAAAACCTTTGCCGAGACAGTGGTTGTAACTTAAACGAACGGTATTGCGTTAAGCCTCGTCTCGCAGAGGTGGGTGTCGCGGCGCCCGCCTCTGCGAGGCGGGGCTAAACGTACCAATCTTCGCGCTTGAGCGGGTAGCCGCTCTTGACGCCGTCGGGCTTCACGTAGAGAGTTTGATAAAGACTGTAGACGTTGTTCATGAAGCCGCGACACGCACCGGAGTAGTGCAGGCGGAAGATGCGGTACGTGGCTTCGTCGGTGAGGCGGACCAAGTCGTCGTGGCGAGCCTCGACGTTGCGCAGCCAGTGCTGGAGCGTCAGGCAATAGTGCTCGCGGATGCCTTCCATGTCGCGGACCTCGAAGCCCGCCTTGTCCGCCACGTCTTGCGTGAAACCCATCGACACCAGTTCGCCGTCCGGGAAGATGTAGTGCTGGTTGAACTCCAGCGCCCCAGTCATGCGCGAACGGTCGGCCTGTGTGATTTGCTGGATGAGCAGCGACCCTCCAGGCCGCAGCAGCCGCCAGCATTTCTGAAAAAACACGGGGAACTGGGCAGCCCCAAAGTGCTCGGCCACCTCGACCGTGACGATCTTGTCGAACGGCTTGCTCTCGTCCACGTCGCGGTAATCGACGAGTTCGATCTTGCAATGCTCTTCCAGCCCGGCGGCGCGAACCTTGGCGCGGGCCCATTCCGCCTGCTTGGAACTGATGGTGACGCCGACCGCGTGCACGCCGTAGTTCTTGGCCGCGTGCATGACCAGACCGCCCCAACCGCAGCCGATGTCCAGAAAACGCTCGCCGGCCTTGAGCCGAAGCTTGCGGCAAAGCAGGTCGAGCTTGCGCTGCTGGGCGGCGTCGAGATCCTCGTTCGTGTCGGCGAAGATGCCGCTCGTGTAGACCATCCGCGGTCCGAGGATCAACTCGAAGAACTCATTGGAAAGATCGTAATGGTAGCTGATGGCCTGTTGATCGCGCTGCCGGGAGTGAACTTCACCGCTGAGTTGCGCATTCTGACGGCCCGAGCGCGGCCGTTCCACGTTCGGCAGGTTCCACAATTGCCAGCCGAGGCTCAACTGTTTCAAGATCGAAAGTGTGGGTTTGAGCTTGTCGAGGTAATCGCACAATCGGCCGAAGGCGACCATATCGCCTTCGATGTTGAAATCGTCGTAGAGGTAGGCCTGGCACAACGACAGAACCTGCGGCGGAAAGAACATCTTGCGCAAAGCGCCGGGATGATTGAGCACGAGCGTGAATAAAGCGGATTGCCCGGGTTCAGGGTCCGCGACCGAGCCGTCCCAGAAGCGAACGGCAAAATCGCGTGGAGCGTAGCCGCGCACCAGCTCGTTGAGGACCGTCAGGCTGACTTGCGTCTGCGGATCGGCGGCTGTCAAGACGGTGGCCAAGAGGATCCTCCTGTCCTGGGCAGTTTATTGTGGCACGACGCGAAGCGTCGCACCTCATTGCGGTTCGGCCGCGTTAGGCGCCCTCATATAATTTACGCACTCGCCGCGCGATAAGCCAATCAACCAGGCGCGGAAACCAGCGATTCACGCGCAGCATCCAGTTGGTGTCGCTGCCGATCCAGCTCTCCGTCTTGTTTTGTTGCAGGCTGCGAATGATCCGTGCGGCGACGGCCTCCGGCGGCATGCCCTTGTCGTATTCGATCTTCGCCTTGCCCTCGGAGCGCAGGAAATGTTGCGAGAACTCACTCGTGGTCAGGCCGGGAACCATCAGCAGGATATCGATGTCGAAGCGGGCCAGCTCGCCGCGCAGCGCCTCGGTCAGGCCACAAAGGGCGTACTTGCTCGCGGAGTATTCACTCCAGGCGGGCATGGCGCGTCGGCCGCACATCGAGGCGACGTTGACGATCGCCGGCTCGACGCCATTGGTCAAGATCGGGATCGCCTTGCGGATCAACTCGGCGGGAGCGAAGAAGTTGACCTCCATGATCTGACGCAAGATTTCCTCGGTGGAGTTCGCGAAGTGATCCCAGCTGGCGATGCCGGCGTTATTGATGAGTACGTCGAGACCGCCGAAGTGCTCGACGGCGCGACCCAGCACGTTCTGGCGGTCGGACTCACGGGTGATGTCGGCGACGACGACGAGCGCACCACCGGGCAATGCGTTAGCGACCGCCCGCAGTTTGTCTTCCGAACGCGCCGCCAGCACCAGCTTGGCGCCCAAGGGGGCGAGCTGGTGCGCCATGGCCTTGCCGATGCCGCTGGAAGCGCCCGTGATGAGAATCCGTCGGTCTTGGAGATTGCGAGTCACGAAGCTCTCCCGCGCGAAAGTTGATGCCTGTCTCAGCTTTCCCAATTTTACCTGAAGACATAATCGCCTTGAGCGGGAATTTCGGAAAATCAGGGCAAGTTTGACAGTCGCCCCGGCGCAATCAGAAGAGTCGGCAAAGGTTCTACAATCAATAACGCCGCTTGCGGCTCAGGATACGTGTGCTTGGGTCTGAACGCTGAGGCGAGCAGCAAACGTCAAATGGTTAACGCATCATGGCTTGCTGCATGGGGCCGCCCGCACGACCCGGACGCCCCGCGAGGTTCGGGACGATCTCGAAGATGACGCCCACGCTGTTGATCGTGGAATTGTAATTGACGCCAGCGTTGAACACCACGTCGGTGCCCATGCGTGTGAAGAGCAGAGAGTAGTTGCGCACGTTCACGCCGAAATCCCACACCGTGCTGGCCGTCAGGGCGTACTTGGCGCTCATGGGGTAGACAATAGACGCGACGACGGCTTTGCTGTTGAGGGGGTCAACCTGGCGATAGCCGGCGTAGAGGTTGGTTCCGTTCGGGCGATTGTAGTGCGCGCCGAAGTCGAAGACGCGCGGGCCTCCCTCGAAAGGCTCGAACCAGCCCGCGCTCGTCAGGGCGGTGCGGTCGCCGATGTTCCACGTCCAATCGTACTCCAGAATGCCGAACGTGTGGCCGAAGTTGTCACGATTGGATTGCGGGAAAACCGAAGCATTGACGTTGAGCATCATCCAGTCGACGACGTGATCCGCCGCCAGGAAGCCGCGCCGTGTTTGCCAACGTTGGCGCACGCCGAACTGAAGAACCTGGATGTCGTCGAAGGTATCGACGTTGTTGTCGATGAGCCGGCGAATCAAATAATCCTGCGGGTTGAAAAGTTCCGACGTCGTCAGAAACGCCGCATTGGCCGGATTGTATCGTGTCTGCACGGGGCGAATGTCGCGCAGGGATTGATCGGTGGCGTCGTCGTTGAGACGATCGAATTGCGGGAAGTTGCTGTAACTGGAGCTGACCCGCGCATATTGATAGTTGCCTGTCAGGTTGATCTTGTGATAGATACCGTTGAGGTTAAGGAGGTCGCTCTGGATATCGGGATACAGGCGGGACAGGGGCAGATTGAAACGCACGCCGCCGGCGCCGAAGAGTCGGCCGCGACTGTCCCCGGCGGTGTCCTGCGAATAGTAGGCCAGGTCCGCAGCCAAGTAGGGCGCCAGCTTAACCGCCCCCAGATAGATCGGCATGCTGAGTTCCTGCCAGAGATCGAGCCGCGCGGCATCGCGCCGGACATCATTGGGCTCATACGCGAACGGGGCTAAGTCCGTTGGCCACAGCCGAGCGTAACCCGCGCTGGCGTGTGCGTTGTAAACGAGGAGGTCTTCAAAGCGATCGAATCCGAACGTCTGACCTAACAGGTAACCGTCCGTGCGCGGCAGCCAGTCGGTTGCGGTTAGCCAATCACGCGTCCTGATTTGACCCATGAGCGACCAGGCCCAGTTTTCTTGCTGTTGCTTGACGTTCAGGTAGGTGTCCTGGTTAAGGTCGTTCAGCTGCGTATTGAGATAGTATTGCTCGAGGAAATTGCGATCGCTCAGGAAATTGAGGTTTCCCAGGACGGTGAAGCCGTGGGGCAGGTCCTGAACGTTTGTCTTGGCCTGTAACCAGCCGCGCCAGTCGGGATGAGTGATCGGGATCGGGCTGAACTCGTTGGGCCAGAAAACCTCATTGCCGCGATTGCCGCCGATGATGTCTGGGCTGCGGTCATAACCGCCGTAAAGCTTGACCAGGCCGCTGTAGTAGGCATTCGTGCCGAAAAGATTCCTGCCCGAGAAATCGTATTCGCTGCCAGCGAACGGCCCGCGCCTGGTCAGATAATCGAGGTAAAGCCGCCAGCGATCACCCGCAGGCCTGTTGAGTCCCAAGAGATCGAACATATCCCACGAGGTTTCGAACTGGGCGCCGAAGACGCTGTTGTAGCCGAGATTGATGTTGTCCAGCGGTCCGAACGGATCCTCGACCCGGCCGCGTAAGTACGGGAAATAGAAGAACGGCACGCCTTCAAGCGTCGCGACCATGTTGCGGCCCGTGAAGATGTGCTCGTTTTCAAAGATGGGCTGGCCGTTCTTATCATTTGCCGGGAACAGGCCGAATAGCCCCTTGCGCTGGGTCTTACGTTCCTCAATTTTCACGTTGGCGACATCAACCTTCAGACCGGGGTCAGAAGGCAGTATCGTCGAGAAAACGGAGGCATGTACGGCCTTGTAGACCTTTTCGTTTTCACGAATGAGCTCAGGACTCGTCAAATGAATCGGATGTTGGAGCGTCGGTTTTGCCAGTTCCAAGTCGGCCTGGCGCGCGACGGCGACGTTGCGGCGGACATCGAGATAGACCTCGTCGGCACGTAGGGTTTCGACAGAGTCCTTGCTCTTCGTGCGGATCTCCACGTTACCCGACATATAAATCTCGTGGGCGCCCCCTTCCGCGCCTTGCGGCGAGCGTGCATTCCCAAAGAGTTGCTGGGTATTGCCGGGGGTCCAGATGACGACGCGATCCGCTTCGATATCGAGGGTTCCAGCAGCGGCGGCGGGCGTGCCGGGGGGCGCGTTGAAGCGGATTGTGACCCCGCCAGTGATGATGACCGCGGTCATGTTTTTCTCGACCGGCTTGTACTGGATGTTCAGATCCGCTCCCATGGTGCGCGGCAAGATGCTTATCTTCGGCGCCGGTTTTGGGGCGGCATCGGGAGCAGGCGGCGGCAGCGGCGTCGGACTAAAGATCGGCGGCGCGGTGGGTACGCCCTCATTCGCCGCGCCAGGAACCGGCTCCCCTTTGGTCTGCGGTGGAATCTGAAAGTACGACGCCGACGCCGGCATGACGCCTGCGTTGACTGGCCCATCCTTCACCTCGAACGCGGGCTGCGTCGCACCCGCTTGACGGATCCTCTCGTCTTTTTGTTCGATGATCGGTGTTGCCTTCGCTGGCGCCTTGAGGCCGGGCAACGACAACTTTTCGGGTTGATTCGCCAGCGCGCGCCGATAACGTTGATCGTTCGATAAATCTTCCTGCACAAGTTTGCTCAGGTGCGCTTTGATGCCGATCTGGTTGTTTGTCGTCGACAGACGTACGTAACCGTAATCCGCTCCCCCCGCCGTTTGACGCGTCAGCTTGATGCCGTCTTCGCCATAGACGACGACGCGAAAAACCCGCTCTTTCTGGAAGGCGCCCATGTCCACCCAGGCCACGCCGCTACGCGTCTGGATTAACGTCTCCCCCTGGTACACGGCAACATTGCCGCGCAGCAGGAAAATCTGATGGCCCGCTTGTTCCCAAGTCCCGATGTGGTCGGCGTTGATTTTGATCGGCTCGGCGCTTTCAGGCAAGGTCGTCGTTTCGAGCATGCGCTGGGCCCATGCCGATGGCGCCAGGGCGAGCGCGAGAACCACCCCGAGTGACAGGGCGGCCCCGCGCGCAAGCAAGCGTCGATTTGGCCGGATAAGATGACCCACCGCAATTCCCGCCTTTCACGTTTTGCCTCGGCCTCGCAACGTCGAGCCGTCTCGTTCCCCTGGAGACGCCCGACGGACAATAAGCGCGGCTAGGCAAATGAGCGGCGGATTATAAAAAGCGGTTGAGTCGTGTCAAGACCAACGTGGACTTGCGATTTATCCAATCCGTGGGTCGATGTGCCCACGATTTCCGGCACGCGACTGCCCCAGTGTTTTGATGTGCTCTTTCCTGCCATTCTTTGCGCCTTTTGCGCCCTTGCGTGAGTTCATTTCGGCGTAGGGCCGGATGCGCTTGCCAAAGACGCCAATCAAGCGTAACCTGCCACTACCCGCCTGTCCCATTCGCATCCGTGAGGAAACCCCATGAAAGTTCTCGTAAAGACCCTATTCGCCGTGGTGCTCGTGTTTTGCTTCACTGCCGCCGCATCGGCCGACTGGTTGCAATTTCGCGGTCCCGGCGGGCTCGGCATCTCTTCGGAAAAAAACCTGCCCACAACCTGGTCAGCCAAGCAAAACGTCGTTTGGAAGACCGAACTGCCCGGTGCCGGCTCGTCCAGCCCCATCGTCGTTGGAGACAAGATCATCCTCACGTGCTACAGCGGCTACGGCGAAGAAGGTAAGCAAGGGGAAATGAACAACCTCAAACGCCACGTCGTCTGCCTGAGCCGTGATGGAAAAATCCTCTGGACGCGCGACGTGCCGACTGGCCTGCCCGAAACCGCGTTCAGCAGCTTCCAGGCCCTGCACGGCTACGCCTCGAGCACGCCGGTCTCCGACGGCAAAACCATCTACGCCTTTTTCGGCAAGGGCGGCGTCCATGCGTTTGATCTCGAAGGCAAGCCCCTCTGGAACGCCAGCGTCGGCACGACCAAGCACGGCTGGGGTTCGGGAACCTCGCCTGTTCTCTACAAAGATCTTCTTATCATCAACGCCAGCGTCGAGAGCAGTTCACTTCTCGCGCTGAACAAGAACACGGGCAAATTCGTCTGGACGGCGAAGGGGAACGTCAGTCAATCGTGGAACACGCCGCTGCTGGTGCGCTTGCCCACCGGCGCGACCGAAGTTGTGGTCAATCAGAATGGCAAGCTACGCGGCTTCAACCCGGACACCGGCGAAGAATTGTGGACTTGCACGGCACTTCCCGATTACATCTGCCCCAGCGTGGTCGCCAATGATGGCATCGTCTACGCCATTGGCGCACGCCAGAACACCGCCATCGCGGTCCGCGCCGGCGGCAAGGGCAACGTCACCACGACTCACACGCTCTGGTCCGTAAAGAAAGGCTCCAATGTTTCGTCCCCAGTCTATCACGACGGCCATATCTACTGGGCCAGTGAGGCCAAAGGCGCGGTCTACTGCGTCAATGTCGATAAGGGAACACTTGTATACGAACAGAAACTTACTCCCAATCCCGAACGCATCTACGCTTCGCCGTTGCTCGCTGACGGGAAGATCTACTACGTGAGCCGAACCAATGGGACCTACGTCGTCGATGCGAATCCGAAGTTCAAACTCTTGGCCCACAACACGCTCGGCGACACCAGCGTCTTCAACGGCAGCCCCGTCGCCGACAACAGCCAACTGCTGCTGCGGTCGAATCGGTACTTGTATTGCATTGGCAAGTAATGCAGTAAGCCACGAAACACACGAACCACGCGAAAAATGAACGAGAGGAACTCAATCCGCTCCTCCGTTCTTTTTTCGCGTGGTTCGCGTGTTTCGCGGCTGATTCCTCCGCGCCTGACTACGCCGCGAGTTGCATGTCTCCACGTTGAGCCAGCGGGCTCAGCAGAATTTCCATCGCGGTGACAAGCCGGTCAGGCCCTCGGCCATCGATAAGCTTGCGGCCGCAACGCGCCATCGACTTGCGATCCATGGCGTCGACGATGAGGTTCTGTACGCCGTCGCGAATCGTGGTCGCCGAGACGCTTTCGTGCCAGCCGAGGATCGACGCGGCGCCTTCATCTTCCAGACGTTGCGCGTTGGGCCAATGCGCTTCATTTTGCACGAGTAAGAGTTGAGGCAATCCGACGCACGCCAATTCGAGCGACCAGCCGCTGCCCGCCGTGATGGCGAAGTGGCAGCGCGTGATGCGATTGGCGATTTCAGCGGGTTCCAGGGCGAGCGTCATTACTTCCTTGTTCGCCTCGACCATCGCGCGAATCTCTTCGAGCTGGGAGTGTTCACGGCGCACGATGATATCGACTTTGCCGACGCGCGGCGCATTGATGAGCAGCCTGGCCAGTTCCATCGTCATCAGATTCGGATCGTCTTCGCCCAGGGCGACCAGCACGCGATACTGGCTCAAGATCATCGCGCCGTTTTGCGCCGCCACAGGAGGCGGTTCTTGCGAGCGCGTCGGCCGTTGACGCCGGATTTCTGGGCGGACCATTGCGTAGCGCCGGCCCAGAAGAAGCTGCGTGTTCTCATCGTGATCGTAGCTCTCTCTGTTTGGACCCAAGAGCGGATTGATGACGAGGTTCGTCGGGAAGCGAATTGCCGCGCCATGATCGGTCGCGGCCAAGAGCACGCCGGTCGCCGCCAGCTCCGCGAGGTAATCGTGGCTCACGTCCGCTTCATCCACGAAGACGGCGGCGGGGCCCAGGCGGCGAATCTCGCGCAGCATCTGCTCGGCGTCGGCGTCGCTGCCCGCGGGATGTTCGGCCGCGATCCATTGATTGCCGCCGCGCTTGATGCCCATCGCCAGCGAATTGGGCTCGAGTTGCGATAGAAAGTAGACGGGCCGGCGCCGGCGTTGCACGGCTGCGGCGAGGATCATGCAGCGAGCGAGACGTTCATAACCGATGTGGGCGTTGGCATCGACGCGGACGATGATCGGGTCGCGATTCATTCTCTGTTCCTTCCGGTTCAGGAAATGGGGGGTCGCAAGCGTACGAAGCACGTGGACGCGCCGATGTAAATCGACGCGACGAAGGCGCAGAGGCTACCGCAGGTCGTTCAAGACCGAGCGGGTCCGAGAGCTGGCGAGGAGATCAAGGGGAGTCGTTCGATGGGGAGGTGCGAAGCTGTAGGAGCGGCGTCCATTCCTCTTCTCTGCGGCCTGGACTTCCGTGTTCCGGGCCTGGGTCGAATGGTTCCATTCATCCGACGGGCTGATCTTACTACAACTTGATGACGGAAAAAAAGAGCAGTTTCGCGAGACGATGGGCAAAGCTTTGCGGGCCATGCGATTGTTCACTAACCCTGAGCGCCAGCGCGGGGATCGCTTGACGCCTTGCCGAAGTATCGACATGCAACGCTTCCACCATCCCCTCGCTGGCGCTCAGGACTGGTAAGCACAGGAAACATCACCCCATCAGAAAGACCTCTTGCATTCAAGAGCCTATTTGTGCTTCACTCACCATTGACATGGTAGGCGCATCACATCCGTCACATCACGACGACTGCGCAGATCGTAGCAATCCCGTCAACTGTTCCGCGCGGAACATCTGCGCTGGATATCGGTCGGCTCCCCTTGTTTCACTCCTTCGTGTCATGATACACTCCGCCTCCCAACCAATATTCACTCGTTCACGGAGGAACGCTCATGGACAAGAAACGGCTAGGCCGCGGACTCGACGCCCTTATCGGCGCCGCGGATTGGGACACGCAGGCGGAAGTGTCCATCGACCGGATCCAGCACAACCCCTTTCAGCCACGCAAGCATTTCGACATGGACGAAATCGCGTCCCTGTCCGCCAGCGTGAAATCGCACGGCATCCTGCAGCCGTTGGTCGTGCGCTCCGTCGGCGAGGACTACCAGCTGGTCGCCGGCGAACGACGCCTGCGTGCCGCTCAGGATGCGGGGCTGAAATCGGTGCCGATCCGCGTCGTCGATTTCAACGATCAGCAGGCGTTCGAAGCCGCCCTGGTCGAGAACATCCAGCGGGCCGACCTCAACCCCATCGAAAAAGCGCTCGGCTTCAAGGACTATCTAGAACGCTTCAATCTCAATCACGAACAACTCGCGCAACGGCTTGGCCTGGCGCGGTCGTCGATCACCAATCTCGTCAACTTGCTCGAACTGGCCCCGGAAGTTCAGGACGGCGTTCGCCTGAATCAGATCAGCGAAGCCCACGCCAAGCTGCTCAAGGGGATCAAGAACAAGGAGCGCCAGGTCGCCCTCTTCAAGCAGATCGTCGCGATGGGACTGAGCGTGAAAGCGGCCGAGGGCCTGGTCCGGGAGGAGAAGGACGGTCCAAGCGATCGCCCTGCCGACACGAATGACACACCAGAAACCGCCGAGAACCATAAGACTGCTCACGTCAAGGGGCTAGAGGACGAGCTCAAGCAGAAGCTGGCGACGCACGTCGAGATCAAGCTGCGCGCCAAGGACAAGGGGCAGTTCGTGTTGCGTTTCGAGACCAACGACGACTTCGAGCGCCTCCTGGATGTATTGCGAAAGTAACGCGATCTTTACGAACTGCGACCGTCTGGGAGCGTGGTGTGATCCCGCTCCCTGACGGTCGCGGCTCGTAGTGCGCTGTATAATGACTCGCGAACCTCGAACTTGCCGCGAGCATCATCATGCTGGATCGCATTGCCTTGAGTCTCACCGTGCCGTTGCTCCTCGGCACAGGACAGCCGTTGATTCCCGAGAACTGGAAGCTGCTCGTATCGGGGCCGGGCCGATTCAGCGTCGCCATGCCTGCGGCTCACAAGGAAGACGCGCAGACCGTGACGACCGCGACCGCCAGCAAACTCAAGGTCTCGCTCTTCATCGCGATTGGACGCGACGACGCAGCGTTCGTCGTCAGCTATTGCGACTACCCCGACAAGGATTTGAAGACCGGCTCGCTCGATCAAAGGCTCAACCTGGCCCGCGACGGCGCCGTCGCCAACTCCGGCGGTAAGCTCAAGAGAGAGACGGCTATCGAATTGAACGGCCACAAAGGACGCGACCTGGCGATCGAGAAGGACGGTGAGACGATCGCGCGCATGCGCATCTACTTCGTCGAACGCCGGCTTTATCAGGTGATGGTGCTGGGCGTCGCGCCCGTGAAGGATGTCGGCAGCTTTCTGGATTCGTTCCGCTTGAATAAGTAGGCCGATCGGCTGTATATTAGTAGTCGTTCACCCCTCGCCCCTGTACTCAGGGGAGAGGGGCCTGGGGTGAGGGGTTGGGGCGCCAGTAAACGGCGGTTCGACCCCCTCACCCCCGGCCCCTCTCCCCCTGAGTACAGGGGGAGAGGGGAAGTGAAAGGGTTCAGCGGGGTGTAGCTCAGCTTGGCTAGAGCGCGTGGTTTGGGACCACGAAGTCGCAGGTTCAAATCCTGTCACCCCGACTTTCACCCGTTCAAATGTCCGGCGGCGAGGATGCCCTGACGGTGCGTTTGTTGCTGAGCACCAGGGAATGAGCATGCAGTCCGCGCCGATTTCGATCCAGAAACACATCCTCCTTCTTGGGGCGGGCAACGCCCACCTGCGCTTCGTCAAGATGTTCGGTATGCGACCCTTGCCGGGACTTGCCGTCACGCTCGTCAGCGAGGCGCCGGTCATTCCCTACTCGGCGATGGTCCCCGGACACATCGCGGGCGCCTACTCCTGGGACGAAATTACCATCGATCTCGTGCGTCTGTGCCGGGCCGTCAATGTGCGTTTCGTGGCCGCGCGCGCCACCGGCCTCGACGCAGTGAAGCGCAAGGTGACGTTTGCGACGCGGCCCGAGTTGAGTTACGACGTGCTATCGCTTGGCCTTGGCTCTTCGACGGATCGCCCCGCCAGTTTGAGAAACGTGCCATCCTCCTGGCCCTTGCGGCCGCTCGCGAGCTTGCTGGAGCGCTTGGACGCTCTCGAACAGCGCTTACGGCAATCGAACGAGCCGTTTCATCTCGCGATCGTGGGCGGCGGCGCGAGCGGCTGCGAGTTGACATTGGCGATCCGCAAACGCTTTGCGAATTTCGCCAACCTTCGTCTCACGCTGCTGCAAGGCAATGCGCGCTTACTGCCTTACTTCCCGGAGAAAACAGCGACGATCTTTGCGACCTTGATGGGCGAGCGCGGGATCACCGTGCGCGTCAGCGCCCGTGTCACGGGAGGCGATGAGCGCACCCTCGAATTGAACGGCGGCGAGCGACTCGCCTGCGACGCCGTTCTGTGGGCCACGCACGCCGCGCCGACGGAACTTCTGCGCTCGCCCGGACTGCGCGTCAACGATGCCGGTTTTCTCCTCGTCCACGACACGTTGCAGTCGATCACCGATCCGGCGATCTTCGGCACCGGCGATTGCATCTCGATCGAATCCCATCCCGACCTGCTCAAGAACGGCGTCTATGCGGTGCGCGAAGGAGCCGTGCTGTTCGACAACATCTGGCGTTTCGTCAATGATCAGCCGCTGACGCCGTTCCAACCGCAGCGCGTTTGTTTGTGCCTGATGAGCACCGCCGACGAGTCGGCCGTGTTCAACTATGGCCCGCTGGTCTGGAGGGGTCGGCTGGCGCGCTGGCTCAAGGACCGCATCGACCGCGCCTGGATCGACAAGTTTACAAAGTTCATTCCCATGACGCAGGACGCGAACGAGGAATCGGTGCAGATGCGCTGCGGCGGCTGCGGCAACAAGATCTCCAGCGACGTGCTCTCCGCCGTTCTGAAACGCATCGATGTCGGCGACGACCCGCGCGTCGTCTTGGGTTGCGCCGCGGGTGAAGATGCGTCCGTACATCGCGCACGTCCGGAATTGTTCGGCGACGATCCGGCGCGGCTCGTCGAGGTGCAGACGGTCGATTACTTCAAGGCGTTCGTGGATGATCCGTATCTCTTCGGGCGGATCGCCGCGCTGAACGCCGTCAGCGATCTCTATGCGATGAACGCGCGCCCGTTCTCGGCCCTGGCAATCGCGACCCTGCCCTACGCGCGCGGCCCCGTCCAGGAAGGCATGCTGTACGAGTTGCTCTCCGGGGCGGTGCAATCGCTGCGTCAACTCGGCGTCATCCTGACCGGCGGACACACCACCGAGGGAAACGAACTCGCTCTTGGTTTCGCGGTGACGGGGTTTGCCGAGGAGGATCGCCTGTTCCAGAAGAGCAAGCTAAAGCCCGGCGATGTGTTGATCCTGACCAAACCGCTCGGTAGCGGCGCGCTGCTGGCTGCGTGGATGCGCGGCGAATGCTCGGCCGTCTGGTTCCAGGCGTTGATCCAGCACATGCTGAACGCCAACGATCGCGCTGGGGCGATCTTGGCCCGGCATGGCGTCTCCGCATGCACGGACGTGACGGGCTTCGGCCTGGCGGGACACCTGCTGGAGATGCTGGACGCGAGTAAAGTCGGCGCCCGATTGAATGCGGCACATGTGCCGATCTACCAGGGCTTCCCAGAAGTCGTCAATCGCGGCATTGTAAGCTCGCTGCATCGCGACAACGCCAAGATGAGCTGCCGGGTCGATGACACGCCGACGCCGCCCGCGTGGTTGTTCGATCCGCAAACCTCGGGTGGCTTGATCGCCGGCGTAAGGCCTGAAATGGCCGACCAGGTATTGCGTGATTTGATAGCGTCTGGATACGAAAAAGCAGCGATCGTCGGCGAGGTGATCGAAGGCCCGGCGGCGATCCGACTCGTCGCGTACTGACTCATGCGACGCGGAGCGTCGCACCACATTGTGGCACGACGCTCCGCGTCGTGAATCCGTGCCTTTGCGTGTGCTATTTCGCGAACTTTCCCACAGCGTCGATCATGGCCCGCTCGTCGGGGAACTGTCCGGTCTTCAGCTTCGAGTACAATAATTCCCCATCCACCGTCAACTCGAAGCAACCGCCGCCCGACGGGATGAGCTTCATGTCCTGAATGCGTTGCTTGTACTGGCCCAACAGCTTGCTCGTCAAACTGACGGCTTGCGGTTCGTAGTTTCACATCGAACAATACTTCAATTCGACATGCATCGCGGACCCCTTTGTCAAAGTCGCCTGGGGCAGGCATTTCGATTCCCTTATAATGATACGAAGGGAAGTCCGGGCAAACAACGAATCGACCGATCGTCATGCATCCGATCACCATCATCGTTCGGCATCCGCGCGAGAACCCGAAGAAGTGCTCCGTCTTGCCGCTCCAGGGGCGCGCGGATGTGCGACTCTATTCGTATCCATTAACGGAACCGCTGTCCTTCGATAACTACATTCGACTCGCGGCCGAGGGTCCGGAGCTTTCGAGCGCTGACTCCCAGAGCGGTATCCTCTTGCTCGACGGCAGTTGGCGTTCGGCGGGCAAAATGATCGCGCACTTCAAGCATGTCCCACCGCGTTCGTTGTCGAGCTGGAAAACGGCGTACCCGCGTGTCTCAAAGCGCGGCACCGATCCCGACAACGGCCTGGCGTCCATCGAGGCCCTCTACGTCGCGTATCACCTCCTCGGCCGGCCGGTTGACGCCTTGCTCGATCATTATCATTGGCGGGATAAATTCTTGGATCTGAACGCTCTTTCCGGGCCGAGTAGGGATCTCCGCTCCGAATTGTAAAACCTGCAATCTCGCCTTGACCTCGCCGCCTCATTTCTCATACGCTAGAGGCGAAATCGACAATGGCGGCCTGAAGCTCTACTTGTGTTGCGTAAGGATCCAAGGACGGAATCCATGGCATCGATTCCCATCGACTACGAGCGCATCGTTCAAGAGGTATACGAAGCCGTTCTGCACCTGGGAGACACGGCCGTGGATGTCGGCGCCCACTTGGGCCGGCACACGATTCCGCTGGCGCGCTGCGTCGGGCCCGCGGGGCGAGTCCTTGCCGTGGAGCCGTTGCCTGCGTGTCGGGAGGATTTGCAGCGTCGCCTCATGAACGAATGCCGGGAATTGCTCGGCGCGGTTCAAATCGTCCCCTTTGCCCTGAGCGATCAGGCCGGCGCAGGGAAACTGGTCGTCGCGGAAGACATCCTGGCTCACTCGGGCCTGCGCGAAACGCCCTATCCGGTTCCGACGCGCATCAACCACCTGGCCGTTCAACTCGAAACTCTGGACGAACTTTGCTGCGAAATGGACGCTCTGCATTACGTCAAGCTGGACGCGGAGGGAGCCGAACTGCACATCTTGCGCGGCGGGGCGGCGACGCTGGAACGCTTTCGGCCCGTCGTCGGCTTCGAATTCGGCACGTTCTCGAATAGAGAATTTGGAGTTGAGCCGGCGGACATGGCCCGTTTCTGGGCGGAGCTGGATTATCACGTTTACGCGATCACTGGTGAGCAGTTCGGTGAGGCCGAATTCGAGTGCCGGGCGCGCGTCAGAGACATTTGGGATTACGTTGCGGCGCCCGGTGAGAATGGCACTCTGAATCGGCGGATCAGCCGGGTGCTGAATCGGCCGCGCGTGAACTGGCTGGCGGTGCGGGCGCAGTTGAACCACGCCAACGATCATGCCGAGGTCGGCGCCGATGTGCCTCCGCTCCGGCGTTTCCGCGGTCCGCTCTGGCCCGTGGCGCGCGGCATGGCTCGGCTCTTTTTGTTGGCGGCCCGATTAATCACCATCCCTCAGCGTCTGTTCAACCATTCACTCCTTTTCGCCCTGGAACAGTTGATCGCGGACCTTGAGAAGACCGAACGCGCGTGCCACCAGCAGGACCGGCACGTCCAGGAAATGCACGATCGGCTCGAAGCCCTCGAACACGAGGTGGCCCGCCTTCACGAGCAGCGGGCTGACGCGTTTATTGCGAGGAGGGAATCGTGAGCTGGCTGCACGAACTCTTCAACCGCCATCGATTTCGGCTCAGCTTTTGGAGGGCGGCGCGGCGTTCGACCATCATCTTGAGCGCGGGCATGCCCCGTTCCGGCAGCACCTGGCTGTTCAATGCCGCTCGCCTATTGTTGCAAGCACATGGGGATACGAGCAGCGGCTGGATCGGCGACTGGGCGAGTCTGCCGCGCAAACCTGTGATGTTGATCAAGGTACACGATTACGACCCGTTCCTGGCCCGGCATGCGCGTGTAATACTCTATTCGTATCGCGATATTCGCGATGCCCTCGCCAGCAGCAAGCGTATGTTCCACACAGAACCGACGCTCGCA
The DNA here is from genome assembly GCA_005799265.1 of Planctomycetia bacterium. Lineage (GTDB taxonomy): Bacteria > Planctomycetota > Planctomycetia > Gemmatales > Gemmataceae > SIAQ01. Next base: position 4,047 of record SYHD01000328.1, on the reverse strand, counting down.
CTGGCCCGGCACTGGCTCGACTGCGATCGCCGTTGGCGCGAACAAGCAACGTTCACGCTTCGCTATGAATCGATGATGGTCGACCCGAGCCGCTCCATCGCGGCGCTTGCGCGCACACTGCACCTGCCCGGCGTTGACCCGAAGCAGGTCCATCGCCAGTTGGCACAGCTCGATTACCGACCCGATCGAACCGAGCCGGGGACGTACGACCACAAGACTCTATTGCACCCGAACCATATCACCGACGGCCGCCACGGCGCCTGGGTCGGTTGGCTCAATCCAACCCTGCTGCACCAGCTTGAAGACGAGTGCGCGGACTGGCTAGCGGATAACGGATATCCGATTGAAAGCCCGGCGCCGCTTGCCGTTTAGCGTTCGCGCGGCGCCTGCCGAACGCTCTGCCCAAGAGGCAATGAGGAGGCCTGTCGATCATGTCAATCCTCCGCAAAAGCATATTCCAACTGTTCAGAAAGCCCGCCAATCCGATGGACCCGATCGCGGTATTTCATTCCGAGCACTACCAGAGGCACAATCAAAAGCGCCTGGAGCACCTGGCAAGCCTCAATCTGGAGGTTGCCGGAAAAAGCGTCCTCGAAGTCGGGGCGGGCATCGGCGATCACACCGGCTTCTTCTTGGAGCGCGGCTGCCAGGTCCTCAGCACCGAAGCACGGCAAGAGAACCTCAAGGTTCTGCGCCGCCGACACCCAGACGTTCGGACTTTACAACTCAACCTCGATTATCCACCTTTCCCATTCGACGGACAATACGACATCGTCTACTGTTACGGGATGCTCTACCACCTGAGCAATCCCGAGGCGGCCCTGGCGTTCATGGCGCGCTGTGCCCGGCACTTACTCCTCCTTGAAACCCGTGTCTCCTTCGGGGAAGGCGAGCTCGTCAATCTCTGCGTCGAGGACGCACGGATTCCGAGTCACAGTCTACTGGGCCAAGGTTGCCGACCGACACGGCCGTGGGTCTTCAAACAACTCAAGGCCCTGTTTCCCTTCGTCTACATGCCGCTGACGCAGCCTTGCCATGAGGAGTTTCCTCTCGACTGGAACGCAATGCCAACTGAGACGCCATCACGCTCCGTCTTTGTGGCGGCTCGACAGCAGATTGCACATCCTCTGCTTGTGGAGGCAATCCCGATGCGGCAACATCGGATGAGGCCGTAGTGCAAACGCGACACCATTGCTATCGTGAACTGTTTCAGCAATTCGCGAAACAGAGGCAAACTGGGACGACTAACACCAGCGCGGAATCTCGTCGCCCGACTAGGCAGGTTGTTGCATGGGCGTGCGTTCCATGTTATCGTCAAATCGGGTGCTCTCCGTGCAATCAATTCTTTGAGAATAAGCCATGAAACGATTCGTCGTCGTCCTGCTCATCGTGGCCCTCGTGCTGACGTTCGCAGGCGTCGGCGGCTTCGTCGCCGTTCTTCTCGTTCGCAAGCATTTCTTCTTCCCGATCAGCATTGACGAAATGCTGCGCCTCCAGGAGAAAGGGGAGGACGCCGCCCCGGAGACCCCTCGTCTCCTGGCGTGTTTCGATCGCGATAACGAGGCTCTCCGGCTCAACGCCGCCATGACGCTCGGCACGATCGGTCCCAAGGCGGTCGATCCGGTGCGCGAACGGCTCAGCGATCCCAATCCGAGGGTTCGCTTCGCGGCGGTCGAGGCGTTGGGCTTCATCGGTCAACCGGCCGCCGGCGCCGCGCACGATCTTGTGGCACGCCTGCAGGATGAGGACCCAAACGTGCGCCGCAAGACCGTCTACGTCCTGGCCCGGCTCGAAACAAAATCGCCGGCGGTCGCCGAAGGGATCATCAACGCGCTCGCTGACAAGAACGCGGACGTGGCTGAGCAGGCGTTGGAGGCCGTCAAGAATATGGGTGCGCCGCCCAAGGAAGCGTTGCCCGCGCTGACGAAACTTGCTGGGCACGACAAGCAGCAAATGCGCGTGGAGGCGATCAAGCTCCTCGGCAAAATGGGTGAGCCGGCCATGCCCGCACTCCGGAAAATTCTGGTCGATGCCCCGGCCGACGAGCGCGGCATGTTGTTCCTGACCATCGTGCCGCTCGGCGCCAAAGCTCAGCCCCTGTTGCCGGAACTGCAAGCCATCATGTCGAAGAACAAATGGTGGGACGGCGAGGACGAACTATTCATGATCCTGAAGAGCTGCGGGGCCGACGGCGCCGCGACGATTGCCAACGTGATCAAGACGGTACACGACCCGATGTCGCCGCACTTCGACGTCGGCGACGATCGCGCCCGCACGCTGCTGAAGGTGATTGGCGAAATTGGCCCACAAGCGAAGGGAACGACGCCGTTGTTGATCGAATTGCTCACGGATCGCCCGTCGCTGCGGATCGCCACACTGGACGCCCTGGGCGACATCGGCCCCTCCGCCAAGAACGCGGTCCCCGCCGTCGAAGCATTGGCGAATGACGTAAATGTCGGACTACAAGCCCGCGTCGCGCTCAAACGGATGAGCGTCGTCGCAAAACAGGCCGGCGATTGAACGCATAGTTAAGGCGACGAGCAGTTGGAAGATACCCGTAGCTGATGCGACGCGGAGCGTCGCACCACATTGTGGCACGACGCTCCGCGTCGTAAACGGGTACATTTGATTCTACCGCTCGCCTAAGTCCTCCAACTTTCAGCAAACATTTTCAAGAAAACTGTGGCATCAATTGCATATCAAGGAACTTAACCTTGCCGAACGTAGGCCCACACTTCTTGCAATTATACTGCATTTTCGGGTCAGGCTTTTTGTACCGCTGATGAACGATACCACAGCACTCGCACTTGGCCTGATACCGAGCCGGTACAGGAACCTTGTCGTACCCACAGGCTTGAGGACGGCACCCGGTGACTTTGCACATGGCCAGCCACTTATCGTTGTGTAGTCGGCCCTCTGGACCAGCAAGCGCATGAGCGATTTCGTGGTTTATGGTGTCCAATGTTTCTTCCCACGAGTTGACTTCACAAAGCGGACGTGACAACTCAATGTGCCCTAGCTGCCGCAATGTGCCCGTCAGGTCAACCCACGGAAAGCGGCACTGGCCGAATCGCCGACAAGAGCGTATCCACCGAAACTTCCATCGCGCGGCGTCCAATCCCATTTCGCGCATTCGTACAATCGCTTTGATTTCAATTTCTTCAAAGTTCATTTTTCATTCCCCTGCTTGGTTTTCGATTTTTCGGTACGTCCACGAGCGTGGCTTCACATGGTTTCTCCTTTCGCCTTAGCGATGATGTCGCGAATCCGATGGGTCAGCTACCAGGGACCAAGTGTGTGAATCATTACAGAATATGCTAAATCATAATGTTCTGTAATTATACCGCAACGCGGTCAAGATTGACACATTCATTAGATGTCCGTGATTGGCTTTGCTGGCGCTGCGGGCAAGTGAGGCAGATTTGTCAATACCGACTGAGCGCAGTATATGATGGGATTTCAGCAGCTCATTCGCGGGTCGAAATCCAAGCGACGGAAGCGGTCCCTTCGCCTAGGCCAACCAATTCATGCCGGGGTCGCTTGCTGCCCCTGCTTGAACGCTTCCCATTCTTCCAGCGTGTATTGCACTTCGCGCGCGTTGGACCCGTTGTAGGCGCCGACGATACCGTCCTCCGCCATCCAGTCGATCATGCGCGCCGAGCGCCCATAGCCGATGCCGAGCGAACGCTGCAAGAGCGAGACACTGCCGCGCCCCTCGCGAATAACGATCTCGACCGCTTGTTCGTACAACGGATCGCGCTGCCGCATCTGGTCGATCGAGCCCGCCTCGCCTGCATCGACCGTTTTGAGCTGCAACAGCTCCGGCGAGAAGCAGGGTTCATCCGTTTCGAGATGCTGCACGACCTTGGTGATCTCCGCGCTGGCGACATACGTGCACTGCGCCCGCACCAGCGAATTGTTGCCCGGCAACAGGAACAGCATGTCCCCCTTGCCCAGTAGTTTGTCCGCTCCCATCTCGTCGAGGACGACCCGGCTATCCATCCGGCTCGCGACCTTGAAGCAAAGCCGCCCCGGCAGGTTCGATTT
>SYHD01000327.1 GCA_005799265.1 Planctomycetia bacterium | reverse complement strand
GGGCGCGGGAGCCGAGCTCCGCTGGTCGCTGGGGATCACGGTCTTCGCCGGCATGATCGGGGTGACGCTGTTCGGTATCTTCCTGACGCCGGTGTTCTACTTCGTCATCCAGGGGTTGGTCGAGCGATTCAGCAACGAGGAGGCGCCGCCCGTTGACGCGCCGCCGCCAAGCGTGCCGGAGTCGCATCAGCTGAGCGGCTACAAGGCGCATGGTGTGTCGTCGTGAGCGAATTGGCGAAGACCATCGCTGTATTTGAAAATCCAGATCGGGACGTGACAATTGATTAACGATCTTTTACATTGGATGATTGAAGGATGTCTCTGGGCCGGCCGGCATGGGACCGTGCGAGGCATTGGGGGGCATCCAATAATCTCCAGGAGGTCATTACCGTGAGTATTATCCGCATCGGTTTGGCGGAAACCAAGAAATTTGCCGAGGGTTATGAGGCTATTTTCGGCCCCAAGAAAAAAAAGGACGACGTTGGCAGCGAGTCAAAGGGCAAGAAACAGGACGACAAGAAGGCGGCCAAGGTGGGCAAGAAGAAGAGCAAGAGGTGACAGATTGCCCGATCTCCTGCGAGTGAATAGAGATAGGTCTACGGCCCCCTCGCCATTGACATGGTAATGGAAGACGGGGCTTGTTACCTATTTCCTGAACCGTAGACGGCAAATCGCTCCCGGCGTGAACCTTTCCATCGACTTCCGCGTATATCTGGCAGAGATGTTGTGGCTCGTTCGTCTCCTAACGCTGACTGTTCGGATGAAGAACTCCTCGCCCTCTTTCGGCAAGGCACGAGTGAGGCGTTCGGCACGCTCGTGCGGCGCTACGAGGGGGAACTTTACGGATACCTGCGCCGGTACCTGAGCGACAACGATCTGGCGGAGGACGTGTTTCAGAACACGTTTGTACAGGTTTACCTCAAACTCAATCAATTTGAAGAGGGTCGGGCGTTTCGTCCCTGGTTGTATGCGATTGCGACGAATCAAGCGATCGACGCGCTGCGCAGGGAAGGAAGACACCAAGCCATCCGGCTGGATCTTGACGGCGAAGACGCCCGCGACGTGGACTTCCCTCAGTTGCTGGAACTTCTGCAAAATCGCGGACCCAGTCCGCTTGAACACCTACAAGCCGAGGAACGCCGGCAGATGGTGCGTGCCGGAGTAGATCGCTTGCCTGAATTCCTCAAACAAGTGGTCATCCTGGCTTACTACCAGGGGCTCAAGTACCTGGAAATCGCGGAGATACTGGCGATCCCGGTTGGCACCGTGAAATCCCGATTGCACACGGCGTTGTCCCGATTGCACGAGGCGTGGAGCGCCGAGTTTGCGCTCAAGGAATGATTCACCAGGCCTTATCTCGTTTAGTGCTCGCGTGGGGCATGCGATCGCTAAACGAAGAGGGCAGCGAGAGGTTGAATCGAACCATGGAACACCTATTCGTTGGCTACGTGCTGGACGCCCTCGACGAGCCCGCCAAACGCGAGGTCGAGACTTACCTGGACCGAAGCGCCGAGGCCCGCGCAAAGCTGGCCATGTTCAAGCAGGCGCTGGAGCCTCTCGAAGCCGACTTGGCTGTGCCCGCGCCGCCGCCACTCTTGGTGGAGCGCACCATCGCCCGAATCGCGGAGACCGTGTGCGCGCCAAACCCGCCGCTGGACGAGTTGCCGCAGGCCCCGCCGATTGCGCGCACGAGCATCGGCGTTGCCCAATCATGGTGGCGCCGAGCCGATATGCTGGTGGCGGCGTCGATCATCCTCACCATCGTGGGCGTCGGCCTGACTGTCCTGGTGAAGCTGCGGGTGCCCAGCTCGGCGGCGATGATCGTCGAGTGCCGCAATAATCTCCGTCACTTTGTCGTCGCCTTGCACGCCTACAAGGATAACAACGGTACTTTTCCCGACATCGGCAAAGAATCGGAGTCGCGCCGCGTCGCCGGCATGGTGGTGCCGATCCTCATGGATGCGGGCGTGCTTTCATCCGAGGCGTCGATTCGCTGTCCCGCAGTCGGGGAGCCGCTGAAGTGCCAGGTCGGCGTCGGCGAACTGCGTACGATGAGCAAGGGAAATTTCGACAATCGCTCGCCCTGCCTATCGATGTGCTACGCCTATTCGCTCGGCTATAAGGATCGCGCCGGCGGTTTGCACCTCGTCAGCGAGGCGCCATCCGACTCGTGGAGCCAGCTGCCGATCATGGCCGATCGCCCTCCCGCCGAGGGCATCCTCCAGAACAGCATCAATCACGGCGTCACCGGACAAAACGTGCTTTTCGCCGACGGCCACGTCCGCTTCCTGACGCAGCGCACTTTCGGCGCGGGGGACGACATTTTCCTCAACCGCGACAATCGAGTCGCCGCTGGGCTGGATCGCTCGGACGTGGTGTTGGGCTACAGTTCGGCGCAGCCGTGAGCAGGCTTCGTCCAAAAGCCACGCGCGAAGGAAGCGGACGTACAAAACGCTCGCTTCGTGCGAGGCTCTTTCATTTCATTAGCCTAAAAAAAGAATCGCCACGCCCTTCGATCGTCGTCAACTCTTGGCGAGCGCCGCCGGCATCGGCGCCGCACTCGCGAATCAAGCTCCCGCTAAGGAACGCAGGCAGCCCGATCTCATCCGCGCCGAGAACCAGCGCAACCGCACGGTCCGGACTCGCGCGTGCAGCGCATTACGCGCAATCTGTTCGAGCGATTCTTGAAGGGCGCGTAATGGATCTGCTGGCCGTTCAGTCGAATGGTCACAGTCGCATCAGATCGAACCCAACGACCACGAGGACGATCACGATGACGACGGCCAAGAGAACCAGCGTTGCGATGCCGCAAATGAAGCCTGTGCGTGCATATCCTTCACTGCCTGGCGTGTTGCCGAGGTAGCCGAAGACGATGGCCAAGACGCCGCAGACCGGAGCGATCGCCAAGAACAGTCCACAGCCGCAGGCGGCAAAAACCGAGACGGCGCCAACAATGCCCAGGATCATCGACGCCATGGCCATGCCGTTAACCGGCTGATCCGCGCGTCGATCCAAGTTGCGGATATCGAGATCGACTTCGTCCACGTCGTCGCGCGACGCGCTGCTCATGGATGTTCTGGACGGCGGTTTCGCGCTGGAGGAAGACGGCATCGACGCGGTGACTTCCGTACCGGCGCCCGGATCCATGGGCGGCAGCGGTGTCGGCGATACGTCGGTCGATTCCGCGGCTGAATCGCGTTGGGCCTCCAGTACGCTCACGATGGTCGCACACACCGGACACTTAACGCGCTGGTCCACCGCCGTGTCAGGAACACGCAAGGCGGCATTGCAATGGGTACACGCGATCAACATGGTTTCCCCACGCTATTGCCAGGGCCGCGCGCTTGTCAACGGAACCCGCCTTGCCCGCCGATCGCGCCCAGGCCCATGGCGCCGAAGTTGAGGAAGAACCCCAAAATGAACCAAATCACATAAACCAGGCCAAGCGCGATAGCGACGAACCCGCAAATGATACCCGTCAAGGCAAACCCCTCGCTACCCTTCGATTTGCCGAGGAAGCCAAGGACGACCGCCCCGGCGCCCAACAAAGCAGCCAAAATCGCAACCGGCCCGCAACAACAGCAACCCGGTACGCCCATGACGACCGAAATGATCCCCAAGATCATTGAGCCGAGCGCCATCCCATTGACTTCTCCTTTTTGACCGCGGCGTTTGCGTTTCCGCACATCGAGATCGTCATCATCGCGGCGTTTCCTTTTGCGCGGCGCATCATCGTCGTCGTCATCCTCCTCATCGTCGCGTCGTTTCCTGGGGCGAGGTTCGTCATCATCTTCGTCATCATCGTCGAGGGTTGTCTTTTTTCGCGGCGCATCATCGTCATCATCATCCTCATCATCATCGTGACGAGTTTTCTTCTTGCGAGGTTTTTCGTCCTCCTCATCATCATCGTGACGAGTTTTCTTCTTGCGAGGTTTTTCGTCCTCCTCATCTTCGTCATCATCCCGACGTTTTTTCTTGCGAGGCGCTTCGTCCTCGTCGTCCTCGGAAACGGCCTTCTTGGATTTGATCGATGACGAACGCTTGCCAGCCGCCGATGGCTTCGCGGTAATCTGGGTGGCGGCCTCCTCGTCCGATATTTCCAACGAAAGTACGTCCTCGTCGGGTTGCTCCAACGAAAGTACGTCCTCGTCGGGTTGCTCCGGCACTGTCACATCAGCCGGCGTTTCGTCCTCGGGCGTTTCAATCGTTTCTTCGTCGGGTTTCTCTAGCGATTCCTCGTCTGGCGGCGTCTCGTCCTCGGGCGTCTCAAGAGGTTCGTCGGTTGTTGTTTCCTCGTCCAGTTTTTCCAGCGGCTCCTCGGCTGGCGCTGCCGATTCCTGCGGCGGCGCATCGGCAGACGAGTCCTCTTGAGGAAACGGTTCTTCAGCAGGCGCTGGCGGCGGCGCCGGCGCGACAGGCATTTCCACAAGGAGAGGGGGAGTTATGACGGTGGATTCGAATTCAGGGATCGGCACCTGGATGATCGTGCCGCACTTTGGGCACTTGATGCGCTTGCCCGCCGCGGAGTCCGGTCCGCGGACTTTGGAGTTGCAACTGAGACAGGTGATCAGCATCTCGATACCACGTAGAGGCGATCAACCCATCGGCCGCCGCGCCCGAAAGGAGTCAGTGTACACCGAGTAGGACCCCTTGTCAATTTATGTCAAGAAATCCAAGATCAGAACTTGCGCTGGAAAGACTGACACGGCTTCAAAGTATAGCCGTAACCAGGGCTTGTCAAAGTTAGCCGGAGATGGTCCTGCAGCTAAATCGCGCGGCCAGCATTAGGCCTTGCGTAACCCGCAAACGCACTACAACCGGTAGAGATATACCGTACATGCCAAGATTGTTGGCGTTGCTGTCTTGGGGCGCTTATAATGACAACCAAGGAGAATTGAATGATAACCGTAAAGGCACATTTTGACGGTCTGGTATTTGTTCCTGACGAGCCGGTGAGGCTGCCGGTCGGATTCCAGCTCCAGATCCCGATCGAGACGGGAGCGATCGCTGGGGTCAGCACACTCAGTGATTTGGCAAAGATTGCACAAGACTTTCCCGCGAATCCAGAGCTTCCGGCCGACCTAGCCACCCAGCACGACCACTACCTTTATGGGATTCCAAAGCAATCATGATCTTCGTCGATACCGGTTATGTGTTGGCCTTGGTGAGCCCGGGCGACTTGTTGCACCGTCGGGCCCAAAGCTGGGCGAGTGCTATTGCTGAGCCATTAATCGTCTCGGAATATGTTCTCTGGGAAATCGTCAACGCACTATCACTCCCCGCCGATCGAGCGAAGCCACACGCCGTTATCAAACGCCTTCGCAGTGCCGCCGACTGCGAATTCGTTGCAGCAAGTGCAGACCTTTTCCAGTCCGGACTTGATCTTCATGAGTCTCGGCGGGATAAGGAATGGTCCTTAACCGATTGTATATCGTTCGTCATTATGAAGCAGCGAGGATTGGGGCGTGCCCTGGCACATGATCACCATTTCGAGCAAGCCGGATTTGAAGCCCTGCTGCGGCGCGATCCGCCATGAGAAACGCCTGTCGTGCATTTGCCTTCGAAGGAAGCGTTCGCTTTTTTGTTGACTCCTGTTGGGTGTCAGGTAAGGTGAGGCCAGCGATCGTAAGTCTATATCGAGAAGCCGGCAACATGATCCACCCCATTACCAAATTCCTCATTCTACTGGTGCTTGTCGCGACATCGTCGCTATTGGCCGTCGCCCCAGCGTTTGGTCAAGGCGGGCAGCCTCCTCGACAAGGAGATGCCGAAGGGGCGGCGGCGTGCGCTACATGTTGCGGAGGCACGGTCCTGATGATCGTGCTTCCAATTGTCGCCTTCTTTCTTATTCTCGCCGTCAACATCGCGATTCTTTTCTGGGTTGCTAAGGATGCAAAGTCGCGAGGCATGGACGGTGCGATGTGGATTTTCCTGGTTCTCTTCACCGGCCTCCTTGGGCTCGCAATATACTTGTTCTCTAGACCTCAAGGAATGTTGGTCCAATGTGACAATTGCGGCAATAATCGGATGGAGGCCGCGACAAAATGTCCTCATTGCAGCGTGAAGACTGGAGTCGGTAGCAAATCCGGATCGCGTCAAAGCCGACGTCGCCGAGATGAAGATGAAGAGGATGACGACGATGATTGAGCAAAAGGAAACCAATCCCGCATTGCCGTTGAGAAGGCGATTCTTGAGGCCGAGGGTGCTGCTTGGCAGCTTCGCAGTTGTGTTTGTGCTGGTATTGGCCGACTCTTTTCGTGCGCCAGGGGATCAGTGCACGGGCATACTTTATGTCCAGTGTGTGCGGTTCTACCAATGGGGTGGTCGTCCCCTGCTCAAGGGCCACGTTCAATGCCGCTTCGAGCCAACATGCTCGGAGTACTCGATTGGCGCCGTCGAAACTCACGGCATTCGAACCGGACTTTGGTTAACAGTGAATCGTCTTTCTCGATGCACCTGCGACACTCCTATCAATACCCCCGACCCGGTGCCTGCGATTAAGGACTGAAGATTCTTACCAAGAACACACTGGAAATACACCACGTACCGAATCCAATGACATTTCACCTATGAATCGCGTAGTCGGCGCAGTTTCGTGAACTGTAACCTACTTGCCTATGAATTGAGAATCCCACCATGCCTTCCTTGCCTCTCTCCGATGTCGCCGTCCATCTTCGTCCCGATGATAATGTCGCCGTGGTCGCCAAACCGATTTCCGCCGGGACCGTCGTCGAAATCCTTGGCATCAAGGTGACCGTGGCTAGCCGCGTCGGCATGGGGCACAAGCTCGCTTTGAAGCCGATCAAGAAAGGCGCGGCCGTGCACAAGTACGGGCAGATCATCGGCTTCGCGTCGAAGGATATCGCGCCGGGCGATTGGGTCCACGTCCACAACGTCGCGGCCGACGCCTTCGAGCGCGACTACGCCTTCTGCCGCGACTGTCCGCCAAGCCCAGGGACGGCCGTCCCTGGACGTTCATTCATGGGCTACGATCGCGGCACGGAGCGCGCGGAGCCGTATCGCTATGGCACGCGCAACTATATCGCGGTCATCAGTACCGTCAATTGCTCGGCACAAACGAGCAAGTATATCACGCAACGGTTTCACTCGACCGAGCTGTTGAAGCAGTTTCCCAACGTCGATGGCGTCGTCGCCATTACGCACAAGGCCGGCTGCGCCATGCAGTACGACGGCAACGATCACAACCAACTCGATCGCACGCTGGCCGGCTTCGCGAAGCATGCCAACGTCGCAGCGTACATCCTCATCGGGCTCGGCTGCGAGACGGGACAGGCGATCCACCTCGTCGAAGGCCAGGGGCTGATCCAGCTCAACGGCAGCGTGAAACAGAAGCCGCTCGTCCTGTCGATCCAGGAGTGCGGCGGCATCAACAAGACCGTGAACGCCGGCGTCAAGGCCATCGCCGAGTTGCTCCCGCGCGTCAACGACATTCGCCGCACCGAACTGCCCGCCAAGCATCTGATCCTCGGCACCAACTGCGGCGGCTCGGACGGCAACAGCGGCGTCACGGCGAATCCCGCCCTCGGCGTCGCCAGCGATCTGCTCGTCGCCCAGGGCGGCATTTCGATCCTCGGTGAAACGCCTGAAATCTACGGGGCCGAGCATCTCCTGACGCGCCGAGCGGTATCGCGCGCCGTCGGCGAAAAGCTCGTCGAGCGCATCAAGTGGTGGGAATGGTACACCGGCATCTTCGGCGCCGAGATCAACAACAACCCATCTCCAGGTAATAAAGAGGGCGGCCTGACGACGATATACGAGAAATCGCTCGGCGCCATTGCCAAGGGAGGCTCGAGCGCGATGGTCGATGTGGTGCACTACGCCGAGCCGGTCCGCACCAAGGGCTTCGTCGTCATGGACACGCCCGGTTCCGATCCGGTGAGC
>SYHD01000326.1 GCA_005799265.1 Planctomycetia bacterium | reverse complement strand
CGCTCGCCCGTGCTCTCGTGAATCATCCGCCGCTGCTTTTCGCCGACGAACCGACGGGAAATCTCGATTCGCGCACGAGCCAGGAGATCTTGCTCATCTTGCAGGAATTCAACCGCACCGACGGCGTCACCATCGTCCTGGTCACTCACGATGCCGAGATCGCCCGCTACGCGCAGCGCGTGATCCGGTTGAAAGACGGCCTGGTCGAAACTGGCGTGATGCATGACACGGATGTGACGGTGTAGATTCTTCCTCCCCTCTCCCCTGTACTCAGGGGGAGGGGGCAACGCCTCCCACGGTCCATTGCCCGCCCGCAAATTGCTGGACGATCTCCGCCAGCACTTCCGGATGCGTGAGGTGGGGCAGATGGCCGCACTGCTCGAGTTCGGCACGGGCGACCTGCACCAGACCGCGTTGGAGGTCGGCCTCGCACGTCTTGCCGATAAGTGGATCGCGATCGCCGCACACCAGCAGCACTGGTTGAGTGATGCCGGGCAGCTTGGGCCTCAAATCGAGACGATGGACCATCATGACGCGCGACGCGAACGCCGCCAACGGCACGCGTTGATGCTCCGTGACGAAGTAATCCCACACTTCCGGCTCGCGCGCGCGAAAAGGCTCGCGATGATTTCTTTCGAGAATGCGCCGCACCATCGGCACGTGTCCCAGGCGTCCTGGTAGGAACCGTGCCCAGGTCGCGCAGAAGACCTCGGCGCGCGACAGTTCTCGATGAGCAAACCCGCTTTGCAAGATGCCGCGCCAGAAGCGGCGCGGCTCGCGCTGCATGGCCGCCAGCGCGATCGTGGCGCCGAACGAGAAACCGAGCACCGTGCATTCGTGGATGTGCAAATGATCGAGCACGGCGAACAGGTCGCTAGCGAGGTCCTCGTGCCGATACGAGCGAAGGCAGGCGCCGTCATCAACGCCGTCCGGAAGATCGAAACTCACGCAGCGGAAATGTTCTTGCAGGCGGGAGATCAGCAGGGAGAACGTCGACGCCGCACAGGCGATGCCGGGTATCAGAACGAGCGTCGGCCCTCGGCCCCAGACGACATAGCGACAGCGATAGCGACCGGTGTCGAGGACGCCGTGGGAAGCCTCGCGCCGCCAACGGTCGAGGGCATCACGCAAAACGAGTGGCCTGGCACAATCGGGTTCGCTGGAAGTGCCGAGAGGGCAGGAGGGGTGAAGCGTGGTGCTCATGTTGCCATCTGCCGCTTGCCGTTTCGCGCGGCTGGAACGCTGGTGGAAACCCACAAGCGACGACTTGGGAAAGTCAAAGTTCCATAGTTCCCTAGCAACTTGTTACGGAGTCGCAACGCGGAAGAGTAGGTCGGGACGATAATTCTGCAGTTCGGGCATGGCGAGAACGCGTTCGGCGACCGGCGTGATGTCTTTCTCCGCGCGTAGCTCGATGCTGATGCGAACCTCGGTCATGGTTACGAAATCGAGTTCCACGCTCTTCGCTTCGGGGCAAACCGCCCGAATGCGTTTTTGCAGGCCCAGAGCCGCAGGCGTGAGCGGCAGCTTTTCGGGCCTGCCGGGCGATTCCACCTTGATTACCTCGGGCGGATTCTTCAACGGGCCGACATTCGGTATCAAGACCGGCCCGGCTACCTTCAATTCGGGCTGCACCGGCTCCGGCAGCGGACGCGGCGGATTCTGCACGACCGTCGGCAACTTGTCCCTGGGCGTCTGCGCGATTTCGCCCGGCAGCGACGTCAAATTCTGCACGCTCGTGCAGCCGTGCAGCCGGCGTAGTGAATGGCTGACCGCGATCTTTTCCTCGTAAGTGCTCACGGGACCGGACACGTAGACCTTGCCATCCTTGCCGCATTCGACCTTGAGCTGCTGATGCTGTTTCGGCAATGAAACTTTTAGCGAAGTCAAGACGCTGGTCTGCAATTGCTGGCTCGACATGGCGCCGGGCCGCACCATGAGGCTCGGATGTTCCTTCATCGCGTCGGCCACCGGCATCGACGAGTAAACCTGGGCCATGCGCAGGGCGTGTTCGCGCACTGTCTTGTCGGGCACGTAGCCGCGCACTTCGAGCGTGGCGCCGTTAACGCGCGCTTGGAGATAATAGGGAAACGTGATGGGGTCCGCGAGCCAGGCGAGTTCGACGTTGATCTCGGCCACGCGGCGCACATCCGGAGCGGACGCCTTCGCGGGGGCACTCTTGTCATTGGTCTTCGGACCGAACCAGCGAAACGGGAGCTGCGCATCGGCGCTTGCTGTCAAGGAAAGGGCGCTGGCGAGCACCAGTCCCAAGAACCAAGGTCGGCTGGAGGTCATGGCGGATTCTCTTTACGGTATGCAAACGGCAATCCAACCTTCGCGGGGCACGTTGGCAACGTACCGTTCGGCCCAGCGGCAGGTTGGTAACGATTCCCACCAACACGATCTAATTCCCGGTCCGGATCGAGGACATGTGCTGGAACGTCTCCTTTTGCGCGTCGAAGCCGTTCACGCACAGATGCAAGTGATCCTTGTCGATGTACACCACCTCCGCGTGGCGCCGCTTGATGCGCGCCGGGAAGGGATACGACGACTCGATGGTTTCCGTGTAATACACCGTGCACTTCCAATGACAATGATGCAACTGCGCAGGCCCCAAGAGCGGGAAAAAGCGCGGCGGATCCACCCGATCGACTAGCTTCTCCACGGTAAATTCGATATCGTCGCGGAATTCTTCATAAATGTAAGGAATGCCGCGCGTCACTCTCGAATAAGACCGCATAATCTCCGCCCGGTCCGGCGGGTCCTCGCAGTACGGCCGATGCCCCGGCGGGATAGGCGGCATCACCACCACGCGATGATCGTTCTTGCTGTCGATCCGCTCGGCAATGTTCTCCGCGACCCACGGCTGAATCGGAATCGGCGTCAAGATTCCCATTGAGAAGGGCGAACACCCTGTGACCAACATTGGTAAGAGGAGGCACGCGCCTAGCAATCGGATTTGCAGATGTTCCATGTGCCGCTCCTTCCGTGTTCCATCAAAGCCCGCCCACAGGCCTAATCCTGGCGTTGGGGAGAACATCGGCACATCGAGCAGGCAAACTTTAACGAAGATTGCGCCTACATCGATTATGCGG
Source organism: Planctomycetia bacterium (assembly GCA_005799265.1). Lineage (GTDB taxonomy): Bacteria > Planctomycetota > Planctomycetia > Gemmatales > Gemmataceae > SIAQ01. The sequence goes on along the minus strand of SYHD01000326.1, from coordinate 9,317 downwards.
GGATTGCGTATTCCTCTATCGGCACGGATTCCCCAATTATGCTATCCTCCTCAAGCCCCGCCATGAGCGCGACGAATGGCGGGGGTACGCCGCCCGAATCTAGCCGCGTCAAGGAAGGAATCCGCATGACCGAGACCCTCACGCGCGACGAACTACACGACCCCGTCGCCAAACACATGCACACCGACTTCGTGCAAATCCGCGCCGATCACACCGTCGGCCAGGCACTGGACGGTATTGTCGCGCGGCAGCCGACGGGCCGCATCCTCTACTTCTACGTCACCGACGCCGCCGGTCGACTCCTGGGCGTGGTGCCGACGCGGCGTTTGCTCCTGAGCCCACGCGAACAACCAATCTCGGCCATCATGGTGAAGCACGTCATCACCATCCCGCATCAGGCGACGGTGCTCGAAGCCTGCGAGTTCTTCATCCTGCACAAGCTGCTGGCGTTTCCCGTCGTCGATGATGAACGCCGCATCATCGGCCTGGTGGATGTCGATCTCTACACGCGTGAATTGAGCGACCTCGACCGCCGCGAGGACAGCGACAACCTGTTCCAACTCATCGGCGTACACCTGACCGACGCGCAACAACGTTCGCCGTGGACCTCGTTTCGGCTGCGTTTCCCGTGGCTGGCGACGAACATCGTGGCCGGCATCGCGGCAGCGTTCCTGGCCGGGTTTTACGAAGATCAACTGGAGAAGGTCGTCGCCTTGGCTTTGTTCATTCCGGTCGTGCTGGCGCTGGCGGAGAGCGTCAGCATCCAGTCGGTCAGCCTGGTTTTGCAGACGCAAGAAGGACGCCGACCGACTTGGAGCACTCTGGCGCCTCGGCTTGGCCGCGAATTCCTCACCGGCACGTTCCTCGGCGGCGCGTGCGGGGCGCTGGTCGGACTGGTCGCGTTGTGGTGGATCGGCCGAAGTGATGTGGCGCTGTGCGTTGCGGGAGGCATCGGCGCGGGAGTCGCCTGCGCGGCCTTCCTGGGGCAGGCGATTCCCGTGGGGCTGCGTCTCTTGAGCTGGGATCCGCGTGTCGCCGCCGGGCCGATTGCGCTGGCGTTGACCGACATGGTCACGCTGCTGGTCTATTTCAACCTCGCGCGCTGGCTGACGGGGTGAGTCGCGGCAAGCCCAGGGGTTCGGAGTACCCCACCCCTGGGCTTCTCCTGACCTCATTTCGGCAGCACGTTGGCCAGGGCCGCGATGATGGCATCGCTCGTCGACTCGTCGAACTGGCATTCCCGCAGAGCAAAGTTGGCTTGCACGACGTTCCGACCAGGCCGGCCGGGGGTGTAAATCACGACCGTCACATCGGCAGTAGGGTTCACTTCGTAGCGCGGCGGCGCGGCGCCGATACAAAGGTTTACATGCCGGAGCGAATCGTTTTTCGCCATGCCCCGGAGCTGATCAGCAAGGCCGGGCGCGTCGGGCATGATGATGAAGGAACCGAGTCGTCGGCCGCCAGGATATTTGCCGGACGCTGTATGGATAGTGTCATCGATCTGCTTGACCAGACTGGCCAAGGGGTCGTTCATCTCGCGTGCGAAGACGAGAACGACCAGGTCAGTGTCGGACGTTCAGACGGGGCAACGGCGTTCGCCGGCGCCGGGCCCCGTCACGAGGTTCGGATAGAACGCGCCGCGATTGTTGCGGGCGCCGACCGGGGGACCGGATTTCAGCATGTCGTCGGCCAGCCCGTTGCTGGCGATGAGCAGGGCGGCGAGAGCGGCGCTGGCGATGATTCGTGGCGTCATGGTTCGATTCCTCCTCGCAAGGGGAGGCGAAGAGAACCGCCCGCGGACTTCCGCGAGTTGTGTCGGACTCCCTTTTGCCTCTACCTATTCAAGCGAGAGGCGCTGGGGGGAGCCGCCAAAGAATTTCGACAATTTCGGTAATCGCTGGCCCAAGAGCTTGCTACTTGACGTAGATAAACTCATTCGCCGACACTACCACCTGACAAACGCTCGCCCATGCCGTCAAGCGGCGCCGCTCGAGATTCTGTTCCTTGCCTTGTAGCGCGCGCTCGATGTCGCGAATCAACGCCAGCGCTTTGGCTGATTCCTGCGCGGTCGTTTCACGGCCATACGCTTTGAGATAGACACGGCGCACTCGGCTGGCGTCGTCAAGATCCGCGTCCTTGAGCAGCGACTCGGCCATCTGCTCGCACAGCCGTTGCGTGAAATCGCTGTTGAGAAAGAACAGGGCCTGCGGCGCGGTCGTGGTCGTGGCGCGATCGCCGTTAGGGACGGCAGGGTCTGGATAATCGAACAGCTGGAAGACATCGTAGAGGTTGTTGCGGATGATCGGCAAATACAGCGAACGCCGGCGGCTGTCGTAGCTCGTCGTGTCCTTCGACGTGTGATCGAACAGAAACGCGCGGTTCTTGACATGTAGTTGCGACCCCCCCATGCGCGTGTCGAGCTCGCCGCTGACCGCCAGGAGCGCGTCGCGAATCGCTTCGGCTTCCAGCCGGCGGACGGCGACTCGGCCGTGCAGGCGATTGTCGGGATCGACCTCGGTAGCCTTGGGGTCGCCTACCGCGCTCAGCTGATACGTGCTCGATAGCATTATCAGGCGATGCATGGCCTTAAGCGACCAGCCCCCTTCAACGAATCGCTTGCCTAGCCAATCGAGCAACTCCGGGTTGTCCGGCACTTCGCCGAGGATGCCGAAGTTGTCCGGCGTCCTGACGATGCCTTGGCCGAAGTGCCAGCGCCAGATGCGATTGGCCATGACACGCCCCGTGAGCGGATGTTCTGGACGAACCAGCCAGCGCGCCAGCTCCAAGCGGCCGCTGCTCTTGGCATCGAACGACGGCGCCTGTCCGCCGGCCAAAACCTGAGGCACACGGCGCGGCACGACATTGCCCAGTTTCAAATGGCTGCCACGCACGTGGATCGGCACATCGACTACCGGCCCGTCGACGACGCCCAACGCGCTCGCCACGTCGGGCGCCTTTTTCTCCAGGCGGACAAGCTCCTCGCGCAGCCGTTTCAGCTCGGCTTTCGATGGATCGTCAACTTTGGGCGTCAACTCCTTGATCGCGACCTTGAGCCGGGCGACTTCTTTCTTGTGTTCAGCCTCAAGGGCGACGACGTTCTCGGCGGCGAGCGGGTTTTCATACCAGCGCGCGATCTTCTTGAAGTTCTCCATCGTCTTGGTGCTCTTGAAGATGCCGGCCAGGCCGTAGTAATCGCCCAGCGTCAATGGGTCGAACTTGTGGTCATGGCAACGTGCACAACCCAGCGTCAACGCCAGGATCGAACGGCCCACCGTGTCGATTTGCTCGTCCACGATGTCCATTTCCATCTTCCGCTCGTCTACCTCGGCAAGAACCTTCGGCCCCAATGACAAGAAGCCCGTGGCGATCAGACGACGCTCACGCGTTGGTGGATCGCTGGTCGGCAGCAAGTCGCCGGCGATCTGCTCCAGCAGGAATTGATCGTACGGCATGTCGCTGTTGAACGCGGCGACTACGTAATCGCGATAGCGCCAGGCGTTGCCATAGGCGACGTTTTCGTCCAGACCATTGGAGTCGGCATAGCGGGCGATATCAAGCCAATGGCGGCCCCAGCGTTCACCATAGTGCGGCGACGCCAGCAGCCGATCGACGACCTTGGCGAAGGCATGCGCTGACTTGTCGTTGACGAACGCGTCGATTTCCTCGGGCGTGGGAGGCAGACCGATCAGACCGTAAGTCGCGCGGCGAATCAGCGTGCGGCGATCGGCACGGACCGCCGGCCTGAGGCCTTTGGCCTCTAGCTTTGTCAGGATGAAGTGATCGAGCCCGGACTGCGGCCACGACGCATCCTTGACTTTCGGCAGCGGTGGATCGCCCGGCGGCTTGAGCGCCCACCAATCTTTCGCATTGGAGGCAACCGTTTGGGCGGCCGCTGGGTAGTGCGGAAATGGGGCGCCCATCTGCACCCAGCGCGTCAGGTCAGCGATTTCACGATCGGAGAGCTTCTTGGCGTCGTCGGGCATGCGCAGATTCTTGTTGACATGCCGAACCGCCTGGATCAACAGGCTCTTGTCCGGTTGCCCCGCGATGATGGCCGGTCCGCTCGCGCCACCCTTGAGAACATGCGCGCGCGCATCGAGCCGCAGGTTCCCCTCTTGCTTCTTGTCGCCGTGACATTTCTGGCAATGAGCGGCGAGCAGAGGCCGAATCGTCGTCTCGAAGAAACGAACTTGCTCTGGCGGCGGCGACTTCTCACCAGCACACCCTCTCTCGGCAGGCAAACCGAGACCGAGTTCGACCAGCAATGCGATGAACACGTTTATTCGACGCATGGGTGCATCCACCGAGATTTACGGGATGGTTATCCGCGGGAACAGGATTATCATACCGTAGAGGGCGCGGTTGTGCCAAGGATGCAAATCGAGTGTTGCGCGCGAAAATCAGCCTGGGAAGAAGGTCGACGTGAACGATGAAATCCAACCCTATGTCGTTTATCGCATCGTCGGCGACCAGATGGAGTGCGCCCTCTGGCAATTCAAGGACGGACCGAAGGCCCTCGCCCTTTTCTTGTCCGGCGATGCCGCCACGTCCTACCAAACGTGCGCGAATCTCGGCGCCGAATGGAAGATCTTTTGCCCCGCCAAGGAAGCCCTGCTGCAATTGTTGAAGAGCTGTCACGAGTCCGGGATTGGCTACGCCGTGCTGGACCCTGATCTTGACAAGGCGAAACGCATTTTCAACATCCACGACATTCTGAGCGCTGTCGGCGAGTCGAACTGATTGCTGCGAGATGCCTTATTTTTTCTGCGGCTCTTGCGCCTTCTTGACGTATTCCCCGAAATCGCGGGCTTCTTCGCCGAACGAGACGATCCAATGTCGGATCATCGCCTCGCTGACGCCGGCCTCGCAGTCGAGGTTGCACTCCAGCGCCGTGTAGTCGCTTTCCTTGCCGCGGTAATTGACGACGCGCACGAACTTGCGGTCGAGATTGTACTGATTGGCCTGCTCCAGCGAAATCTTCTTGTAATGCACGTCGATCATGAGGTCCTTGCCGCCAAAGTTATACATGCGCAGCCGGTGGCCTCCCAGTTCGAAGTCGAACATCATGATGCCGGCCGAGTTGACCTTTGTTTTGTGGTCAATCCCCTGAGTCTTGAGAATGTTCTCGAGCTTGTCGTTGGTGACCGCCGCAAGAATGACATCGCCGGCGGCATTGCCGATGAACTTGTCGAATTTCTTCAACTCGTCATCGAAGCGTGAGATGAATTGCTTGATGGCCCCCGCGGTGACGCCGCCGGAGGTGTCGAGGCCGTATTCGAGGATCGTGAATTCCCCCGTGGGATCCTTGTGATAGCTGGCCCGGCACACGCGCGTGAAGGTGTTCCACTGGTTGACTTTTTCGATCGGGGCGCCGCGAAAGACACAGTCGAGCATCAGCTCGTCGCGCGAGTAATGCGCCAGGCGGATGCGGTAGCTGTTGCGCGTGAAGTCGAAATAGTGTTCATCGCCCTTCTTGGAGGACGAACTCTTGAACTCGACCTTGAGCTCTTTCAGCAAAAACTCGGCCTCCGCCGGGGACAGTCCGCGGTAGATCTTGTCGTTTTGGGCCTGGGCGCAGGGCACCAGCACGAGGAAAATGAACAGGGTGGCCAGGATCAGCCTTGATGAATGGAGCATGCGTGACCTCTTTTCCGGATGGCGGCGTCCGGCATGCACGCCGTGGCGCGAACGCCAAACGGGAACCGGGATTATTTGGCGAACTTGACGAATTTCCGCATCTCGTCGTCGAAGCGGATCAGGTACTGCCGGATCATCACGTCGGTGACGCCGCCCAGACAATCAAGCTGCGATTCGAGCGACAGCGTCGTCTTGTCTTTTTGCTTCATGAGCACCAGGCGGCTGAATTTGGCCTCGGCGTTCCAACGATTGACATCCTCCGCCTTCATCGCTTTGTCGGAGGTGCATTCGATCCACAGGTCGTTGCCGTAATTGATGAGCCGATACGTGTGCTCGCCGCGTTTGAACTCGAAGAATGCGATGCTGTTGCCTTCCTTCTCCTTGCGTTCGGCTTTTTCGTACTTGAGTTGAAGGCCTTGCAAGATCTTCTCGAGTCCTTCATTGGTGACGCTACGGTACACTTTGCCCTGCGAGGAGACATCGGGCGCGACAAAGAGTCCGATGGCAAGACACGCGATGAAGATCGACAGGCGTTTCATGGTCGTCCTTTCGACTATACGATTAACGGTTTACATCCCTCACTCAGACGCCGACGCGCACGTCGAGATGGCGCAGCGTCTGCGCGATGCGTGCCTGCGCCGTCGCGGCATCGTCAGCGCGCATGTCCTTGCACAAGTCGCCGAGCGTGGCGAACAAACGCGCCTGATGCGCGTCGCCGGACCACCACGCGGCCAGGCGGCGCACGCCGGCCTCGGTCGCGATGATGCGCGTCAAGAGGCGGAACTGCCAGTCCGGCCAATGCTTGGCGGCGTAAGTCATCAACGAATGCCGCGTCACCATCCGCAGCGCCGCCGGCACGGCGCGCTGGTGCAGCGGATGATGATGTACGACGGCGAGATTCGGCTCGTACCACACTGTCCAGCCGCGTTCCTGGGCTCGACGGCAGAAATCAACGTCTTCATAGTACAGGAAATAATCCTCATCCAGCCCGCCCAGATCGCGCAGGCAGTCGCGCCGAACGAGCATACAGCAACCCGTCACCCACGCGACGCGGCAACGTTTCGCGGTCCGCAGCGCATGATACTTGCGTCGGCTGCGCGGCAGGACCATTCGTGCTAGTGTCGAGGTCAACGTCGGGAACGGCCCCACGGAAAGCTGCCGGGCGCCGTCGCTATCGCGCAGATGAAACCCCACGATGCCGGCGTTAGGTTCGAGTTCGTCGAGCAAGGCGACCACGCCGTCGAGAAATCCGTCGCTTGGCGTCATGTCGGGATTGAGCAGCAGGAACCAGTCTCCCTGACTGAGCCGACAGCCTTCATTGACCGCGCACGCGAATCCGCGATTCTGCTGCCAGCGCCGCAGCGACACGTTGGGCTGGCGGCGCAAGCGTTTGACGAGCGGATGCCGGGGCGAGTGGTTATCGACGATGACGATCTCGGCGTCGCCGCGTTGCAGGCTCGCCGAGTCTTGCAGGTGCCGCGCGAGTGTCTCGGTTTCTTGCCATTGCCGATAATTGACGACAACCACGGAGAGTCGGGGCATGCCGAGCCGCGGGCGCACGGGAGTTGCTGACGGCGCAGCGAGGGAACGTGCGAGGATGGTCGGCACGACAGACAAAGCAGGCTCCTTCCTTGGATCCTGATCGGGCGCCCCGTCCAACGCCGGAGGATTGGGGCCAAAGGCGACGAAGAGAGATTGTAAGCGTTCTCCACGATTCGACGCAATGCCGGTTCATGAGGATGCTCCCTTTAATGTTGGCAGAGAAAAGTTATAGGACGCCAAGCGAAGTACGATAAAAGACAACAATTTCTTTCGTCCTTCGCTCTCGCTCTTCGTCCTTTTCGTTCTTTTGTTGCCTCGCTCAAAAGTCTCAGGCATTCAGCTCCGGGTTTGGTCTGACAGGCATCATGTTCAGCCCAGGTCTTCCAGTTTCCTCGTTTTTCCAGGTCAACCGTGCCGTCTTTGCCGAATTTACGTAACCTACGTGATGAAGCCTCTAATCCTGCGCGCGTTGGCGCCGCGCGCCGCTCAGTCCCTCAACTCGATCGGGCGATGATTGGATGCAGAGACCGATCTCTTCGCACAAAAGGCAAGGTCGTTAGCCGTGAAAAAGTGGATCATCTTGACCGTGCTGGCCGCGGCGGTCGGCGCCGGGCTTTACGCCTGGCTCGGCACGCGCGGCGAACAAACGTTGTCCGAGAAGGCACTGACGTTCGCGGAGGTGCGCCGGGCCACGCTGCGCGATATCGTCAGCGCCACCGGCGTCGTCGAACCGCGCGAGATCGTCGTCGTCAGCAGCAAGACGCCCGGCACGGTGACGCGCATTTTGGCGCGCGTCGGCGACACGGTGACGCCGGGCAGCGAGCTGGTGCACCTCGATGATCGCGACATCAATCTCAAGATCGACGAAGTCAACAACGGCATCCGCATGGCCAACGCCGCACTGATGCAGGCGAAGTCCGCCGTATTGCAAGCGAACGCCGGCCGCGAGGGCGCCGAGCGGAACCTGCGTTTGCAGCGCGAGCTCGCCGACAAGGGCGGCTTCCGCGCCGAACGCGAACAGGCCGAATCACAATACAAGGCGGCGCTGGCCGGAGTCGCCGCGGCCAAGGCGGGAGTCGATGCCGCCAACGCCAAACGACTCGCGGCCCAATCCGCCAAGAAGGAAGCTGAATTCGTGCGCGACATGCTCCGCATCAAGGTCCCCGGTATGTCCTTGCTTGCCCCCGGCGACGCCAAGCGATCGTTCGTCATCCTTGATCGCAAAGTCCATGAAGGGCAGCAGGTTGGCCCCCAGGCCGGGCCTCTCTTCACGCTCGCGGGGAGCCTGGACGTTGTTGAAGTACACGCACTCGTTGCCGAGGGGGACATCAACAAGGTCAAGGGGAGCCTGGCCGTCTACTTCAAGATCTCCAACTATGCCGACAAGGAGATCGAGTTCACGGGGGTCGTCAAGGAAAAGCGTCTGCAAGCCACGAGCGTCAAAGGGGCGGTCTACTATGACACGGTCATCGAAGTGACCAACTTCACGGACACGGACACCGGCGAATGGCAATTACGCCCCGGCATGACCATGTCCATCGACATCGTCCGCTTCGAGCGCAAGAATGCCTGGCGCGTGCCGAGCGCCGCTCTCAACTTTTTGCTCGAAGACGCGTATCTGACCGCAGCCGCCCGGACACGCGTCGCCGAATGGAAGAAACGGGCCGATTGGACGCACTGGCATACGCTGTGGATCTGGGACGATGTCGCGCGCCGCCCCGCGCCCGTCTTCGTTCGCATCGGCGCCAAGAAGGGGGACGCGCTCGGCATCAAGGACGCCGAGGGCATCGAGATCCTCGAGTGGGAGTCCGGCCGCGAGCCGACCGAATCGTTGCGCGTCATCATCGGGGCTCCGCCGGCGCGCGCGCCGGGGTTCTTCGATCAACCCGCGAACGTGAAGATCTAACATCCCGGCCGCTTGCGGCCTAGCGCTCGCGAGGCGCCACGCGAGCACTAAGCCGCAAGCGGCGAGAAAGTAACATGCGCATCGTTATCGACCTCGACAACATCGTCAAAATCTACGATCAAGGCGCCGCCGAGGTGCGCGCCCTGAACGGCGTAACGCTCTCGATTGAGGCGGGTGAATTCGTCACGATCCGCGGCTCGTCGGGCTCCGGCAAATCCACGCTCATGAATAT
>SYHD01000325.1 GCA_005799265.1 Planctomycetia bacterium | reverse complement strand
GTTTCTCGCCCGCCAGACCGACCTGATCCTGGCGGCGGGACGCACCGGCAAGCCAGTCAACGTCAAAAAGGGGCAGTTCATGGCCCCCTGGGACATGAAGAACGTCGTCGCCAAGATGCACGAGGTCGGCAATCGCCAGCTTCTCCTCACCGAGCGCGGCTCCACCTTCGGCTACGGGCAACTTGTCAATGACATGCGGGCGATCCCCTGGATGCAAGAATTCGGCTGTCCCGTGATCTTTGACGCGACTCACAGCGTACAGAAACCAGCGGGCAAAGGCGACCGCACCGACGGCGATCGACGCATGGTCCCGTTCCTGGCGAAGGCGGCCGTCGCGTGCGGCTGCGATGGCGTGTTCATCGAGACGCACCCCCGCCCGGACGAGGCGTTGAGCGACGGCCCGAATATGATTGCCCTTGCCGACTTGCCGAGCTTGATCGCCTGCTGCTTGCGGCTTCGTCAAGCCTTGGCCGAGCCCGCATTGAGCAACGGACACGCGGTCGCCACATGAGCAACATGATGCGCAACATGAAAATTCACCCAAGCTATTTCGCCGTCGTGCTGATCCTGATTGTCGGTTGCGGCCGACCGCCGATATCCAAGAACATTGCGAAGGTTGGCGAGAAAGACAAAGACAAGGTCGGCCGGGAACACGATGCAATCGCGACGTTTGCCGACTCAGCTCGCTATCCTGAAAATCCGCGCGTCAGCGACGACTGGACGCGCCTGCGCGACGGCTTGCAAGCACTCGCCGGCAAATCCAGCACGCAAGACGTCGGCGCCGACGTCCGCCTCACGCTTGATAATCGCAAGTTTCTCGAAGGCCACGCGAATCTGAACGACGCGGAGATGGCCGAAGTCGAATCGCAGTCCTTTCGCCCGGCCGACGCGCACTATCTTGATGAGTGTTTCCTCTTGCGCGCGGCGGCTCGTTCCGTCGAGGTGCGCACTCTCGATCCCATTGAACAGGCGAATCATTACTTCCTCTGGGTGATGCGCAATGTCATCCTGCACGAACAAGTCGATACCTGGATCCCGCCGGCATTCGCGCTGCGGCGCGGCCACGCCGATGCGCTGGATCGAGCGCTCGTTTTCCTCGCGCTGTTGCGGCAAGGGCGCGGCGAGGGCTGCCTGATCGTCGTGCCCGATTCGGAGCCGTTGCTGTTTCTCGTCGCCGTTCATGACGCAAAGGACAAGAACTTGCGGCTCTTTGATCCGCGTCTGGAAATGGCCGTGCGCGGCAAGGACGGCAAGAGCATTGCGACCTTGAGTGAAGTCGAGACGGATGCGGCGCTGCTTGAACCGTCAGGGTTCACGGAGGCGCAGGTGAAGAAGCTCGAACCTCGGCTCGTCTGTCCGCTCTATGCGCTGGCGCCGCGGATGCTTGATTTGCAAAAGAAGCTTCACAAGAACGATCCTATCGTCCTGCATCTGGCGGCCGACAAGCTGCACCGCGAGATTTCAGCGCTCACCAAGACCCCGGTCAAGGTGTGGAACTCGCAAGCCAAGGACAAGACGCCGCCCCTCAATTCGCCGACGCGGGCCTTGCGGATGTTCCTCGCCAAGCAAGACGGCGGCATCGACGAGGCAAACCGCGCCGTCGCCGTCGCCCAGGCACGCGTTCCTCTTCACGACACTTTGGCCAACTACGCGCGCGTCAACATCCGCGATGACGTGTTGCCGAGAACCGCCTGGCAAATGCTACAAGGCATCTCGGAACGACTCTTGCTCAATTACGACCTGCAGACGCGTGATCTCTATTTGCGCGGTCAACATGAGGCGCTCAGACGCCGGCAAGAACGCTTACTCTCTTTCGCGCGTAACGACACGCTTGTCGATCTGGCCCAGTCTGACAAGTTCCGCGCGGAATTGGAAAAGTGGCGCGACACCCTGAAAAAAGTGCACGCCAATTTGTTAGGCGATGCCGATCCCAAGATGCGTGCGCGTGCGGAGCCGATGCTGCAAGCCATGTGGACGCAGGACGAATTCCTGGAAATGCTGGTCGATGTGGAAAAAGAAATGAAGATTGACCCGGACACCGGCAGGCCCGTGCGCGAACTTTTGTTCGAAGTCATTACCAAGACCGACCCGAAGACTGACAAGACCGTGACGGAGGTGCACATCCGCGTCACGACGCGCATCATCGCCATTGGCCTGCGCGACTACCTTCACTTCGAACTGGCGCGCTCGCAGGCGTTCGCCAATCATGAAAAGGCCGAGCAGCTTCAGGCCAAGCTGCGCGCTGCCGGCAATCCCGACAAAGGCGCCCAGACGCGTGCCGATGAAGCCTGGATTCTCGCCAAGAGCGCCTGGGGAAACTTCTACATCGAACGCATCGCCTTGCAGGCGCTGATCGATCAGCGCCTTACGCGACTCAGCGAACGCGTTCCCAGCGACAGGATAGACCCCTTCGCACATCGCCTCGTTCTGCTTGAAACCCTTCACCTCGACGTACACAAATACTTCCAGGCCAAGATCCGCTTCGCGGAATGCCTGCCTCATGTCGGCACCGACGGCGCGAAAAAGGCCCACGTGTATTTGCAGCGCACCAGGGAAGAGATCGATGCGTTGTTGAAGAGCGGCGCCTTGCACGCGGAGGTAAAGAAACTCGCCGAAAGTCTCCCGCCAGAGCGCCGCGCCGCCTTGAAAAAGCGGCTCGATCTTCTCGCCAACGACTGGACGGAACGAGGCAATTACTTTTGGATTCAACGGCAAATCGATCTGCGCCTCAAGACGCTGGCACGTTAACGTTCGGATAGAGACGCCCTGCAAATTAGCTCTCTGCCGCGCACGCCAAACTGCCAGCGGCAAATCGAGGCGTTGGGCAATTGACATTACCCGCGCAACGGGTAAAATAACACGCGTCAATAATTCCCGCCTCGCCGCTGCGCCGGAGTGCATCCCACCATGGCACTGGAACCTCAACGCCGGTCCTTCCTCGGCTTCCTCACCTTCGGTCTTGGAGCGATTTTCTCCGCGATCCTGGGCGTCCCGATCGTCTGCTACGTGATCGATCCGCGGCATCGGCGTGCCCCCAAGAGTGCGATGAAGCTGATAGACGGCGTCAAGCTTGACGACCTCCGCGCGACTCCGGTCCAGGGAGTTATTCGCGACACGCGCGTCGATGGCTGGACGCTCTACCCCAACGATGTCCTGGGACGAGTCTGGGTCGTCAAAAGAGATCAAGCACTGCCGGCCTTCCCGGACAAAGCGGCCGTGGTCGCGTTCAACGCCAGGCCGCAAGCCGAAAAGGACGCATTCCTCCTCGTTTTCACGACGATCTGCCCACATCTGGGCTGTTCGGTCAACCTCGGCGGCGACGGCTTCCTCTGCCCATGCCACTCCGCGCGATTCACTCTGGCCGGAGCGCAAGCAGGAGTGGGCAATCCCGCCAGGCGCGGCATGGATTCGCTCGAATGGGAGATCGACGAAGACGATCCGGAATTCAATCGACTCGAGGTCAAGTATCAACGATTCGAGGCGCTGAAAATCGAGAAGAACGCGATTGGTTGACCCACCTTCCTTGCGAAACCCCAGCTTACCGAAGGACCGCTTGTGTTCACAACCCTGATTAATTGGTTGGATCATCGTGCCGGTATCCGCAGCCTGCTGAGCGCCATGCTGCTCGAAGGCATCCCCGGCGGCGCCCGCTGGCGCTACGTCTGGGGGAGTTGTCTGGCCTTCGTCTTCAGCATCCAGCTCATCACCGGCATCATGCTGATGACCGCATACAGTCCCAGCGCCTCGCAAGCCTGGAACAGCGTCCACGCCATCCAGTACAAGATGGACTTCGGCTGGCTCATCCGCGGCCTGCACCATTTCGGCTCGCAGACCATGATGGTCCTCATCGCCCTGCACATGCTGCAAGTCGTCATCGCCGGCGCCCATCTGCCCCCGCGCGAACTCAACTGGTGGCTCGGCATCGGCCTATTGAGCGTCACCCTCGGCCTGAGCCTGACCGGATACCTGCTGCCGTGGGACCAGAAAGGCTACTGGGCGACCATGGTCGCGACCAACATCGCCGGCACCTTGCCCGAAATAGGCGAGGAGGTGCGCCATCAAGCGGTCGGCGGCCCCGACTACGGCAACTACACCTTAACGCGCTTCTACGCCCTGCATGTCGCGATCTTGCCGCTGACGCTGATCGGCATGCTCGTCGCCCACGTCGCAATCTTCCGCCGGCATGGCGTGACCTCGACTGAAAATAAACAGGGCCTGGTCAGCAATCCGGAGAATGAACACGCCAAGGGGACCGAACCGTTCTGGCCGCGCCAGGCGTTCTACGACATGCTCGCCTGTATGGTGGTGTTCGGGATCATGCTCGGCATGGTACTGTACGGCTTCGCGCACAAGGTGACGCCGCCGCCGCATGAAGACGGATCGGAACCTAATCTTTATGAAAAGATCGCGCGTTACGGCGTCGAGGGCAAAGGCGCCGAGCTTGACGCCTCCGCCGATCGCAATACCGCCAACTATCCGGCCCGGCCCGAATGGTATTTCCTTTTCCTCTTCCAGCTTCTCAAGTACTTCCCAGGCGATTATGCCATCTGGGGCACGGTCATCATTCCCAATGGCGTCATGATGATTCTGTTTCTGCTTCCCCTGCTCGGCTTCGGTCCCGTGCGCAAGCTCGGCCACTTCGTTGGCATCGTGTTTTTGACAGTACTGTTCGTGATGGTTGGCCTCTTGACGCTCAAGGCCCTTGACGACGATCAACCGGAGGGCATCCTCGGCGGCATCATGAAAACCGGCGACGAGGAAACACGCAAGAAGGAGAAGGAGAAGGCCGAGAAATTCCAGCACGATGTCCACGAAGCCGAGATCAAGGCGAAGCGTGCCTGCCAGTTGGCGATGGGCGGCACGCACGTAGAAGGCGGGCACGTGCTGTTACGAAACGACCCCTATACGACCGGAAACCTGCTATTTCAGGGAAAATGCGGCAGTTGCCACAACTTCAGCGCCGGTAAAGATGATAAATTCGAATCTTGGAAGGGAGGCAAATCCGCGAGCGATCTGGGCGATTATGCCTCGTTCGAATGGATCCACGAATTGCTCAAGAATCCTGGCAAGGACACGCACTTAGGACTGGTGAAGCTGCGCGTGCTCGATGATGACAAGAAGCCGAAAGTGGATGCCAAGGGCGATTTCATCCTGGCGCCGGCCAAGGGTATGATCAACTGGCGCAAGGGCATCGACGACGCGCAAGCACGCTGGCGAGAAAGCGAAGATGCGGACGTCAAGAAGAAAGTCGCACAGCAAAACGATGAGCTTGAGGTCATCGCCAAATGGCTCGCCGATCAACGCCACCCCAAGGACAAACGGAACAAGGAACTTGCCAAGCAGGGGCAGGCAGCATTTGAACTGGGTCGCAACAAATGCAAAAATTGCCATGTGCTGGAGGGCACCAACGGCGCCGGCGAGGATGCGCCTGATCTGACGGGCTACGGTTCAACAGAATGGATTCGTTCCATGATCATGCGCCCCATGCACGGCTCAAGGTACGGCGAGAAAAATAACATGCCGGCATTCCGCGATCAGGAAGCGCCCGGCGCACTCAAGGAATTCCGCGACCTCAATCCGACCGTCACGGACAAGCAGATTCAATTTTTGACGGATGTCGAACGTGAATTGATCATTAGATGGATGATTCGGGACTACCGCCCGGTGTTTGGCGGCGCTCCGATCCGCTGAGTATGGCGCAGTGTTCTTTCAACCTCAACAGGAGAGAATTTCATGGCAACGAAGGTACGCATGTGGCTCGCGATCTTGACACTGGCAGCAGTGCTCATTTTCGTCTCGCTCTCAGGTCCGACGCAAGCGGCCGGGGACAAAGACATGAGGCCTGATGTCCTCAAGATCGCCGGCATGTACAAGAGTGGGAAAGCCGCAGACGCGGAGACGGCAGCGATCAAGATCGCCAAGGCGTTCGAGGAAACCTCAGACCTGATGCATCTCTTCCGCGCCCGCAACAAAGGCGGTATCGGTTGGGGCCGCGCGCCGCTCGGACCCAATCCGGCGGAGGACGGCCTAGAAAAGAAGCTCCAGCTTCTCGCCGACCCGAAGAAACCGCTCGCCAACGTCGCCAAGGAAGCCGCCGCCGCCGAGGAAGCCGCCCATGACCTTGCCGCCATGGCGCAATTAATCCGCAACAAGACGCCCGGCAAGGACGGCCCCGCCGGCAAAACCAAGAAAGCCTGGAACGAATGGTCGGAGCAGATGCGCGACGCCAGCCTCGAACTCGCCAAGGCCGCCGGCGCCAAGAACGCCGCCGGCATCGCCAAGGCCGCCGCCAAGGTCAACTCGACCTGCAATGCGTGCCATGCCAAGTTCAAGGAATAAGGCGAGCGGCAGAATTAAATGTACCCGTCCACGACGCGGAGCGTCGTGCCACAATGTGGTGCGACGCTCCGCGTCGCATTGACTACGGGTATCTTTCCAACTGCCCATCGCCTAAGTTGGCGACTGGCCCGCAGCGCAAGCAAGGGAGAACGCAACAGCCCTTGCTGACGCTGCAGGCTATTTTGATTCTTGCACGCCCCGCATGAACTCCAGGGCCCGCCGCGCCGTCTCGACCGCATCGTGGCTGTGCCGGCTCAATTCAACGTGAACTCCGCCTGCGTAGCCGATCGAACGCAACGCGGCGAAGATCGGCGCGAAATCCATTTCTCCGTCGCCGAACATCAGATGATCGTGAACGCCGCGACGCATGTCTTCGATATGCACGTTCCACAGCCGATCCTTCCAGCGTTCGATGTGGTCGGCGATCGGCAATTCACCCATGCAGTGCAAATGTCCGACGTCGAGCGTCAGTCCGAAGTTCGGATGATCGACGCATCGGTACAACTCCACGAACTTGTCCATCGTGTCGATGAACATGCCCGGTTCCGGCTCAAAGGCGAGGCGGACGTCTCGTTTCGCCGCTTCCTCGGCCAAGCGGCGACAGACCGCGCCGAGCGACGTCATGTGCTTGCTTGTCGCCTCAGCGGGTGTGCCGGACCAGAAACTGAGCGCATCCGCACGCAAGCGCTGAGCGATGTCGATACACGCCAGCAAGAAATCGAAACGCCGACGCGCATCCGCGGCGGATACGCTGAGGAGGGTCGGCTGGTGCTTCCGGCGTGAATCGAGCAAAAAACGTGCTCCTGTCTCGATGACACAGCGCAGCTTCAGCGTCTCTAGCAAGGCGCGAATGCGCTCGCATTGCGAAACGCAATCGGCATCGAACGGGTTGAGTGCGTGATGATCGAGCGTGATGGCAACGCTCGTGTAGCCCAACTCGGCGAGAATGGACAGGGCGTCTTCGAGGCGATGGTGCGCGAAGCCGTTGGTGTTGTAACCCAGGTGCATGATGGCTCTTCCGACCTGCCGCAAGCGGCTAGGGGACCGCCTCGATGTAAGCGACTTCCGGCACGTGCTTGCGAAGCTCCTCTTCGATGCCATTCACGACGAGCATGATCGAACTGGGGCAGTTGCCGCACACGCCGCCCAGGCGGATGCGGGCGACGCCGTCGGTGATGTCGAGCACTTCCAGGAGCGTGCCGTCCATTTCGAGGGCGGGGCCGACATGCGCGGCCAGTGCGATTTCGACGCGCGATTTCAAATCGCTCATTGTGCTTCCCTCATGGCGGCAAGACTCCGATCTTTGCCGCAGTCGAAATCGGCAAGCTCGGAGCCTTGCCGTCATTGAGCATTGTATCAGCCGAGTTGCCAACGTTCTTCGTCGACCGGTTGAGCGATGCCTTCCGCTTGCAGCTTCAGCAGGCCGGCCAGGACCTGGGCGCGGGCGAAGTGCATGAGTGCCTCCGGGGTGCCACGGTACATGCGTTCGGTCATCTCGTCGATCGCGGCTGGACCGGTTGCGAGCGTGTCCAGCAGTTGCCGTTCGCGCTTGGCGCGATGCTCCAGCGCGGCATCGATCACCTGCGCGGCTTGCGTGCTGGCGTTGCCGTGCGACGGAAGCAGCATGCGGCAAGGCAACGCGCGCAGGCGGCGCAGCGATTGCAAATAGAGGGCAAGATCGCCGTCGGGCGGAGCGATGACCATCGACGACAACGTCGAGACCATGTCCCCCGCGAAAACGAGGCCGTAGTGCGAATCGGCGAACACCAAGTGCCCCGACGCATGCCCCGGTGTGTGCAGAACTTCGAGCGACCAGGGGCGGCCGTCGCCAGGGCTGGGACCGAGGCCAAGGCGATCGCCGTCGCATAGGGTGCGTGCGATCGGCACGCGGCCCTGGAGTTTCTCCGCGGTCCGTGCGTGGGCCCAGATCGGCAAGCGAAAGCGATTCGCGCAGGCAACCGCGGCGCCGACGTGATCGCGATGGTGATGCGAGAGCACGATGGCAGTGAGCGATTGTCCGGCCTGGAGTTGTTCATCGATGACGCCGAAAAGGCGGGCCTGCTCGGCGGGTTCGTCGGGACCGGGATCGATGAGATAGCACGGGCCGTTGCCGACGAAGTAGGCGTTGGTGTGCGTGCTCGGCGCGAGGGCAACGGTCTTGAGCGGCAACATGCGTACGCAAGGGGCGATGAAGATCGGATGCTCCGCCCCTTGAGCCAGTCGTTCGAGCAAGGGACCGAGAAGTTGCGGGGCCGACTCGACAGGATGCTGGCCAAGCGTTTGCAGGGTCATCGCGGTGGGAGGCGTCAGGCAAATCTCGCCGCGCCGCCAGCGCACGAGCAGATCCTGAATCGCGATCCATTCGCCACTCTCGAGTTCGCCCGGCCAGATGTCCGCTTCCTGGCCGACAGGGAGATGCGCCGTGAAGAAAGTCGTCGCATAACGCACCGCCGCGAACGCGGGAGTGGTGATCTCGCCGATGAGGGGGAAGTCGCCGTCGCACAAAATAAGTCCGCGCTCGGCCAACATGTGCGGAAACGTGAGTGATCCATCCAACAGAGCATGCCGGCAACGGTCGAGATCGGCGTCACGCGTCGGAAAGGAGCCGTCGGGACGGCGCACGATCAGGATGCCGGTTTCCTCGAACAACTCGCGGCAAGCGGCGACGCGGCGGGCACGTAGCTTTTGCTGAATCGGGTCAATCGTCGGATCGTCGTCTTCCGCAGCAAGCTTGCCGCCGGGAAAGGCCCAGAACCCGCCGAAGAATCGGAGCTGCGAGCCTCGCAAGATGGAGAAAATTTCGCGTGAGCCAGGCCCGCGCGCGACGAGAACGCTGGCGGCAGGAATGATGGCGCTCACGATTTCTTCTCGGGCTCGACGGCGGGGGCTTCGCCCTTGAGGCCTCGCTCCACCGCCTCCAGGAGTCTCTCCATCGCGAACGGTTTGCGGATGTAGTCGATGACGCCGAGGTACTCCGCATACGCTTTGTGCCGGCTTCCCTCGTTGGCGGTGATCATGATGATAGGGGGCGCGTCCTTCTTGTCGCGGAAGTGCTCGAGGACGGGATAGCCCCCTTTGCGCGGCATCATCATGTCGAGGATGACGAGATCGGGACGCTGCTGGTAGATGAGTTGCTGTCCTTGCTGGCCGTCGCGAGCCTGGAGGACCTTGTGTCCCTGCGTTTCCAACACGGCGCGGATGCCGTCGGATAGCTCAAAGTCGTCGTCCACGATGAGGATCAGCGTTTGCTCGGCCATGAGGGTTCTCCTTCCGTCGATCGATCTCTTTCGTTCAAATTACCAGGCCAGGACGACGGCTACAAGTTGGTGTTTGATTTTTTCTCGAACGCCGGCGCCGCGCGAAGCCGCAGCGTCGGTACATGGCTTACTCGATGCTCTCCAACAACTCGGCCATCTCGCCTGCGGCGTGCAGGTTGCCTTGCTTTTGGGCGATCGGGATGCCCTGCTGCAAAATCGCCCGCGCGTCGGCATTGCGGTTGAGACGCTGTAACGTCCGGCCCAGCATGTGATACGCGGGGGGGAAGTTCGGCGCCGCCTGGATCAATTCCTGAAAGACACGCACCGCCCCGGCATCGTCGCCGGCGCTGGCGTGCTCCATCGCCAGCATGTAGCGCAGTTCCGGATCGTTCGGCTCGTCGGCAAGCATTACTTCGATCTGTTCGCGTCGGCTTTTTCCGGTCATGAATCCCTCGTGGTTGCAATATCGCCGTCAGCGTGAGAAGGCAGAGGAATTGTACCGGCTTTTCCGGTCGCACCAAGCGAATTGCCGAGCTATTCGCGCGATAACCGACACGATCGTCAGAATTTCTTCTTCCGGCCCTCTTCATAACTTGAGCAGGTTCGCACTCTTCGGTCCGGTCCGTTCGTGGCGGCAAGGCAAGTTGACAAAGTGTACCGGGGAATCTTAGGCAATTTTCGGGCGTAGCCGAATGGATAGGAAGACGACCCCGCCATTCCACCACGCCGCGGAATCCTGGACCCGAGGACATCATGAGCTTGCGCCGCCGATGGTTCATCGCCCTGGGGACAGCCGGTAGTTTGGCTCTGCTCATTTCGATCAACGCCCAGGAAGCCGCTCAAGGCCCCGCGCTTTTCACGACCCAGTCACGCTCCCAAGACGCGTCGTCCTTGACGCGCACCGGCGCACGCAAGACGGCGATCGTAACGGCGGTCGAACGTGTCAAGACGGCGGTTGTCAACATCCACAGTGAGCGAGCCGCCGTTCCCAACGCCGGCGACGCTTTCCCGATGGCCAGCCGCGTCAACGGCATGGGAACCGGCATCATCATCGATCACCGCGGCTACATCATCACGAACCAGCACGTCATCGATGAAGTGAGCTCCTTGCGCATCCGCCTCTCCGACGGCGGCACGCTCGCCGCCACCGTCATCGCGCGTCATCCGGAACTGGATCTGGCGATCATCAAGGTCGATTCGTCCACGCCGCTGCCGGTAATGCCCGTTGGCACCGCGAGCGATCTGATGGTAGGCGAGACCGTCATCGCCATCGGCAACGCCTACGGCTACGAGCACACCGTGAGCGTCGGCGTCGTCAGCGCCACCAAACGCGATGTCAGCCTCAACAAGGACATGGCGTACAAATCGCTCATCCAGACTGACGCCAGCATCAATCCCGGCAACTCCGGCGGGCCACTCATCAACATCAACGGCGAGCTCGTCGGCGTCAACGTCGCCATCCGCGCCGGCGCCCAGAATATCGGTTTCGCGATTCCGGTCGATCACATGGTAAAATCTGTCACCGACATGCTCAAGTCACGCCGCCGCAATGCGAGCTACGACGGCTTCACGTGTCGGGATCTCTTGCAACCGAGCCTGGACGGGCTGGTTCGCCGCGTCATCGTCGACCGCGTCGATGCGTCCAGCCCCGCCGAGGCCGCCGGCTTGCAAACGGGCGACCTGCTCCTTCAAGTCGGCGATGTCAAAATCGAGTCGGGCATCGATGTGGAGCGCGGCTTGCTGGATCGCAAGGCGGGCGATTCGATCGCCGTCCTCGTTCGCCGCAAGGATCAGGAAAAACGCGTCCGCGTCGCGCTCGCTTCAGGCGATCGCCTGGTGCGCGCCGTTTCCGCATCCGATATCATCTGGCAAAAACTGGGGGCCCAGTTCACGCCCGTGTCCGGCGAGTCGGTCACGCGTGTCAACAACCAATTGCAAGGCGGGCTCGAAGTCACCGGCATCAACGCCAACGGCTTCGCCGCCAAGTCGGGGATCAAGAAAGGTGACATCCTGATCGGACTGCACACCTGGGAAACAGTCACCATCGATAATGTGAATTACGTTGTCAATCACCCTGATCTGGCCACGTTCCACCCAATCTCGTTCTACATTTTGCGCGGCGGCCAGATCCGTCGCGGGCAGCTTTCGATGTTGCCGTGAGCTTACCCGTTTAACACTCGCGGCGAAGGAAAGAGTTATGGCGCTTCGCTGCGAACGCTAAACGGGCTCATAGGACGCCGGATCGCTCAGACCCATCTCCGCGAATCCCTTCAATCGCAGCAAACACGCATCACAACGGCCGCACGCAGCACCGCTCGGCGTCGGATCGTAGCACGATGTCGTCTGGGCATAATCGACGCCCAGCTCGACACCACGGCGGATGATCTCCGCCTTCGTCAAATGAATCAGCGGCGTGTGAATCTTGACGGCTCGGCCTTCGACGCCCGCCTTGGTCGCGAGATTGGCTAGTTTTTCAAAGGACGCGATGTATTCGGGCCGGCAGTCGGGATAGCCGGAGTAGTCCAGCGCGTTGACGCCAAGGAAGATGTCGAGCGCTCCGAGCACTTCCGCCCAGGCCAGCGCGAATGAAAGGAAGATCGTGTTCCGCGCCGGCACGTAAGTGATGGGAATCCCTGTGGACATGGCATCGAGCGGGCGATCCTTCGGCACCGGCAACTCGCTCGTCAATGCCGAGCCGCCGAATTGACGCAGGTCGATGGGCACGACAACATGCGCGTGCACGCCATATTGGACCGCAATCCGGCGGGCGGCGTCGATCTCGATCGCGTGGCGCTGGCCGTACTGGAACGTCAACGCGCAGCACGCAAAGCCCGCCCGCTGGGCCAGCGCGAGCGTGGTCGTCGAGTCCAGGCCGCCGCTCAAGAGAACGACGGCTTTCGGCAAGTGTGTCATGGCGCGATAGACAATTATCAGTCGTGATTATTGTATGGGCTCACCGCCGTTGGAAGCGCCAGCGCGCATCGCGTACCGAGCGGTCGCAAGCCCTTCATGCGCGTGGCCGTGCATCGATCGGCCAGGGACAAGTTCTGAGCCGTGGACGCCGAATGATAGCGGCCAAGCGTAAAGCCAGCGAAGAAGTCGAGGCCCCTACGTGACGTCCGCGGTGCTGCGGACGTGGCGATTTGGGAACGCTAAGCCGATAGCGGCTTGGCGCGTTTGACGAGCTGGATCGTCACGCTCCACGGGTCGCGCACAAACGTCATCACATCCCCGCTGTCGGTGGTGACGATGTCGCCCGCGGAAGTCGCGCCGACAGCAAATAAACGTGCGCGTTCCTTGGCGACATCGGCCGCCGTGAACGCAATGTGCAATGTCAACGGATCAAGCTTCGCATAATCCGGCAGCACGGCCTTGGTGTGGTGGTACAACTCCAGAACGACACGCCCCGATTCATCCGCGATGAAGTGCGTGAACGGCATCTGCTCCTGCTTGCGCAACACGCGCATGCCGAGGTGCTCGACATACCAGGCCGCCATCTTGACGGGATCGGCAACGTTCAGGGCCATGTGTTCGATGTGCATGCGTTTCTCCTGTTTTCGTTTAGCGCTCGCGCCGCGCCGCCGAGCGCTAAACGAATTCAACCACGGCCCACATACAGTTGGCCGACTGGCAGGACGATCGCTTCCAGCATATTGACGTGCGGCGGCAACGTCGCCATCAGGACGGCGGTCTCGGCAAGCTCGGCGGCGGTCATCATCGGCTCGTCGTCTTCCTTCTTACCGCTCTCCTGCCGACGTTCGACCATCGTATTGCCCGGATGTAGGGCGCAACAAGTGATGCCGAACTCGCGGCCTTCGAGCGCCGTCACCTGCGTCAGGCCCCACAGACCGTGCTTACTGGCGCTGTAGGGCGCGGAATGAGGTCGAACACGCTGGGCGGCGATGGAGCCGATGTTAATGATGCGGCCTCCTTTCTGCGTCTTCATGATGCGAAAGGCCTGTCGCGTGCAGAGGAACGGGCCACGCAAATTGACGGCGATCACCTTATCCCACGCTTCGACGGAAAGCTCGTCGAGCGGCCCACCGTCAAAAGCGCCCGCGTTATTGACGAGAATATCGAGCCTGCCGAATCGCGCCATGACCTGCGCGAAAATCTGCTCGACTTGCTTTGCGTCGGTGACATCCGCCGGCACAACCAGGACGACGCTCTTGAGCTTGTTGATCTCGTCGGCCGTGCGTTCGAGGTCGTCCCTGCCGCGCGCGCTGATGGCAACGGTCGCCCCTTCCGCAGCCAACGCCAGGGCGATGGCCTTGCCGATGCCGCGGTTGGCGCCGGTGACAAGGGCGATTTTTCCGGTCAACTTTGCCATACGTTCCTCCCTTTTGCCGAGAAATGAGCCGTCAACCGTTGTGTTTTATAAGAAATGAAGGTACGCTGTCGTGGATTTTGCTCACCCGAGGCACGGAGATTTATTAGATGAGCGCCACTCAATCCACTCAGACCGTTCCGGAAATCGCCAAACCTCAACCCAAGTCGGTCATTCAGACTCTTATCAACCACCCGATCGGCTTCTGGTTCATCTTCTGGGGCGAGCTTGCCGAACGCTGCTCTTTTTACGGCATGATGGCGATTCTGCCGCGTTTCATCGCCGACGAGAATGGCCTGTACTTGGGGGACGCCAACTCCAACACCTGGGTGTCGATGTTCAAGGCCGGCGCCTACACACTGCCGCTGGTCGGCGGCTTTCTGGCGGATCAGTTCTTCGGTAAATATCGGCTCATCGTGATGTTCTCGATTCCGTACATCCTCGGCCATTTCCTGATGAGCTTCGAGACCGTGCTGTGGACGATGATGGCCCTGTCGCTGCTCGCCGCGGGGAGCGGCATGATCAAGCCGAACATCTCGACGTTGATGGGCATGACCTACGATCAGAAACGCCCCGGCGACGACGCGCTGCGTTCCATGGCATTCGGCATGTTCTACATGGCGATCAACGTCGGCGCGTTCATCTCGTATCTCTTTCTGCCCGTGATTCGCGATAACCACGGCTACTCGATCGCCTTCATGTGCCCGGCGGTCCTGATGGCGGTTTCGTTCCTGATCTTCGCCGCGGGCAAGCCATTCTATGCCGTCGAGAAGATCGAACGGCGGCAATCCACGCCTGAAGAACGTGCACTGAAGTGGTTGACCATTCGCCGGATTGCCGGGATCTTCCTGGTGATTACGTTCTTCTGGGCGATCTTCGATCAAAGCCACACCGTTTGGATTTACTTCGCTCGCGATTTCACCGATCTGAAGATTTTCGGCTGGGACATTTCCGTCGAGCAGATCGGCAGCCTGAATCCGCTCCTGATTGTCGTGTTCATTCCACTCTTGCCGATCTTGTGGAACTTCGTCGAAAGAAAAGGCTACCGCGTGCGGCCGACCGACAAGATCATGATCGGTTTTATTCTTACCTGCATGACGATGGGCATCATGGCGCTCGCCTGTTACATGTGCACGGACTACACCGAAAAGATGATGCCCAAGACGGAGAAGGCGGTCACCAAGCTGGTGGTCGATTCTCCTGGCAAGGTCACCATCGACGTCGTTACCGGTAAACACGATGCCAAGCTGGACAAGGACATCGCCGCCAAGGACAAGACGCAAACCGTCATTCCCAAACAGGAGCGCGTGAGCATCACGATCGTCACGGAAACGGAAAAGCAACAGATGCGGCGTTTCGTCACCCCGGAAAACAAGGTAACGCTCTGGTGGGAAGTCGTGGCCTTTGTCTTTCTGACGATGGCCGAGGTGCTGATCTCCGTCACGGGGCTTGAACTCGCTTTCGTGGTAGCGCCTTCGTCGATGAAGAGCTTCGTGACCGCGCTGTGGCTGATGACGGTCGCCATCGCGAATTTCTTCATCAACGCCCCGGTCGGCCGACTCTACAACACCATGACGCCGGGCAACTACCACCTGATGCTCACGGGGCTCATGGTCGTCGTCATCGTCGTATTCTATTTCGTCGCCCAGCGCTTCAATCAGATGGCGGAGGAGCAAAAAGCAGCCGAGAAATCCGCCGAAGGGAATCTGAACACCGCCCAGTAATAGGACGCACAAGAGTCGCGCGCGGCTCGGTGTTCATGAACATGGCGCTTTCCATTCGCGGCGCCGCGCGGTACAACGAGAGGCGCTGTCCCTACTCCTTTTCGAGAACTCACCATGCGACGCGCCATTTTTTCTGTGTGCTTTCTTCTCGCTATCACGGCCCCCTGCCTTGCACAAGGCGACAAAGCCAAGCCGAACACGCTGACACCCAAGGAAATCGCTGACGGCTGGATTCTGCTCTTTGATGGCGCGACGACGTTTGGGTGGAAGATCAACGGCGAGGCACGTGTGGTCCCAGCGGAATTCCAGACGGGAAAGGAACTCCGCTTGGGGGGGAAAGAAGCTGCTTCGGCCCAATGTTCCACGGCTTTTGGCGTGGTAGACATTTATCTGCGCTACCATACCCGCAACGTCGCCAAAATGCGCGTGGGCGACAAGACCATCGAATTGAAGGCGGGCACCGGCATCGTATCGGCTGAAGGGGCCGACAAAAACGGGCTCATCATCGAGGTTCCCAGCGGCCAGCCCGGCGAGGGGTTGGGAATAGATGAGATCAAAATCCGCCCGCGCAACACCACCTCCATCTTCAACGCCAAAGACCTCGCCGGCTGGAAGGAATTCCCCGGCAAGAAATCGAAGTTCGCCGTCAACGACAAGGGCGAACTCAACGTCAAGGACGGCCCCGGCGATCTGCAGACCGTCGGCAAATATCAGAACTTCATTCTCCAGTTCGAGTGCGTCTCCAACGGCAAGCATCTCAACAGCGGCATCTTCTTCCGTTGCCGGGATAACGAATACCAGAACGGCTACGAGGCGCAGATTCGCAACCAATTCACGGCCGAGGCGTCGCAGAAGTATCTGATTGAGGAATACGATCCGAAGACGAACAAGCTATCGTCCAAGAAAGAAATCCTATCGACGGCTTTCGATTTCGGCACAGGCGCGATCTATCGGCGTGTGCCGGCGCGCAAGGGGATGTCGAAGGACGGCGAATGGTTCGGCATGACGATCGTCGCGCACGGCAACCATTTCGCGACCTGGGTCAACGGCGTGCAAGTGACCGACTGGACCGACAACCGCCCGAAAAGCGACAACGCCCGCACCGGCTGCAAGCTCGAAGCGGGGCATATCAGCATTCAGGGGCACGATCCGACGACGGATTTGAGCTTTCGTAATTTCCGCATCGCCGAGTTGAAGTAGTCCCGGTCTTTGTTTAGCGCTCGCAAGACGCCATGCGAGCGCTAAACGAATGCGCAAAAAAGAAGCACGCCCGGGGAACGCCCCCGGGCGCCTTCTTATTGGGGAAGAGTTGGTGCCATAAGGTTAAGTCGGCGTCAGGTGTCGCCTGATCGCCGAGGATTGTGAGCGATGCTTTTCAACATCGCTCGGACACCTTAAGAACGCATGCCGTACGCTCGCTTGCGCAAATTTCTTTTTTTTATTTTTCGATCCATAAACACTTACGGATATTTCCGTTACATCACCAAGCCGCATTGCCGCGCTCGATAACCAACAGCGGAATATTCAGCGCAATCGACAGACTTTTCCTCATTTACCGTGAAACGGTAGGCCGATAGATGAGACATGGCGTTCTCTTTACCGCGTTTGAATGCACACGCGCTGACACTTTGGCTCTCCTTCATTTGGTGCGCAGGCTGCGCGCCGACGGTGCCATTGCGCCAAACAGCACTTGCATCGCCGCCTACGTCGCCCCCACGCATTGCGCTGCTCGGCCCCGTATCGGCGGAAGGAGAGCCAACGCAAAACGCGGGGTCACCTCAGGGCGCGGAAATCCTTCTCGCGGCACATCAACAAAAGTCACCAGCACTCACGACCCTGAATGAGTTGATCGAGATCGCGGTCACGCATCATCCGGAGGTACGCGCCGCACATGCCCGTGTTGAATCCGCGCGCGGCCGCATGGTCCAGGCCGGGCTATATCCCAATCCTGCGCTCGGCCCGAACCTGGCCGATCTCGGCGACCGCAAGAATCAAGTTGGTGCAAGCGGCGCGCGCATCCTCCAGACCATCGTGACGGGCGGCAAATTGCAGATCGCCAAGGAGGCGGCTGCCCGGGGCGTCGAAGCAGCGGATTGGGCGGCCATCACCAAATGGCACGACACCGTCCTACGCGTTCGCCTCGCCTACTACGAATTGCTTACCGCCCTGCGCGAACATGAAACGATGGCCGACATTGTCCGCATCTCCGACGAAGCACACAAGACGGCCAAGGCCTTCGAAAAGGCCGGCGCCGGCAATCGCCCCGACGTGCTCCGCGCCAAGGTCGAACTGGAGCAAAACACGCTCAAACAGGAAGTCGTGAGCCGCCGCGTCGAGGCGGGCTGGCAGAACCTGCACTCCGCACTCGGTCGCCCTGGTCCCGTGTTGGATCGTGTGACGCTCGATCCGAAGACGCTTGAAACGCCGTCGCCCGGGTATGAATGGGC
This sequence comes from Planctomycetia bacterium, assembly GCA_005799265.1. Taxonomy (GTDB): domain Bacteria; phylum Planctomycetota; class Planctomycetia; order Gemmatales; family Gemmataceae; genus SIAQ01. Next base: position 21,768 of record SYHD01000325.1, on the reverse strand, counting down.
GTCGATGTTGACGTGCTTGCACGATGCGTCATCGGTTCTGCAAGAGGCCCGTGCTTTGATCGCCCAGCAGCAGAAGCTGGTCGCCAAGGCCCGCGCCGATGTCACGCCCGACATCACCGTACAGGTCGATCCGTTTTATCTGTCCAACCTGCGTGAGGTCCGCACTCACCTCATTGTGACCGCGCCGTTTCCGCTCTTCGACCGCAACCAGGGGAACATCCGCTCCGCGCTGGCCGATTTGTCACAGGCGATCGCCGACGAACAAAGCCTCGAACTGCAACTGACCGAACGGCTCACGCTCGCCTATCAACGCTATCAAGCGGCACGGCAACAGGCGGCCGCGTATCACGACCGAATCGTGCCCGATGCGCGAGAATCGCTCACGCTCGTCCAGGCCGGCTATAAGGCCCAGGACCGCAAGTACGATTACACCGCAGTCCTACAAGCCCAGCAGGTCCTCTTTCAAACGAAACTCGCCGAGACGCAAGCCCTGGGCGAACTCTGGCGTGCCGCCGCCGAAATCGCCGCACTCCTGCAGCAAGATCACGTCCTGCCCGCTTGCGGCGTCAAGCGGTAAGTTTTGGCGAGCCGCATTTTCCTGGCATTCCGGCCTTCGGATTCGTTATCATGTTCTTATCCCAGGGACCGGAGATATTTCGATGCCGCGTTTCGTCATCGGGTCGTTGCTCGCGTTTTGCCACGCCTCGCTCGTTTTCGCGCAGGCGTCTTCGCCTGCCGACGTCGCGTTCTTCGAAAGCAAAGTGAGGCCGTTGCTGATCGAGCGTTGCCACGAATGCCACTCCGCAAAGTCGAAGAAGATCAAGGGCAAGCTCCTGCTGGATAGCCAAACGGCGATCCTGAAGGGTGGCGAAAGCGGGCCTGCGGTAGTGCTCGGCAAGCCGGACGAGAGCCTGCTGATTCTTGCGGTGCGCTACACGAAAGACGATTTGCAGATGCCGCCGACACGCAAGCTCGCCAAGAACGAGTTGGCGATCCTCGAAGAGTGGGTGCGGCGCGGCGTCCCCTACCCTGGCTCGACGGTCGCCGTTAAAAAAAACGATGGCATCGATTGGAGCGAGGGACGCAAGTTCTGGTCGTTTCAGTTCCCGAAGGCCGCGAGCCTTCCAGTCGTGAGCAACAAGGCGTGGCCGAGGAATCGCCTTGATACGCTGCTGCTCGCCGAGATGGAAAAACGCGGACTGACGCCGTCGCCTCAGGCCGACCCGCGCGTGCTGATTCGTCGCGCGACATTCGATCTGACGGGATTGCCGCCATTGCCGGAAGACATTGAGGCGTTTGTAAAAGCGTGCGCGGGGCCGAACGCTAAAACCCAAGCGGCATATGAAGCTCTCGTCGATCGGCTGCTCGCGTCGCCTGATTATGGCGAGCGCTGGGCGCGCGTCTGGCTCGATCTGGCACGCTATTGCGATATCGCGGAGCCATGGGCCGAGGGGAAAGGCCAGCCGTGGCTCTATCGCGATTGGGTAGTGCGCGCGTTTAACGAAGACCTGCCCTACCACCAATTCGTCATCAAACAGCTCGCGGCCGATTTGCTGCCGAGCGCCGATCCGCGCGATCGGGCGGCACTCGGATTCCTGGGCTTGAGTCCGCAATATTGGAAGGAGTTATTGCTCGACAAGGACGTGATCAAAGGCGTCGTCGCGGAAGAATGGGAGGAACGCATCAACGCCATCGGCAGCACGTTCCTCGGCCTGGGCATCGCGTGCGCACGCTGCCACGATCACAAGTTCGACCCGATAAGCACCCAAGATTATTACGCCCTTGCCGGCGTGCTGGCGAGCACCAAGCATGCCGACCTTTCGCTGCTCTCCATTGCTGACGGAAAGCCGGTGTTGGAGGCGCACACGAAGATCCAGAAGTTGCAAGAGCAGATCAAGAAGGCCGGCAAACCGAAGGACGATACGGCGACGAAGCAAATTGCCGCCTGGCAGGCCGAGATCAACGCCATCAAGAAGGCGACGCCCAACGTCGATCAACCGCTGGCGCGCGGCGTCATCGATTCGAGTTTGCACGTCCTCGCCGAGGGGGTTTATAAGACAAAACTCGTATACAAGCCAAACGAAAGCCAGGATGTCGCCGTGCAGATTCGCGGCAACCCGGCGAACCTCGGCCCGGTCGTGCCGCGGCGGTTCTTGAGCGTGCTCGCGGATCCGGGCGAGTCGCTTTTTCGCCAAGGCAGCGGCCGGCTCGAATTAGCCAATGCGATCGTCACCAAGGGTGCGCCGCTGTCTGGGCGCGTGATCGTCAACCGCATCTGGAAGCAGCACCTAGGCACGGGGCTCGTTGACACGCCGAGCGACTTTGGCTCTCAGGGCACGCGGCCCACGCATCCGGAATTGCTCGATGATCTGACGCGTCGCTTCATGCTTCCCTCTCCCTCTGGGAGAGAGGCCGGGGGTGAGGGCGGGGGCTGGTCATTGAAATGGCTGCATCGCGAGATCATGCTCTCGGCCACATATCAACAGGCGAGCACGCATGACGAGAAGAAGCACAAGACCGATCCCGACAATCGCTGGCTGTGGCGCATGAATCGCCGACGACTCGATGTCGAAATGTGGCGCGACGCCGCTCTACTCGCTGCCGGCACACTCGATCGCACGCGCGGCGGCGCCACACTGGACCTGAGCGACCCGAAGAACCAGCGCCGCACGATTTACGGCACGGTCAAACGCCGCGAGCTGAATGACATGCTGCGGCTGTTCGATTTCCCCGATCCAACGATTCACGCGGCGACGCGCATCCCGACGACGACGCCATTGCAACAGCTCTTCACGCTCAACAGCCCGTTCATGCAGCAGCAAGCGTCGGCGCTCGTCAAACGACTGAAGACCGAAGTAAGCGACGAGGAACGCGTACGTCTGGCGTATCGCTTGCTGTATGGCCGCGAAGCGACGGCGCCGCAAATGCGCCTGGCGATGGAGTTTTTGGGGCGACCGTCCAGCGATGAATCGTGGCGGCAATATGCGCAGGTATTGCTGGGCAGCAATGAGTTTTTGTTCGTGGACTGATCGAGCTTTGAAGCTGCCTCGATCTGCGGTAGAATCAAGACGAGAGGTCAGCTACGCAATCAAAGAAAGGTGCTGCGATGTCTCAATTCATCCTGGATGCAAACTCGATTCACACGCTCACCGCCCTGACGCAGCCGGTCGATCTCTGCGATCCCTCGGGAAAGGTGCTTGGTCACTTTGTGCCGAGGATCCGACTTGCCGAATGGGAAATCGTGGGCTCCGAGCCGAATCCGGACGAGTTATCCAAGCGTGAGCAGTCGCAGGGTAAGCGCTATAGCACGGCCGAGGTGCTATCTCATCTGGAGAGCCTCTCATGAGGAACATTGACTGGCTCCAGGAGTGCTCGACGCTCTGACGCAGTTGTGGATCAATAGCGATGCGGATTTGCGCAAGGCGATCACCAAGGCGTGCCATGCGCTCGAAAAACGGCTCGCCAGTGATCCGGAGAATGAGGGTGAATCGCGTCCGGACGGACGGCGCATCACATTCGAGCCGCCGTTGGCCGTGATATTTCAAATTGAGGCCGATGCAAAAACCGTGACGATTCTGGATGTTCGCCTAATCCGAAAGCGAAAAAAATAACCCAGCCCGATTGAATTGTGAGGGACGCCAATGACGGTCTCGCTCATCTCACGCCGCGACATGATTCATGCCCTAGGCGGCGGCCTCGGCTCACTCGCCCTGGCAAACCTCCTTGCCACGCAGGCCAGTGCCGCGCCGCAGGGGCCGCACTTTCAGCCGCGTGCCAAGCGCATCATCCATCTGTTCATGAACGGCGGCGCGTTCGGGCCCGATTTCCTCGATCCGAAGCCTGCCTTGCATCAATACGCCGGGCAGCGTCCCGCCGAGGTCGAACTGCGCACCGAACGGCAGACGTTTGGGCTGATGCCGTCGCCGTTTCGCTATCGGCAACACGGCCGTAGCGGCGTCCCGGTGAGCGAGCTGCTGCCGCGCGTGGCGACGTGCATCGACGACATCTGCGTCCTGCGTTCACTGCACACTGACAATCCAAACCACGGCCCCGCCCTTTTTCTCATGAACAGCGGCAGCGTGACACCGACGCGCCCGAGTCTCGGCTCGTGGCTCTCCTACGGCCTGGGCAGCGAGAACGCCGAGTTGCCCGGTTTCGTCGTGTTGTGCCCGGGCCGGCCGGTGCGATTTAGCGAAATGTGGTCGTCGGCCTTTCTGCCGTCAGAGCATCAAGGATCCTACATCAACCACAGCGATCTCGACCCGCAACGTATGATCCCGTTTCTACGCAACGCCCTGCCTGTCGAAACACAAACTCGGCAGCTCGAATTGATGCGCCGTTTGAACGAGGAACATCGCAACGAACGTGGCGCCGATCCCGCACTCGAAGCGCGCATCCAGACGATGGAGACCGCCTTTCGCATGCAGAGCGCCGCCAGCGACGCATTTGATATCCGCCGCGAACCACAGCGCACGCGCGATTTCTACGGCACGGGCCACTTCGCCAATGCTTGCTTGCTCGCACGCCGGCTGGCAGAGCGCGGCGTTCGTTTCACGCAAATCTACTACGGCAACGGGCAACCGTGGGACACGCACAACAATCACAACGACACCGTGCGCCGCCTCGCGCAGGACATCGATCAGCCGATCGCCGCCCTCTTGACCGACCTCAAACAGCGCGGCCTCCTGGACGACACGCTTGTCGTCTGGGGCGGCGAGTTCGGCCGAACCTCGACATCGGAAAGCGGCAACGGCCGCGACCACAACCACTGGGGCTTCACGATGTTCCTCGCCGGCGGCGGCGTCAAGGGAGGCATGACCTACGGCGCCACCGACCAGTTCGGCTTCCGCGCCGTCGAGGACAAGGTCCACATCCACGACCTGCACGCGACCATCCTTCACCTCATGGGCTTCGACCACGAACGCCTGACGTATCGCCACGCCGGCCGCGATTTCCGCTTGACGGACGTGCGCGGCGAGGTGGTGACTCGCGTCATCGCATAACGCGGCCGAGCCGCAAACGGAATCTTGAGGTGAATTTGGCATTCATCTGCCAGAATGGTTGGTGCTTAAATCAGCCAGACTGGAGAGAATGCCTTGAACACAGTATGGTCGTTTTTGGTCAAGTTTGCCAGCCTCATCGTTTGGAAACTCGATTGTTTTGATCGCGTCATCTTCAAAGGGCATCTCGCCATGGCGCCTGTATCCGAACTCGAACGATTCGTCTCATTACCATCATACCGCACAATGGCGGGCTTCGGGGCAGCGCTTGGGCATAAAAGAGAAAGGAACTGGCGATACGTCGGACAGGTTGAAGTACCGGCTTTAGCCGGTCCAGTTCGTTCTTAAGGCGGATCTCCATACGGCCACTTTTTTGTTGGCTCGTGCGTTTTCTCGATTTACGGCGCAAGAACCCGCAGGTATGATGATATTTTGATTATCTCCATTTTTCTTTGGAGAGGTCTACGATGTACGCCGTCAGCTCTCCCGGCAAGAGGAATGCCGCGTTCACCTTGATTGAACTCCTCGTGGTCATCGCCATCATCGCGATCTTGATCGCCATCCTGGTGCCGGCCGTGCAGAGAGTACGCAGTGCGGCCGCACGCACCCAGTGCGGCAACAACCTCAAGCAGATGGCCCTGGGCTTGCATTCCTTTCACGATGCGAACTATAGGCTACCGCCTGGCATGGACGCTGCCTGCTCCTTCAACGTCCATCTCCTGCCGTTTATCGACCAGCTCGTGCTCGCCGATCAGTTTCAGTTCAACACCGTCAACTTCTGGGCCACGGATTCGAACGCGAACCTCATGAACGGTGTCTTCCTCTCGATATTCCATTGTCCCGCGAGCGGCTTGGTGGATCAGAATGGCACGACCCGCAACGGCAACAAGGCCATTCAGAAATCGTGCTACGTCGGCATCTCAGGCGCAGTCAATGGCAACATCCCCGGTTACACCGACCCGAGCACCGAAAGCGGCGGCGGTGGCGCGGGCTGCTGCGGCGGCAACATTATCTCCGGCGGCGGCGTCCTCTTTCCAAACAGTACCATTCGCTTGGTTCAAGTCTGGGACGGAACCAGCAACACCATGTGCCTGGGCGAATGGGCTTCCCTTCTCAACAAGACGACCACCGCCGCCGACTGGCGCTCCCCGCACGGCTTCCCCATGGGCAATGGAACCGGCACCGCGTTTGGCAAGCCACCGCCTAACTACAACCCTGGTGGCGATATCCGCACCTTCAACTGCACCACCATCCGCTACGCCATCAACCAGGTCAACGGCTGGACTAACGATTGCCAGACCGGCGTCTGTTCGAACCACGGCGCCAATGCCCCCCTGCGCTCCGAGCACACCGGAGGCGTCAACGTCGCGATGTGCGACGGCACTGTGCGATTCCTCGCGTCCAGCACCAGCATGGATGTGCTATCCAGACTGGCCATCCGCGATGACGGTTACCCGGTCTCGCCGCCATGAAGCAAGTTGGCTCAGCACGCAAGAGATCGCTTGCGCGGCGGGCAATCCGATTGAACCGATGGGACTTCTCCGATGCGAAGAATCCTCCGTGCGTGCCCCGTTCTGCTGGCAAGTGCACTCCTCGCATCCGGCTGCGCCGCTCCGGAGCCACAAGCCGTCAACGTTAAGGGCAACATCTTGCTCGACGGTCAGGCGATGTCCGACGGCGATATCTATTTCCAGTCCGGCGCTGGCAAGCCCCCCGTTCACGCCAAGATAATAGGTGGGAGCTACACCATACACGTACCGCCAGGCGAGTATCGTGTGGCGATTCGGCAAGATCGCGACAAGGGAATGAAAACGGTTTATGGCGACCCGCAGTTGGAATCGAACGTCGCGGCGCGCTACAATGTCGAAACGACACTAACGGCATCTGTCACACCGGATGGCCCCAAGGAGTTCCATTTCGAGATTGAGTCGCACTGATACCCCAGGAGCGATTGATTCGCAGATGCCGAGCTCTGGCGGGCGAGAAGGTGCGAAGCCGCCTGACGATAGAGGTCGATCCGATTCCCCACGAGCGAGCGCTTCTACGACGATCGTAATACGACAGCGACGCGCGAATTGAAAGTGCAACTCGCCGACCGCAATCACCTGCACGCCTACTGGGGCCTGTGGTGCCAAAATAAGTCGTTGGCTGGTGCGGCATTGTCGTCGGCAGCGAACTTCTTGTGTACCAGGCGATGGCGATCGATCAAACCAACCCCGGAATCGCCGGCACTTCGCCCAGGCGCGTGATGGCGTTGAGGGCCGGTTGCAGGCGGAGCTGGCCGATGTCGAAGACGGTGTGCAGGATCGTCGAGATGAGGTTCGGCGTGCCGAGCGGGTCGAACGCCGGTTCGCCGCCGTCGCGCGTCGATTGGCCTATGACGCGGCCGCCTGGCGTACCGCCGCCGTAGATCATCAGCGGCGCCAGACGCGCCCAGTGATCGCGGCCGCCGCCTCGGTTGATTCTCGGCGTGCGGCCCATTTCGCCGGTGGTGACGAGCATGATCTTGTCGTCGAGCCCGCGTGCTTCGACATCCGCGATAAACGCGGCGACGGCGTGATCGAACGAGCGGCCGATTGCTTGCATGCCGTCGATCACGTTGAGGTTCTCGCCGTCGGCATGGAAGTCCCAGACGCCTTCGTAGTCGGCGTGGATCGTCACGAAGCCCGCGCCCGCTTCACACAAACGCCGGGCCATCAACAGCAATTTGCCGATCGACTTCGCCTGCCCGCTGTAATAGCCGCGCCGGCCGCGATTGGCGGCGGCCCAGTTGTGCGCCGGGACGTAGCGGGTCGTATCATACGCGGCGACGACGCGCGGATTCTCGCGCGTCAGGTCGAGCGCGTCAGCGACACGGCCGCTCAGAAGCACCTCGCAGGCTTGCTGCTGATTGCGGTCATGGCTTTGAAACCCTGGATCGTGATCGAGCTGCGACTGCAAGCGGCCAAACTGGGCGGCGAGCTCGCGGCGATCGTTGAAGCGCTCCGGCGAGAGATTCAAACGCAAGTTGCGCAGAAGCTGCCCGGTACCGCCGGGGACAAACGGCGCATAGAGCGGCCCCATCGAGCCGGTTTGCGTCATGTCGCCGCGAGCCGAACCGCGCGTCACGTCGGGGCAGACGGCCTGCGGAAAGAGGATGGCGTTGGTCGGCATGCCCGTGGTCGGATGGGTGGCGCCGAGGACGCGCGAGACAAGGCAACCGATGTTGGCGTTCAGCGAATCGGGGCTGACCATCGGAATGATGTTGTGCCCGGCATTGCCCGTGTGATACGAGCGGATGATGTTAAGCTTGTGGGCCAGCGGCGCGAGCTGCTCCAGCGTGTCGCCGAACAGAACGCCGGGCAACGAAGTCTGCGTCGTGCCGGTGAGGGTGCGAATGCCTTCGGGAGCGTCCGGCTTGGGATCGAACGTCTCGAACTGGCTCGGCCCGCCCTGCTGGAAGATGAAGATCACCGATTTGCCGCGGATCGGACTGGCCGGCGACGCGTTCGCCTTGGCCGCCAACAGCGACGACAGCGACAAGCCGCCGAGCGCGAGGCTGCCGACACGGAGCAATTCCCGGCGAGTCAGACGAGCGTGGGTGTCATGAAGGGTGAGCATGGCTGGTATTCCGGAAGGCGGGTCGGAGATTGAGGCAGGCATGGTGGTTATAGCATGTTGTGCGGGATTGTACAATCATTTCTTGGACGCTGGCGCCGCGCGAAATCGCAAACGAAGTACACGAAACGGACCACTCACCAATCGACACGCACCGCCATAGCATAATCCCTTGGAATTGCTGCGCTCATCTTGGGGCTTGATGGTGATAACGACCTCGCAATTGCGTGTGCCGGTTGGACCCAAGGGGCATTGGCTGGCGGGCAACTTGCCCGACTTTCGCAAGTCCCGGCTGGCGTTCCTCGGCGACTGTGCGCGTGAGTTCGGCGACATGGTCAAGATCCGGCTGGCCCACCGCCGAGTCTACCTGGCCAATCATCCGGCGCTCATCGAAGAAGTCCTGGTCTCGCAGAGCAAGCACTTCATCAAGCACTTCGCTCTGCGTCTCAATCCGATCGTTCTCGGCAAGGGGCTGCTCACTAGCGAAGGTGACTTTTGGCTCAGGCAACGTCGACTGATCCAGCCGATGTTCCTCAAGAACCGCATCGTCGGCCACGCCGGCGCGATGGTCGCGGCCACGCAGCGCATGCTCGATGAATGGCGGCCCGGTGAAAGGCGCGACATCCACGCCGAGATGATGCGCGTCACGCTCGCCATTGCCGCCAAGACGCTCTTCAACGCGGAGGTCGGCGGCGACGCCCAGGCGATCGCCGACGCGATGGAAGTGATGCAGCAAAACTTCGTCCAGCGCTTCAACAGTCTGCTGCCGTTGCCGATGTGGATTCCAACGCCCGCCAATCTACGCGCCAAACACGCGGTGCGGCAGCTTGACGACGTCGTGTTTCGCATCATTCGCCAGAGACGGCAGGAGAACGTCGATCACGGCGATCTACTGTCGCTGCTTTTGCGAGCCCGCGACGAGGACGACGGCAGTACGATGACCGACCAGCAACTCCGCGACGAAGCGATGACGATTTTCCTGGCCGGGCACGAGACTACCGCGCTGGTGCTTTCGTGGGGATGGTATTTGCTCGCCCAGCATCCCGAAGTAGAGCGGAAACTCTGTGCCGAACTCGACGCGGTGCTCGGCGGCCGGCTGCCGACCGCAGACGATTGGCCCAAACTCAAGCTCACGGAATGGATCGCCCTGGAGACGATGCGGCTCTATTCGCCGGCGTACGTCGTTGGCCGCGAGGCGATCGTCGATTGCGACATTGGCGGCTATCACGTTCCGCGCGGTACGACGATCTTGATGTCGCCATGGGTCGTGCACCGCGATCCGCGCTTCTGGGACGAGCCGGAGAAATTCAACCCGGAGCGTTGGGGGGACGAAAAGATCAAGACGCTGCCGAAGTTCGCGTATTTTCCGTTCGGCGGCGGGCCGCGTTCCTGCATCGGCAACACATTCGCGATGATGGAGCTGGTGCTCATCCTTGCGACGATTGCGCAGAAGTTTTGCTTCCGTCTGCAGCCAGGCACGACAGTGACGCCGATGGCATCGTTCACGCTGCGGCCGGCGGAGGGCGTTCCGGGCGTAATCGAGACGAGATTACCCATTGTTTAGCGCTCGCTGGGCAGCGTCCAGTGATTCGTCGTTTGACTGGGAGCGCTAAACGGGGAAGGAGAGATCATGATCGACGTTCTGAGTGCCGGCATCATCGTCGCGGATCACGTGTGTACGCCAATCACGCATTTGCCCGCCGCGGGCGAACTCGTCATGGCGGACGGGATGCTGCTCACGATCGGCGGCTGCGCGGCGAATGCGGCGGTCGATCTCGCCAAGATGGAAGTCAAGGTCGGCATCGTCGGGCGCGTCGGCGCGGATGCCTTCGGTCGAGTCGTCAGCGAGCTTCTGCGCGACGCCGGCGTCGACACTACCCACATCAAGGTCAGCGCCGACGCCGACACGAGCCAAACGATGATCGTCAACGTGAATGGCGAAGATCGCCGCTTTATTCACATCTTCGGGGCCAATGCCGACTTTCGCGCCGCCGACATCCCGCTTGAATTGCTCGAACAGACCAAGGTGCTGTACGTGGGGGGCTATTTGGTCATGCCGGCCGTGACGCAGGACGAACTGACGGCTGTCTTCGCGGCAGCGCGGCGCCAGGGGGTCAAGACCGTCCTCGACATCGTCGTGCCGTGCAAAGGTGAATATCTATCGCAACTCGATCGTCTGCTGCCGCACGTTGATGTGTTCTTGCCGAACAATCACGAAGGAAAACTTATCACCGGCGAAACAGATCCACTCAGGCAAGCGGAGGTTTTCCAGAGGCTCGGCGCGGGGACGACGATTATCACCATGGGGGGCGAAGGGGCAGTGCTCGTTGCGAAAGACGTGCGGTTGCGCTCGGGTGTCTTCGCGGTGTCTCTGGTGGACGCGTCTGGCGGCGGCGACGCCTTCGACGCGGGGTACATATACGGTTTGCTCCACGGCATGGGAGCCGAGGATTGTCTGCGCGTCGCCAGCGCGCTCGGAGCCAGTTGTGTGCGGACCATCGGCACGACGCCAGGGGTCTTCACTCGCAGGGAGTGTGAGACGTTTCTGCGGCAGAATGTGCTCAAAATTGAGCGGATTTGAAGGCCAGGGAAACCGAAACCACAAGCGGTCAAGAATCACTGCGTAGTCTTCACGCGCTCTGTAAGGCGAGCCGCAACCGGATGACGGAGAACTGACAACTGAGAATGAAAATGCAAGTGTTGTTTCATTCGCTCATTCTCGGTCTTGGGTTCTCCGTTTCTCGGTTTCCCAGTTGGATGCTCGGCTTAACTTCTCTACACGTTGCGGAAAAGCTGATAGGCAAGAATCAAATGACTCGCAATTTGCGTCCTTCTACCGCACGGTGAGCATGAAATTCACGTATGCGTAGTAACCACCGATTCCGGCGATGCCAAGGATCAGAATGATCCAGAGCAATCCGAAAATGGTGCCGCCGATGCTGTCGAAACTGCGTGAGATCCAGGCGTACTTCTTGCGGCGATCGTGTTCCTCGGCAAGTTCCTCCATCTTGTTCTTGGACCCCTTCTTGACGTTGGCCTTCATATTCGTTTCGCGTGCTACAAACAGAGGCTGAAAATCGCGATAGCTGGCGACGGAGCGGGTTTCGCCTTTCATGGTCTTCGACACCTCGGCGTCCGGTTCGAGAAGCCCGCCCTTGATGAGCATGCGCATCTGCTCGGTGGTCACTTTCTTGGTGACCTTTTTTTCCTCCGGGGTGACGAAAGTCCAGTACCAGGTATCTTTCTGGGATTCTTCATCGTCATCCTGAATGCTGGTCTTGTCATTTGGCTTCGGTGCCACGGACTTCGCTACTACCTTGCTCACCGGTCCCTTGATGACGCTCGGTTTGGCGACGGCCTTCGGCGCGTCGCTCGTGGGCGGCTTGGGTTCGCGATTGGTGGTGGAGTTCGACGAATTGATATCTCCATCCAGAAAACTCAGACGTTCGTTGGCGAGACCGAGCGGTTCCAACTGCGCGATGATATCCGCACAGCTGGCAAAACGATGCTTGGGATCCTTGGCGAGCATCTTGTCCACGATGAGATCGAGCTTGGAGGGCACCTCGTCGTTGTATTTACGCATCGGGTCGAACGCGCCTTTTTCCTTGGCTGTCGTTAGTTCGACGATCGTGCTCCCCTCGAAGGGCAAGCGTCCGGTCAGAAAGACGTACATCATGACGCCCAGGGAATAGATATCGACGCGCGCATCGACGTGCTTCACGTCGCGAGCCTGTTCCGGGGCCATGTAGATGGGCGTGCCCGCGCCCGTGCCGGTCTTGGTGAGCGCTTGGTCGTCATCGGTGTCTTTGGCCAGGCCAAGGTCGGCGACCTTCACCGTGCCGTCCTTCGTCAGCAGGATGTTGTCCGGCTTGATATCGCGATGAATCAGGCTCTTCTCATGGGCGTGCTGCAGACCCTCGGCCGTCTTGAGGACGATGTGCAAGGCGTCGCCGATGGAAAAACGTCCCAGCTTCTTGAGCCAGGCTTCGATGCTGCCGCCTTCGACGAATTCCATGGCGATAAAGTGATAGCCTTTGGCCTCGCCGACTTCGAGGCAGCCCAGGATATTGGGATGATCGGCCTTCTGCATAGCCCGCGCTTCGCGCTGGAAGCGCAGGACGTAAGCTTCCTTGTTGGTCAATTCCCTGGCAAGCACCTTGACCGCGACAATGCGATTCTTGCTGATCCAATGCGCCTTATAGACCGCACCCATTCCCCCCTGGCCAAGCTTCTTGAGAAGCTTGAAATCGCCGAGGGTGGTGGCTGCCTTCGCCGAGCCGGGTGGGGGCGACACCGTCGCTTCGAGTGAATCGGACGACTTTTGCACCGGGCCATCCGAGGGATTGTTCGTATCCTTCTGCATTTCTGGCCCCACCGTTTCTTGCTGAACAGACTGTGTCTTTTTCGGGATGGGGGAATCTCCACGGATTATCATACCTTCCACTTTGTCAGATGGCGTGTTTTTTTTTTTCAGCAAAGGCATGTCCGTTGGCTTGGCCAACTTGGTCTTCAGCGCTGGCTTGCGCTGAGGGACCACGACCGACTCGTTCGAGGGCGTCGGCCCATCAAGCAATGGCTTCTCCACACTCCCTTTTGGTGTGTCCGGATCCTTGGCCATGACGGGAACTCCAGCACTTCCCCTCAAGGGCGGCGCAGCCACTGCATGATAAAGACAACCCGTAGTAATAATCTATGCCAAACAGGACGAAATCCTGGGCAGAGGAAGGGAGAAGATTTCAAGAGGAGATCCATATCTCAATATTACTGCGCGATGATGAGGCCCATCGCAGTGGGTTGCAAGCGAATATCCAAAATTGTTCCAATTCGTGGATCGCCATACCGCACGAGGGCGATTCGCGCCATACCGTACCCGCCTGAATCTGTCGTATCCCATCCATTACCACGTATCCCGTGGGACACGAAGGTACGTCAAAGCGATTGGCCCCAAACGCGTACGCTCGGACTCGCCAAGTTCCCACCAAGAGCGGATGACCTGTCGGCATTCGACCGCCCCGCACAAGCAGGCGAGCGTCCAGCCGGGTTCGCCGATTGATGTCGAATAATCCCACGCGATTTGCTCCCCGGCGGCGATGTCGCGCAGGGCGTGCAGGATCGGCTCCCCGGTGCTGAAGCCGGCGTTCGGTGCGCAGGCGTGGTTGATGCAATCGTCAAGGTTGTCGCCCGCCGAGCAAAGCCAAAGGTCAGGCCCGACTTGCAGGGCGTGCCAATTCTCATCTAGCGAATCCGATTTCGCCAGCCAGCCCTGGCAGACGACAAGTTCAGTCCCGCGCGCAATTGCTTGCGTGGCGAAAACGCCGCGTCCCATGTTGGGCGTCATGCGGACCTCGAGCATGCTTTCCTCCTTGTCTTCTGGTCAAGCAAGCACCGCCAACGTCCGATGCGCGTCCGGCAGCAGCGTCACGCTCGTCTTCGGCCCGAGCAGACGCCTCGTTTGTTCGGCGCTTCCCATGGGGATCGCAAACAACTCCTCGGCCACGTCGGTTGCCAGCTGGCTGAGAAGGTAGAGCTTCGCCTGCTCGGCCGCGGTCGCCCACATAAAGGCGGCGCCGTCGTTGGACTTCTCCGATATGAGGACGCTCAAGGCCAGGGCAGGCTCGTCGAAGCGGCGAAAACGCTCGAAGCCGGGGCTAAGGACAGGGGTGATTTCTGAGAGGACGACGATGCTGCCGCCCGGCTTGACGACGCTCGCCGCGGCAAAGAACGCGCGCGCGAGATCGTCGAGCACGTGGCGGCCCGGATCGCCGGTGACGCTCGCGATGACGACATCCGCAGGCTGCGCACACGTGACGCGCCAGCGTGCGTCGAGCAGGCGCTGGCCTTCGTTGCTGCTGTCGAGCGGCCCCGCCAATATATGAGCGATGCTGCCGTCCGCGCCGTCGATGATCTGCACGAAAAACTGCGCGCCGCCCATCAGCCACGCAATTTCGCGGGCATCCTTCTGAATCGGCCAAGGGGCGCGGCCCAGCGCGTGGCTCGCCAAAGGCGTTTCGAGTTCCTGTAGCGTCGGTTCGTCCGTCAAACGCGGATAGATCGCCAGCTCGGCGCCCGCGTAGCCGGTCCACAGATCGTAACCACGCCGCGTCATGACGACAAGCTGGTCCGCATCGACGATCGTGCGATTCAAATACACGCGCCGGCCATCGCTCGTTGTCGCCAAGTACGCCAGCTGCTGGCGATCGCCCGGTTGATGCACCTCGACGCGAACGTCCTCGAATTCTTCCGGCAACTCCTCAAGCCACGGCTGCCCCGATGACGGCGGCGAACACACCAGCGTGATCGCATTCGGCGTCACCTGAGCCTGACCGATGTGTTCCAGCAGCGGAACCAACAGTGCCGCAAGATTGGGGATGCCTTCATCAATGACGATGGCGACATGATCGTCCGGCGTCAGTGCGCGGCGCAGAGCCGGAAAGTCAAAAGGATGCTCCAGCGCGTCGCGCATGCCCCCAACAGGATCGGCAAGATTGGGCGCGATCGGCGCACGCTCGATTTCGACGAGGTTCCGCTCGTCAATCTCAAGCTCTAGCATGCGCCGGCCGTAAGGAATGGTGACGCTCATGGTGACATTGTAGTGGCTAGTGGCTACTGAATACGAGCCGCGATCGATAGGGAGCAGGTAAAAAACGCCCCCTAACTGTTGCCGTTTGTTCGCCATCAAGAAAAAAGGCAGGCCGGCGCCGTTCCCCCGAACAGCTACCGGCCTGCGACGTGAGAGGTTCTACCTCTCGCGCTTGATTCCGTCCTATTTCGACCATGCTCCCATCAATTTTTGCTCTTCGCGGTCCATTTCCTCCACGAGCGCTTGATAGGCGGAGTGCGGGTTCTGCGCCGTAATTTGATCCGCGGTCACTGCCGGCGGCAGTTTCGGCGCGGGGGGCGGCGGCGCTGGCGCGACGTCCTTGGTCCCCGTCGTGAAGCACCCGACGCACATGAGCAAACCCACCAGGACTACGAACGCAACGATGCCTCGCATCAACGGCCCCCCTTCGCGCGTTTCGCGATCGCATTCGAGTCCTTCAGATCGATTACACCTAGAGGAGTTTGCGTCGATTTCGTGCGCCGCAAAATTCTATCGTAAATGTCATACGCGCGCTGGTCGAGCTGTTCTGATTTTTGCACCAGGTCTTCGTCGTTCGTGGCAATCGCGATCTCGCGCAATTTCAGGCACACGCTCTGCCGGCGCTGGTAATTCGCCTGAGCCTGGATGAGTTCGATGTTGGGCAGGATGGGAGTCAACGTCGGCACGCCATCCTTTGTGGTGATCGATTTTTTATCGGTCGAGCGCGTGAAGAGACGAGTAAACCAGTTGCCCGAGCCTTCCTCAGCGGACAGCATGCCGCCAAGGCCGAGCGCAAACGCCAAAGTCAACGCCAACGTGCCGCGGCGCATGGGCCTCTCCCGTTTTCGCCCGCCAGCCGCGTCTTTCCCCTTTTACCGCGCGGCCGGCGTTTGGTTTAGGTGCAAGTGAGGACGGGCATATGCCAAAAACTTTAACGATTGTCCAGAGGAAGTTGCAAATAGTTGGACGCCTTCTTCGCGCGTGGATAATCTACATTCCGTTCCCCGTTTAGCGCTCGCAATATCCCTCGCGATCACAAAACCCAACGGAGCGAAACATGAAGCGCGTCCTCTTGACCATCGCCATAGCCCTCCTGGCCGCAACCTCCGCCCACGCCGGCGACGCCGCGACGAAGAAAACCATCGCCTACGTGCAAAAGCTGCAGACCTCGACCGGCGGCTTCGTCTCGATGATGGCGCCGAACATCCGCGTGCAGCCAACCCTAAAGGCCACGTCGTCAGCCGTGCGTGCCTTGCACTATCTCGGCGGCGACTTCCTCGACAAGGCCGCGTGCATCAAGTTCGTCGAAAGCTGCCACGATCTCGAATCGGGCGGCTTCCGCGACACGCCCAGCGGCAAACCCGATGTCTTCACGACCGCGGTCGGCATCATGGCCGTCACCGAGCTGAAGATGCCGACCGGGAAGTACGCCAAGGGCACGATCAAGTACCTGAGCGACAACGCCAAGGGGTTCGACGACATCCGCATCGCCATCGCCGGCCTCGAACGCTTGAGCGCGAAATCGCCGAAAAACGACGACTGGCTCAACGAAGTCGTCAAGCTGCAAAACCCTGACGGCACCTATGGCAAAGGCCCCGGCCTGGCCCGCGCCACCGGCGGCAGCATCGTCACGTTCCTGCGGCTCGGCGGCAAGCTTCCCATCGGTCGCGGCGGCATGGCCGATCGCGAGTTCATCCTCAAGCTTCTCAACGACGGCCAACGCCAAAACGGCGGCTACGGCAAGGACGACCCGATTGCCAGCGACCTCGAAACCACCTATCGCGTCATGCGCTGCTTCGTCATGCTCAAGTCGAAGCCCGGCAATATCGAAGGCGTTCGCTCCTTCGTCGCCAAATGCCGCAACGAGGACGGCGGCTATGGGCTTGCTCCCGCTCAGGCGTCGTCGATCAGCGGCACTTACTTCGCGTCCATCATTCTCTACTGGCTCAAGGAAACGCCGTGAGCCAAGTTCGTTTACGGCCGTGCCCTTTGTTCACTAACCCTGAGCGCAAGCGAGGGGATGGCAGAGTGCTCGCAAGAGGATACGGTAACTGCAAGGCATACTGCGATCCCCTCGCTTGCGCTCAGGGTTAGTAAACGATCATCGACGGAGACTCCACGTGAAACGTATTCTCGCTTCTTGTGCCCTCTTCATCTTCGTCGCCCTCGCCGCCGGGCAAGGCCCCGCCAGGCCCGAGCTCAATTTTCAGCAAACGCCGCCGCGACCCGCGCCGGACTGGCTGAAGATCGTCGATCACGGCCAATACGATGCGCGGCTCAAGGGCTACTTCGCGCCGGAGGGCCTCAAGATCGAGATCGTCGCCGAGGCGCCAGATGTCATCAACCCCGTCGGCGTCACCTTCGGCCCTGACGGCACGCTCTACGTCCTCGAATGGGTCGAAGTGCCCGCGAACATGCAAGGGCCGAACTTCCCCAAGGCTGAGATCGAGTTCACCTATAAAGACGGCACGAAACGCAAAGTCCTGATCGCCCGCAAGCCGATTCGCGATCGCGTGAAGACGCTTACACTGAATGCGAAAAACGGCGTCTATGATTCGAGCAAAATCGTGCTCGCAGACGAACTTCCCTCCAGCATTCTGGTCCACGACGGTTGGCTCTATCTCAGCGGCCAGGGGACTGTGCGCCGCTATCGCCAGCAAAAGGACGGCTCCTGGGGCCAAAAGGAAACGATCGCTCAGGGCTTCTGCGGCTGGCATCATCATCAGGTCTCCGGCCTGACCATCGGCAATGACGGCTGGCTTTACATCACCTCCGGCGACGACGACAATCACGTCGAAGGTTCAGACGGCAGTCGCGCCACCGTCCTGCGCACCGGCGGCATCTTCCGCTGCAAGCCCGACGGCTCGAAGATGCACGTCCACTCGATCGGGTATCGCAATCCGTACCGTGACGTCGCCTTCGACGCCGGCTTCAACATGTTCCATGTTGATAACGACAATGAGGACGGCTCCAAGTGGACCGGCTGCCGATTGATGCACGTCCCCGAAGGCGTCGATTTCGGCTGGCGGCTCAGGCCCGGCGCCAACTGCTGCATCCCCGACTTCACGCGCTCGGCCGTCTACGGCGAGCTTCCCGGCAAGGTCGCCCCGATGCTGAAAACCGGCCGCGGCGCCCCCGCGGGACTGATGATCTACAACGACACGTACTTCCCGCCTCACTATCGCGGTCTGCTCGTCTATCCCGATGTATTTCGCAAGGTCATACGCGCCTACCAGGTCGAACCGGTCGGCGCGACCTACGATGTAACGCACGAATTCGAGTTTTTGCGCTCGACCGATCCACTCTTCCGCCCCTGCCAGATGATCGTCGGCCCCGACGGCGCCATGTACATCTGCGACTGGCGCACCGATTCCGGCGGGGCAGGCAAGCTCTCGGGCGACGGCAAGAACGGTCGTATCTATCGCGTGAGTTGGCAGGGGACCAACGAACACCCTGCCCTGCCGTTGCGATCCCTTGACAGCTGGGCCAGGATCGCCAAGCAGGCGGATGACGACCTCTTGAAATCGCTTGAAAGCGACAATTTCAGCGACCGCGTGCGCGCTCAACAGGCCATCGTCAATCGCGGCGTCAAGCAGCGTGAGGCGCTCGTCAAACTGCTCAAAGACGAAGACAACAAGCCCACCCACGCTCGCATCGCAGCGCTGGGCGCGTTGCAATCGTTTTGGACCGACGAGGTCAAGGCGGTCTTCATCGATCGGCTGCGCGATTTCGCGCCGGATATTCGCCGTCTCGCCGCCGACGGACTGGCGCTCAACTGCAAGAAGGGGGACGGCGACGCCCATGAAGCCCTGGTGCAAAATGCCGGCGACGAGGACCTGGGCGTTCGCCGCGCGGTTTTCCTCGCGCTCGGCCGCCTCGCCAACGCCAACGCCGGTGACGTCATCGTCAACGGCTTGCAGTTCGACAAGAAGCTCGACGACTACCTGAGCGACGGTCTGGTCCGCGCCCTGGAGCACACGGGCAAGGACGGCATCGCCAAGCTGCTCGCCTTGGCCGACTCCGGTTCCGAAAAGGACCTGGAGCGCGTGCTCGAAATCTATCTGTCGCTGCGTTCGCGGGAGGCCGCCGAAAAACTGCCGACGCTATTGAAGAATTACCACGTCAAGCCGGAGCAGAAAGTCGCGCTGATACGCGCTTATACCTACTACCAGTTCGAGCCGCCGGTGTCGCTCGATCCGCTTGTGAAGTTCCTGGACGAATTACCCGTGGAGCCGACGAAGAAGCAAACGGCGGTCCAGCTCAATGCGATGAAACTAGCGGCCCTGGACGTGCTGGCGACCGCGGGGAAGATCGAAGGGGAGCGCGTCAAACAAACACTGCTCGCCATGCTCAAGACCGACGACGCCAAGACGCGCTCGGCCATTTTGCAGACGATCGCCGACGCCAAACTAACGAGTGCGACGCCGATCTTGCTCGGCCAGTTGAAGTCCGCCGAGAGCGACCCCGCCCGGCTGCCGTTGATTCGCACGCTCGGCCAGCTCAGCGAGCGTTCGACGTTCGACGCGGTGAAGCCGTTCGTCAAAGCGCAGGACCCGCTGATGCGCATCGAAGTGCTCCGCGCCCTCGGCCAGATTGACAATCGCCCCGCGCAGAAGATCGCCGAGAGCCTGCTTGCGGACGATGACCTGCAAGTGCAGCGCGAAGCCGTCGTCATGCTCGGCCAAAACGTGGACGGGGCGCGCATCGCCGGCAAACGCTTCGCGGACAACAAACTGCCGCGCACGTTGCTTGCCGAGGTGTCGGAGTCACTACGGCGTTTCGTGTCGAAAGAGCATCCCGACGTTGCCGAACTGCTGTCGCGCGTCGTCAAGGGGGGCCTGCTCATCTCGACCGAGCCGGCTGAGCTCAAGCGTGTCAGCTCGCTAGTCACCAAGCAAGGTGATCCGTCGCGCGGCCGACGGCTCTACCTCAACAACAAAGCGGTCGCATGCACCGTCTGCCATCGTCTCGAAGGCGTCGGCGGCTCCGTCGGCCCAGACCTCACGCGCATGTGGGAAACGCTGTCGCTCGAGAAGATCATGGAGTCGATGCTCGATCCCGCCAAGGAAATCAAGGAAGGCTACCAGACTTACGTCGCGACAACGAAGAAAGGCCAGCTCATCAGCGGCCTCAAGATTTCACAGAACGCGAAGGAACTGATCTTGCGCGACACCACCGGCAAGGACGTGCGCATCGCCGCGGACGACCTCGATGAGGTGTCCACAACCAAGCAATCGTTGATGCCAGACGATGTGGTACGGCATCTTAACGTCGGCGAGTTCATCGATCTGGTCGCCTTCCTGCGCGATCGCAAATCGCAAGAAGAGTTGCGCGGCATGGTACTGTCCGCATGGGCAATCGGGCCGTTCGACGCGGATCTGACGAAAGAGCAGCCCTTCGAGAAGAACCCGGACCCGAACGCCGTCGTCCTCACCCCGGACAAACAGCGTTTGCGCTGGCAGACACTCCAAGCCGACATGGGGGGCAAAGGCTTCGATCTGCGTCCAGTGATCGGCAAGGAACCGGCGTCAGCGTATGTGTTGACTTACGTGTTCTCACCAAAAGCGCAAAAAGTCGAGCTGCAACTGACGTGCGAAGAGAAGGGCTATCTGCTCGTCAATGGTGAGCGCGTCATTCCAGGAGATACGCGCGTGCCGTTGACGCTCAAGGCAGGCTGGAACACGCTCGTGGGCCGCATCACGAACGAGCAGGGGAGCCCGTTCTTGTCGGCGCGAATCGTCGGTGACGGGGTGCGGGTGGCGCTGACGAAGGATTAGGATTTCTCCGCTCTCCCGTCGCCGCGATGTCCCCGGCGGCTGTGACGCCGTGTCGTCCGCCTAATTCAACCAAAATCGGTGAAGAGTTGAACGTTTAACAGCATCACGCCGTGAGCTGCTTCATAGATGACGTAGTGAAACACAAAGGGCCTAATCAGACCGCGGCACGCAACGGCATCAACGTATTTCGATCGATATAAGGGGTCACCCCAACCATGCGGATCGGTTCGCATTCGATGCACGGCTTCCTTGAAGGCCCTGACGAACTGCTTGAAAAAGCCTGCGTCTTTTGCAACGGCCTGGATTGCCTGGATCTATGCCGGCACGTCGACACCGTACTGGAAATCGAAAGGCTTGGGTTGAGCGCCACTCATTTCTCAGCCTCCAATTCCTTATCCATTTCAGCGATGATCTGGTCTATCGACGTTGATCGCTCAGCTTGTGCGCAGACGTCCTCCCAAGTGGGGGGAATCGGGACTGCATCCCATTCGCGCATGATTTGTTCCAGGCGCGCCTTTTCCAACGCTTCACGCAACCGCTCGCGTTCAATAAGCAGCGCGCCGCACAGGAATTCCCACTTCTCGCACTCCGCCTTGGCGTCTTGCGTCCCGGGGACAGCGCCGAAATGCGATTGAAACACGCCCGCCGGTGTTGAATTCGTCGGAATGAGAATCGACATGGTCGTTCCTTTCGCGATAGAGGAAATCACCTCAATTATATCACTGATCCGACTCCAGCACTGCCAAGAACGCCTCCTGCGGTATATCGACCTGGCCCACCATCTTCATGCGTTTCTTGCCCGCGGCTTGCTTCG
>SYHD01000324.1 GCA_005799265.1 Planctomycetia bacterium | reverse complement strand
CAGACCGCCGAGCGTCATCAGGTTGATCGTCTGTCCAGTGAGCCACAGCGCGACGATGGCGCCGAGCAGCGCGAGCGGGATATTGAGCACGACGACGATGACGCTGCGCCAGTCGCGCAGAAAGACGAAAACCATCAGCCCGGTCAGCACGGCGCCGAGCAATCCCTCGATGCCGACGTTCCACATCGAGCGCGTGACATACGGCGATTGATCGAACTCGAAGCTGACCTTGATGTCGTCGGGCAGGGCGTCCTGCATCTTCTTGAGGTTCTGGCGCACCGCCTTGACGACGGACAGCGTCGAGGCGTCGGCCCGTTTCGTCACCAGGATGTAGACCGCGCGCTTGCCGTTGACGAGGGCGTACCCCGTGGTGATGTCGGTCGAGGGATCTTCGATGACGCCCAGGTCGCGCAGATAGATATTGGCCCCGGGCTTGATCGGGATATTGCCGAGTTCGCTGGCGTGCACCACCATCGCATTCGACGGCACGAGCGGCATCATGTCCTTGACGCGGATGTTGCCCGACGGCGTGATCGTATTGCCCGCCGTCAAGGCCGACACCACCTCCTCCGGCGTCACGCTATATTTGCGCAGGTTATCGGGGTCGACACGAATGACAACGGTGCGCACGCTGGCGCCAAATGGCGGCGGCGCCGACACGCCGGGCAGGTGCGAGAACATCGGCCGCACCTGGAAGAGCGCCTTGTCCTGGATCTCGCCCACGGTCTTCGATTCGCTCGACAGAACCAGATAACCGACAGGCACGCTGCCGGTGTCAAAGCGCATGACGAAGGGCGGCACGGTCCCCGGCGGCATGAAGGCGCGCGAGCGATTGACGTACTGGATCGTCTCGGCGATCGCCTGCGACATGTCCGTGCCGGGATGGAAGTAGAGCTTCATCATCGCCACGCCCTGGATATTCTTCGATTCGACGTGGTGAATGCCGGAGATGTACAGGAAGTGATACTCGTAGTAGTTGGTGATGAGCCCTTCCATCTGCGCGGGGTCCATGCCGCCGTAGGGTTGGCAGACGTAAATGACGGGCAGGTTGAGCTGCGGGAAGATGTCGACCTTCATGCGCCACATGGCGATCCCACTGCCGACGACGAGTCCGACGAGGAGGACCATGACGGTGATCGGATGGCGCAGCGCGAAGATGATCGGATTCATGGGGGCTTTCCGGCCGTCTTTCGTTTAGGGCTCGCGTTGCAGCGCCGATCGAAGGGCGCTTCACTGCGACCGCTAAACGAAAGGCGGCGACTCAGGGGCCGCCTCGATTGCGGAGCAGCTCGAAACACAGGATGGCCAGGCCCATGAACATGCCGAAGATAATCGTCACAATGACTTCGAGAATGCCCAGCGCCAATCCCGCGATCGACCAGCCGCGGTAGAGCGGGTTGCTCGGCGCCAGGCCGCGCGCGCTGAAGAGAATCGCGGCCAGGGCCATGAACAAGCTCACGATGTCGAGGATGCCGAACCAGTACAAGATAAGCCGGGTGCGCTGTTGCACTTCCTGCTGTTGATTTTCCTGCTTGAGAGCCATCCAGAGTACGACCACGACCAAGAGCAAGCCGAGCGAGACGATCGACAGGATGAAACCGATCATCCCCATGGTGGTCGGATGCTGCACCGGCCCCCGCCGCGCGGGTGGGGTATAATCGTCGTAGTCGGCGTCATAGCGCATGTGTTCGTCTCACAAGGCTAGGGGGAAAGAACTATTATACCCGGTTTTCGCGCCGCTCAAGGCGAAAAAAAAGAAGGCCGTGCCCACGTGGTGGGCACGGCCTGGGTTCTTTCCTGATCCCGATTCGCTGCATGCGGCAAACGCTTCGCGCCTATTTCGGCTGCGACTTCGGCTTGGTCGGAATGGTCTCGATGTTCG
Source organism: Planctomycetia bacterium (assembly GCA_005799265.1). Lineage (GTDB taxonomy): Bacteria > Planctomycetota > Planctomycetia > Gemmatales > Gemmataceae > SIAQ01. The sequence goes on along the minus strand of SYHD01000324.1, from coordinate 13,613 downwards.
GCGACCCGATCGGCACCTGGCGGTAGACGGTCACGGGCACGCGTTCGACGATCTTTTCCGTCACGGCCTTCGTCGTTGCCAGGCACGGGTTATCAACCTGCATCTTGACGAGTTGCTTGCGACAGTACGGTCCGTACGCTTGCGAACATTGGCCGTGCTTGCTGTCCTGGATGGCGAAGGGGTCGTCCACCCAGTCGTAGACCCATTTTTTCGGAATGACGGGAACGAGCTTGACGACGTAGCGTTCGACATCCTGCATGACGATTTCTTCGACGATCTTGAAGCCGGGTTCGCAGGTGATCCCGCTGGGGTGTTTGAGGTGGTGCTGCCCATTAGCGCTTTGCCAGGCGAGCCCCATTGCCAGTGCCATAAGGAGGCCAGTGAGGATACGCGTTTTCATGAGGACATTCCTTTCTGAATTCAGTTTGAGCCATCGCTGAAAAATAAAGTGTGACAAGCGTCCGTGCTGGGGTCACGGATCTTGCACGTTACACGGCAGCCCCGGAGCAAATTCGTGCCCTAGAAGTCGAGAGCCATACGCATCCCGAATCCCTGGAAGTAGCCGTTGCTGTTGCCGCCGGCGGCGCTGAGGTCGCGATGGCCGATGTCATAGTTCCACTGGTATTTGATGTTCGGGTTCAGGAACCAGTTCAGGCCCACGGTGAGTTCGTGGACGGTGCCGCCGTTGATAACGCCATCGTTGAGCGTGGCGTAATTGTAGCGTGCGCCAATCTGCCAGGCGCCGCAGCTGAACGGATTGCCGTTGCCGCCTTGACCGGCCACCCAGAAGAAATTGCGGTTGGGCACGACGCGCGTCGGCGCGGGGCCGGAGCCGTGCGTGTAGGTCTTGCCGTAGGGTCGGTGTTCGCCGGTCAGGAAATACATGGCCTGGACATAGGCCGCGTGGCTGACATAGTTGGTCGAGGCAATCGTCACCTTTTCGACAACTTGGTTGCTATATCGCGTGACCCCGGAAACCCGGCTGCCAAGGTATTCCGCCTGGACGCTCAGGGGCCCCATGTTGACAAAGAGTTCGGGTTGAATGATCTGTTGATCCTTACCGACAAGAAGCACGGTAGAGGTCACGTTCTGGAAGCCTGACTGAGAGTTGCGCAGGAGCCAGCGGCCATTGAAATGCGCCAAAGGCAACCCGGTACTTTCGTCCAGTTGCTGTTGCTTGGCGCCCAGGCCGAGATGGATCATGCGCCTGCCGTTGTCTTCGTAATAGGGCAGCCACGTGAGACGACCAGTGTAGTCCCAGCCCCCGCCGCCCTGGTTATAGGCAAAGGGCCCGTTGCTGGTCCTGGTCGCGCTAAAAGCCCAGGTGAGACGCTCATCGGCGGTATTGTTGGCGATCAGGAAGCCCGGTTCGAAACCGTTGTTGCGATTATAATACTGGTCGAACCCAATACTACGTTCCATGAAATCCAGGTAACGGGAGCTCGTCAAGTGGTCCAGGCCGATGACAGGCTTGAGATTGCCGAAGCGGACCATGCCGACGTAGGGGATATTGTTGACGCCAGCCCACACGTCGGTCGGCGCGGGCGCGTTGAGGATGTTGGTGAACGGTTGCTGGCCTGTCGGCGTTCCTGCCGCGGTTTTTATGGCTGAAGTGACACCGGTATTGAACGGCGTGTTGGCCCAGTCAAATTCGACGAAGAAGTCGATGTTGTCGTACAACCAGCCGTCCATTTCGAGCCGGGCGCGGCGGAAGTTGAAGCCTTCCAGGAACGGGCCGGTGCCGCCTTTGCCCTGCTCGATATCGTTGCCGCTGTCGCTGCGGGCTTTTGCGCCGAACACCACGTCAGGCTGGATGCGGGCGCCAACGTGGAGGCGGAACGCCTTGTCGGCGGTATCGAACCACATTTGCGAGTTGCCCGACCCCACTCCCCCTTGCGTGAAGGCTCCGGTGAGGCCGAGCTGCTTGCCGACGATGAAACGCGGCGGGTCTTGGACCTTGACGGCGTCCGCCTGCTTGGCCTGTTCTTCCCGCGTGGCCATGTAATCGCCGACGATCTTCTTGACGTCGTTGGTGCTCAGGACGCCGCCATTGGTGTCCGTGGGGGTCGAGGGCTGCGCGGGAGGGGAGGCGTTTTGTAGGCCCTTCAGCGCTTCGAGCAGATCTTGATTTTTCCGCTCGAGGCTTTCGATGCGCGCCTTGAACTCGTCCGCCGAGTTCGACGTCGGTACCGACGGAGGTGGCGTCTCGGCAATCGTCGGTGGTATTCCGGATGGCGGCGCAGGCAAATTCGGCGCCACCGGCTGCTGCGCGAGGATGGGCACGGTCTGCTTGTTCGCCGGGAGCTCCGCAAACAAGGCGGGCTTGATCGCCGGCGCCGTCAGGTCCAAGACTGGAATCCGCATTTCCTGCCCGATAGTCGAATAGACCAGGCCAAGCAACGCCACGCTAGATAGCGTTGTGCCAGCAAGCACTTTCCACATGGTATACAGCATCACGCCGACTCCTTTTTTTCGACCAAATCCATTCGATTCCACGAGAACCGAGCACTCGCTTACCTTGAAACGCGGAAGCTTGCACGAACCGACGAAGCCATCGGGAATTTCCAGCGAATCCCGTGTTTTTCCTGTGTGCTACGGTCATTGCAAGAGTGAAAAGCGACGTAATTTTCGTCGTTTTTCGTCACCGTTTGCGAGACCTAGCGAGGATTGGCGAGTCCATTTCCTGCTTGGCACTGACCGTAGGACACCGGGCGTCTTGATTGCGCCAGCGGTATTATCGTCATTTCGTGCATTCGCCTCGTACCTATTACATTCGGAAAAATCGGAATATTCTATTATGAAGAACAGAAGTAGTTCCGGGCGTACGCACACAAAATAGCAGGCAAAGATGACCACCCATTCGGCATCCTCGTCTTGAGCGTACCAATCGTTCCCCCTTATCTTTCCCATTGATGAAAGGTTGGTGAAACATGCGCATTCCCCTTATCCTCACGCTCGCTCTCGTTTGGAGCCTTCCCACCATGGCCACCGCGCAAAACACTGGCGCCGCGAAGAAGACCATCTACTCGTTCCAGGTCACCACCATCGACGGCCAAAAGGTCGATCTGGCCAAGTACAAGGGCAAAGTCATCCTCATCGTGAACGTCGCCAGCGAATGCGGCTACACCGACCAGTACAAGGCCATGCAAGCGCTGCACGCCAAGTACGCCAAGGACGGACTCGCGATCCTGGCTTTCCCGTGCAACGACTTCGGCGGCCAAGAGCCTGGCAACGATGCGGCGATCAAGAAGTTCGCCAAGAAGAGTTACGGCGTGGAATTTGACCTCTTCAGCAAGGTGAGCATCTTGGGCAAAGACGCTGCGCCTCTGTACAAGTTCCTGACCTCGAAAGAGGCGAATCCGCAAAAGCCAGGCGACGTGAAATGGAATTTCGAGAAGTTCATCATCGGCCGCGACGGCTCGATAATCGCGCGCTTCGCTGCCGACGTGGAGCCTGATTCCGCAGACGTGCTGGCGCTGCTGCGCAAGGAATTGGCGAAGTAGGCTCCGTAGAAAGTGAACCACGGGGAGCACGGGGGACACGGGGATAGGCCAGAGAAAAGACTCAGTCGCGATTGTCGAACAGATTTGCGTTGGGAGGCGGCGTTGCACCGCGATTTCCCTGTGTTTTTGCGGGTATTCCCCCGTGTTCCCCGTGCCCCCCGTGGTTCACTTTCAGAGCGAGCTTCGTGAGAATGTCTTAATTCTCGGCCTGGAGCGAAATTGCGAGCTAGAGTTAGGAAGACTCTAATTCTGGCAATGCTTTCAGGTGCACCATGGCCTTCAACGCTCGCACGATTGCAACGGGTGTTTTTCGTTTCACTCTGGTGACGCTGCTGACCTTTGTCCTCTTGATTGGCGCCACGCTATTGAGTGCCCACGTGACCGCCTGGCTGCGCGGTGGGGATTGGAGCAGCGTGCACAACCTCAGCATCGGCTGCGTGTGCGGCATGATTACCTGGCTATTCGTGGCCACCTTTCATCTGCGCCGCGAGACGCAGACCATGCCTTTTTCCCAGCGCGACCAGTTTTTCGGCAAGGCTACCGCCGTTCTCAACGAGATGGGCTACACGCTCGTGGGGCGAAAATCCGATGCGCTGAGCTTTCGTCCAAACTTCCATTCTTATCTGTTCGGCGGCGGCATTCAGGTCGTCGTCGCCGAGAAAATCGCGCATGTGACGGGCCCAAAAGTGTCGCTGGAAATCTTCCGCCGCCGTTTCCGAGTCGTCAACCATATTCAGCGCGTGCACCAGTATCTGCACGATCACCGGAAATTCACGGACAACGTCCTCAAACGGGTCGAGTTGCATTTGCGGCTCGATCCGCTCCAGCTGGAAGCGGTTCGCGCCAACATCATCGAACTACTTGAAAAAGAAGGCGACATCGTCTGCGAAGTCAACCTGCTGGTGCAAAGCGAACAGGGCATTCGCGAGGACCTCATCGAATTCCAGGTGCGCGAGTGGCTCGAGCAGAACAACATCGAATGCGAAATTCGCAAGGATGTCGTGCAATTCGTCGAAGTGGTGCAGCCTGAATTCAAAGCTGTCGCGGCGTACTGATCTGGGGACTGCAATCACGCGCTGTCACGCGAACGCCAAGCGACAGATGGGATACAATTCCCTTTATCATGACAGAATGTCCACCTTGGCTTTGGCCTCGCGCCGCCTATGTGCACGTGCCGTTCTGCGCCCATCATTGCGGGTATTGCGATTTCGCGGTCGCCGTCGGGCACGATGAACAAATCGACGCGTACCTCGACGCGCTGGAAATCGAACTCGCGGGTCTGGAAGCGCCTCGCCCGATCGAGACGCTCTTCTTTGGCGGCGGCACGCCCACCTATCTGGCGCATCAGCCTCTGGAACGGTTGCTGCGCATGGTGACGCGCTGGTTGCCCCTCTTGCCTGGTCATGAATTCTCTGTCGAAGCAAATCCGAGCCGACTCGATGCCGACAAGATCGAATTGCTACGCGCGTTTGGCGTCAATCGTCTCAGCCTCGGCGTGCAATCGTTTGAACCGCGGCTGCTGCAGATTCTGGAGCGCGATCATCAGCCGGCCGACGTACCGCGCGTGCTGGATTTCATCAGGCCGCGCATTGCGAACGTGTCTCTCGACCTGATCTTCGGCGTGCCGGAACAATCGTTGGCGGTCTGGAGCGCCGACTTGAAACGGGCGCTCGGCCTGGGACCAGTCCACATCGCGACGTATGGCTTGACCTACGAAAAGGGGACGCGTCTTTGGAAGCAGCGCGAACGCCGGCAGGTGGAGGCGCTCGACGAGGAGACCGAGTATCAATTCTACGTCCACGCCATGGACGCTCTCGAAGGAGCGGGCTTCGAGCATTACGAAATCTCGAATTTCGCTCGCCCCGGTTTTCGCTGCCGGCACAATCAGATGTACTGGGCGAATCACGCACACTTTGGCTTCGGCGTCGGCGCCGCGCGCTACGTCGGCGGCGTGCGCGAGCTGAACACACGCGATGTGCGTACCTACATCCGGCGTCTCTTGAACGACCAGACGCCGACGTTCCAATCCGAGCGTCTCGAACCGCGCGAACGCGCTATCGAAACGCTGGTGGTGCAGCTCCGACGCGCCGTCGGCATTGAGCGCGATGCATTCTTTCAGCAAACGACGTTTCAGCTCGACGCCTTGGTCGGTGCGAAAATCGTCGAGCTCGCCGCCGAGGGGATACTGCACGATGACGGGATCAACGTGCGGCTGACGCGACGAGGCAAATGCCTGGCGGATGCGGTGGCGGCGGCGCTCATGGCCGCCGCTCAGACGAGATGAAACACGGGGATTTGGCGCGGCGTATCCGCGTTACAAATTCAATCACGAAAGCACGAAAGGACGAAAACACGAAAAAAATCATCCGTGTTCTTGTTTCGTGTTTTCGTCCTTTCGTGATAAGCATTGTTGAATCTTCGCGGTGCACCGTCAAAAAGAAACGCCCGGTTGTGAGCCGGGCGTTTGTACGTTTCTGCGGGATCGGCGCTCACCAGCTATATTGCATGCCGAAGTTCAGGCCTTGGGCCCAGTAGTCAGTCGTGCGAAACAGAACTGCGGGGCGTCGTTCGCCGGTATTGCCTCCGACAAAGGGACGGTAGGATTGATTGATGCTGGTGTCGATCTGTTCGGCGGCGCGAGCCACGCTGCTGATGTAGAGGAACTCGTAGCCAGCGTAGAGACGCCAATGGTCGGAGAGGTCATAACCCAGTTTGAAGCCGACCTCCGGCACGACCGCGAAACGATTTTGGGTGTAACGACCGATGTTCGTCTGGGAGGTTAGCAGAGCGCCCGGCGCGGTCGCGCCTGCGATGGTCGTCGAGCCGCTAATGTCGACAACCTGTGTCATCGTGCCCATCGCGACCTTCGAGGTAAGGCCCAGGGTCCAGCGGTTGTGGCAACGCCATTCGCCTTGCAGGCCGATCTGGCTGCCGTGAAACGTGTTGTGTGTCTTGAAGCTTTCGTATTCCGTGAAACGCGTGCCCGGCGTGGCCGAGGAAGGATCACCCGACAAGACGGTGAAGTCCTCGGAGATGTTGAGACCTTCGCGCAAATTGACGTTCCGATAACCGCCCAGGAGATCGACCCAACCATTTGGTTTGCACCACCATTTGCGCCGGACATTGAAGTCGATGCTCCAGAGCGAACTGTAGGTGTCGATGGTCGCCAGTCCGGTCCGCGTGGCTGTGGAAAAAGGCTCCGAATTCTCCTTCGCTGGGCTCGTCGTAACGTCATGGAACGGGCGGGCGTACAAGCGTTGGCCATCGCTGGAGAAGGAATTCGAGGTATTCAATTGACCCAAGAAGAAGAAGCTGGTGTCGAAGCCAATATTGTTGAAATGTGAGGACCACCAGCCGCCGCTGAATCGTCCGCCGCTGTGCATGTGCTCTGGCACGCGGTTGTAGTCAATCTGTGCCGCCGGGAGGACGCCGATCTGGGCTGCGGTCGTCCCCGCCGGACTCGAGGTGATGAGCGCTGGCACGTTCTGCGCCTTCTGAAACCACATCATGTATTCGGCGTTGGTCCAGGCGCGGGCGCGCGGCGGGCAGTAGCCGAGGTCGTTCCAGTAGCTGGCTCGGCCTTTGCCGCGGCCGGGCCTGCACAAATCGCCCACGCACGAATCATCGGAGTCCAGGCCGAGCGGTTCGAACACCGGACTGGTCACGATCGTCGGCGGCGGCGGCGTGAAACCGCCTCCTTTCGGCATCGGCCGCGGCTTGTTCTTGTCGCCACCGTCCCCCTTGGGGAGCGGCTTCAGTTCCTTCGCCTGGATGTCCAGGTTGACCGGCGGTTTCTCCTTGTCGCCGAGTTCGATTGTGGGCAATGGTTGCAGGATGAGCGGATCGGGCCCCTGACCGCGCACGACGGGACGAGACGCTCCGTTGTCCGGCGCCGACCCCAAAGGCACAGGCTGGCTTAGACTCACGCCGCGCATGCCCGTATTGCCCGGTGCGGCGCCGGTCGGTGGAAATGCGACGACGATCGGATTCGCTTGATTCGGCGTCACGGCACGCCATTGAACTTCCTGACCGCCCGCGCGATGCGCGAACCACCCCAACGTCAGAAACAGCCCGCCCTTGAGAAGCGCCTTCATGGATATCCCCTCCGTGGATGGGAGTGCCCACTCCCTGATGTCCGCTCGTATGCGTCCTTGATCACACTCAGACTCGCATGCACCCTCATTTTCGTGCCTGCGCACGGGGCCAAGCCTTCGTTCACAACATCGGCCGAATTCCCGGCTCGAACTGATTCCTTTGCATCGTCATCGCCAGGCCAACGCCAAGATCCGCTCGCAAATTCCACAGCTTGCGCAGACGCGGCTTTTTCCGATTCGCCTTTCTGGCCCGAATAATCGTCACGTTCCACAGAATCCGGACAGGCCGTGCAGCGCAAAAAAAACGTGCGGACGATACAGAGTATCATCCGCACGTTGGTTCTTGATCGATTCATTGTGGCTTCAGACAGGGCCATCGTAGTCATCACGCTCCGCGTGATGACTACGATGACACTTAACCTGAAGCGAATCGGATCATCCCATTCAATCGCCCTAGCGAACGTTCGCTAACACCAGCTCGTAGAACTCCTGCGAATTCAACAGACGCTGCGCGAGATCGTCGAGCGTTATCGTGCCGTTCTTGATCGGCGTCTTCCAGGTGCTGATCTCCGTCGCAGTCGCGGCGCGGCGGAGCGTCAGATGGTAGGCAGCGTCGATCAGGTTCGCCAGCGACGCATCCGATGTCAGCAGGTCGTGGACGACGTCCTGCAGCGTGGCGTTGTCCATGGACTGCAAGAGCGACTGCGTCGATTGCGTGCCAGGGATCACGTTGAGAATGTCGGCGTAAAGGGCCTCTGCGAGGTTGAGCGTCGTCGGATGCAGTTGCTGATAATCAAGTGAAACGAACAATTGCTCCTTGATCTCCAGTTCGCTGACGCCGTTCCGCAAGGTCTGGATCGTGCCGGCTTTCTCCGCGTCGCTTGGCGCCCGATCGAAGACCGACTGGTACAGCGACTCCGCCTGGATCGCGCGATGGGCGTCGCTGTTCCAGAGCTGCTCTACCAGCTCGGACTGGGTCGGAGCGTTCTGGATCTGCTGCACGGCCGCGACCGCCTCGGCGGTGGTCGGCTGATGGTTGGTCAGCGTCACGGACGTGCCCACGAGCAGGGCGAGGTATTCGCGTATCGCCGGGTTCATGGCGCTCACGGGGATGGGAATTGCGGTGAGCTGGGCCTTGGTATAGACCGGCAGCGTGCCGAACGGCAGCACGTTCCTGGGCAACGGATCGTCTGGACGGTCGGGCCTGATCTCGCCGAAGTTGTTGTTGACGCCGTTCACGCCCGCCGCGAGTTCGATGGCGCTGAACACGTCGTTGTCGGTCGTGCCGCCCTGCGTGCCGATGGTGTCCTGGCCGTCGTCGTAGCCGGCGGGCTGCGTTTCCGAGATGGCGTAAGTGCCGGGCCGCAGGTTTGTGAACTCGTATTTGCCGGCGGCATTGGTCGTCGTCGTGAGGCTGACGGGGCCGTGGTCGTCGAACCCGGCCAACTCGACCGTGACACTGGCGATCGCGGATTCGCTTGTCTCGAAGAGGCCGTTGTTGTTGGCATCGTAGTAGACGTATCCGGCCAGGCTCGCGGGAAGGATTTCGCCGAAGTCGTTGTCCTGCGAATTGTCGCCGGCGGCGAGTATGATGTTCCGAATCTGGTCCTCGGCCGGATCGTCCACGACGGTGCCACCTTCCGTGCCGGCGTTGTCGAAGCCATCGAGGTAGTTCGCCGGCTGTGTCTCCTTGATCGTGTACGTGCCCGGATCGAGACCGGTGAACTCGTAGAAGCCGTTGGCGTCGGTCATGGTTTGCAGCGGCGGCCCGGCTGCGGTTTGCAGCGTGATAATCGTGCCAGGGATCAGGGCTTCGGTGTTCTGGCGGATGCCGTCGTCGTTCTCGTCGTACCAGACGTGGCCGGAGAGGCGCGCTGACTTCAATTCGCCGAAGTCGTTGTTTTCGAGATCCGTGTCGTCGAGCGTCACATTGATGAAATCGGTGCCGATCGTATTCGGGATGACCGTGCCATCCCTGGATTCTTTGCCGTCGAAGAAGGTGGCGGGCTGGGCAGTCTGGATGATCTTGTAGTCGCCCGGGTCGAGGCATTCAGGGACCTTGTAATGATAGACGACCGTGATGGTGGAGGTCGCCGTGCTGCGGATCTGCGTATCGATGTTGCCGCCGCCCGCGGCGTCGGAGGTGGCGACGGCAACTTCGTTGATGACAACAGTGCCGGTGCCAATGTAGGCGTTGATGGCGCTGCCTGAAAGGGTGATGGTGCTGGTGCCGCCGGCGGTTTTTTGGCCGAATGAGGCGCCGCTGGTGCCGCCGAAATCGGTCAAGCCGTCATAGATTTGGGCCTGAAACGAGCCGGCCTGCCCGCTGATGCCTAGCGTGTTACTGACGCCGGGCGCCGTGAGCGTCATGTTGCCGGAGACGGTGCCGGTGATGGTGGAACCCGACGCGGTGCTCACGTTCTCGACCTTGATCTCGCTGGTGATCGAGCCGGCGTGCGTGATCTCGATCGACTCCAGTGCGCCCAAGTTGGGATTGAATTGCTCAAGGCTGCGTTGCAAATTGAAGTTCGTTTGCGTCGTCGGAAACGTGACGGTTTTCGTCAACGACACCGCTCTATCTGGCTTGGACAAATCCGCGTCGAACGCATAGGAGCCGTTGGCGTCGGTCGTCGTGATGCCGACGACGACGTTGCTGGCGTTGCGCAATTGAATGGTGCTGTTCGCGATCGGCGACTCTGTCTGCGGCTGATACAGCCCGTCGTTATTGATGTCATAGTAGACGAACCCGCTGATGACGTTGCAGCTCATGAGTGAACGATCTTCGAGCCGCTCACAGCGCAGCATCGTCCGTTTGTGAAACGGATTCTTGCGCTCACGTTTGGGGGAAGACGAACGTCTCATGGACAACACTCCGTTGTTGGTCCCACGGGAACTTGCGGCTGGCGAGCCGAGGCGCCTCAGCGCTCGGAATTGGCGGGATACGCAATTTGCACAGGGCAATTCACATTGCATTCATCGGATGCGGTGAGATGGGAAGATTACCGACGTGAGCCGACATTCGCCAATTTACCGAGAAAATGGGTAAAGTGCATGGTGAGCCGACCTGATCACTTGCGTGCAATCCGTTCGCGGCCGCCCATCCAGACGCGCAGCACTTCCGGGATCACGACGCTGCCGTCCGCCTGTTGATAATTCTCGAGCAGCGCGACCAGGCAGCGGCTCACTGCGACCGCAGTGCCGTTAAGCGTATGCACGAAACGCGTTCCCTTGTGTTTGGGGCTTTTGTAACGGATGTTGAGCCGGCGTGCCTGGAAGTCGGTGCAATTCGAGGTGCTCGTGACCTCGCCGTACTCGCCGTCCTTGCCGCGGCCGGGCATCCACGCTTCGAGATCGTACTTGCGATACGCCGGCCCGCCGAGGTCGCCGGTACACGTGTCGATGACGTGATACGGCAATTTCAACCCCTGGAAGATCGATTCCTCGATCTCGCGAATCTCCTCGTGGATCGCATCCGATTGCTCCGGCACACAAAACGCAAACATCTCGACCTTCGTGAACTGATGCACGCGATAAAGCCCGCGCGTGTCGCGCCCCGGCGCCCCGGCTTCGGTGCGGAAACAGTGCGACAGCCCGACGTACTTGAGCGGCAGCTTCACCTCGTCCATGATCTGGTCGCGATGCATGCCGCCGAGCGTGATCTCCGCCGTTGCGATCAGGCACAGGTCGCTGTTCGCGATCGAGTAAATCTGCGTCCCCTCGCCGCGCGGCATGAAGCCAATGCCTTCGAGCACATCGACGCGGGCCAAATCCGGCGTGATGATCGGCGTGTAGCCATGCTTGAGCAACGTGTCGAAAGCGTAATGGATGAGCGCGAGTTCGAGCAGCACCGCTTCGTTCTTGAGGAAGTAGAACTTCTGCCCCGCGACGGCCGACCCCGCCTCAAAATCGACGAGATCGAGCGCCTCGGCGATGGTTACGTGGTCCTTCGCCTTGAAGTCGAACTTGGTCGGCTCGCCCCATGTCTTGATGACCTTGTTGTCCTCAGGAAGCGCCCCGATCGGCGCCGCCGGATGCGTCATGTTCGGAATGGTGCTGACGACGGCTTTCAAATCGACTTCGACTTGCTTGAGCTGAGCGTCGAACTGGCCGACCTCCTCGCGCAACTGCTTGCCGCGCGCGATCAGTTCCTGCTTCTTGGTGGGATCTTTCTCGGGGCCGACCTTCTTGGCCGTGTCGTTGGCTTCTTGCTGTTTGACCTGCATCGCCGAGATGAGCCGCTTGCGTTCGTCATCGATCGCGACGACGCGATCAACGTCGGCCGTGACGTTGCGGTTCTGGCAATTGGCTTTGACGGCGGCAAGGTTGTCGCGGATGTATTGGGGGTCGAGCATGAGTGTGGTTCCGAATGAGAACTTCTGAACGCCATAACAACTAATCCGATGTCGGATCGCTGCTTACGACCCGATAATAACCGCACACGACAAGTTGGATTGTACGTAACAGGGGGTATTGCTCTGGAATCGCGGCTTTCGCGGCCATGCCGCAACTGAACACCTGTCGTCGGATTTCGCCAATGAACTCGTCCACGGTCCGCACTTCGGTACCTGCAAGCGTTCGTGTCGGCGGAGCACTAATGAGAATCGCGAGTTGCTTCAAGGGCGTAGTGGATGGTAACCAGTCAAACAAGTCGCTCAAAATGTACTTCCGCCCTGCGGCAAATTTTTTGATGAAACGTGCCTCGCGTTTCGCCCATGATTGAGCGTCCAGTGACGGCTCAATATGCAAAAGGTAGTTTGCGCGCGGGTCGTATGCTACGACATCAAGTTCCATCTCATAGCCTCCGCGTGCACGTTTGCCGACATGTCTATTGCAGACGACGACGTGACCGAGCCACTCATAGTATTCGACGAGCAGTTCTTCCAGATGAGACATGCACTTTCCTTCGCAGCGACGTACTTAAAGGACACGCGTTATTTGCTCTGTGGATGCAATGCTGCCTTCTTGACGCCCTTGCTCACTCCCGTTCAATTCGATTCCGGAGGCGGCTCTTTTCGTCGCCAGAAACCGATTGACGTCCTCTACCCATTTCGCGACTTCAACGATGTCCTCCGTCGAGCCGACTTCGATTGTGATATCGCGGTATTGCAGCTTGAGAATGCTGCCGGTTGGCGCCGGTATCAACGAAAATACCAGGCCTTTCCATGCGCGTAACCCAGCGCTACCCATCAAAATGTCGCCGGTCGGCGTATCGACGACGAGCCGGACTCCATTGGCCGAAGCGGCATAAAACGGGTCGCGTGACAGTTTCGTGATTCGGTTATCCATCGTGGTCTCCCGTTTTGCCAGTCCCAGCCCGAATCTGCTTCACGATTAACTTCATTCGCCCTTGCCGAACCGGCCTAAGAAAGCCTGGGATCACCTTGTTGCCAATCATCGTCGCCCATGTCACACAATTGTAACATGGATCGGCATCGGAATGGAAGTCGTCTGGGCTGAACGAATAATCCGCGAAGCTGTCCCAATCCGCGCGAGCTGGAATCACGGTTTCCACGCCTGTGTCACAAACGGCACGTTTCTCAAAAAACTTGCTTGTCTCGTCGCTACGCAAACCGTGCACGTACCTCATATCATCGCGGACGTGGCCGAGAGTTTTGTTCAAGAATAGGTATTCCTGCCATCGTTCCGGCGGCCGAAATTCGGCAGGCAATTCGTCAGGATCAAAATGGAATCCAAAAAACTTCGTTACGCCCTCGACCGATTCCTGGCCAATTGTCACGTGGCCCGGATTAATGCCGTTACTTGGCTCGATGAGAACGATGAGTTCCATGGCACTTCACCCGCCGTTGTACAATTTCGGCGTTGCAGCTAAACCTCACACCCGCTTCGCCAGCGGCACGTACGGCACGTTGTTCTTGCCGACGTAGATTTGCTCCGGGCGATAGATGCGGTTGTTCTGCATCTGCTCCAGCCAGTGGGCGAGCCAGCCGGCGACGCGGGCAATCGCGAAGATCGGCGTGAACAGGTCGGCGGGGATGCCGAGCGCTTCGTAGACGAT
>SYHD01000029.1 GCA_005799265.1 Planctomycetia bacterium | reverse complement strand
GATGCCGTCGCGTCCATGCTCTACCTCGATTACGCGCGCAAGGACGGTGAATGGATCCCGAATCAATATGGCGGCCGCGAGACCCTCGAGGCCGTCACGTTCCTGCGCCGGCTCAACGAGCGTGTGTATGGCGAGTTCCCCGACACCATCACTTTCGCCGAGGAATCGACGTCGTGGCCGATGGTCGCGCGGCCAACATACCTGGGCGGCCTCGGCTTCGGCCTGAAGTGGGACATGGGCTGGATGCATGATACGCTGTCGTACTTCGCACACGAGCCGGTCCATCGCAAATTCCATCACAACAAGCTGACCTTCCGCTCGCTTTACGCCTTCACCGAGAATTTCATCCTTCCGCTCTCGCACGATGAAGTCGTTCACGGCAAACAAGCGCTGCTCGCCAAGATGCCCGGCGACGTCTGGCAGCGATTCGCCAACCTGCGGCTTCTGTACGGCTACATGTACGCCCAGCCCGGCAAGAAGCTGCTCTTCATGGGGGGCGAGTTTGGCCAATGGCAGGAATGGAACCACGACGAGAGTCTCGACTGGCGCTGGCTGGACGATCCGCAGCATCGTGGCCTGCAACGCTGGGTGCGCGATCTCAACACCTGCTACCGTGGCGAGCCGGCGTTACATCAAACTGATTGCACATCAAGCGGCTTCGAGTGGATCGATTGCCACGACTTCGAGCAGGGCGTCGTGAGCTTCCTGCGCGAGGGCAAGATCGCCAATGATTTTCTCGTCGTCGTCTGCAATCTGACGTCGATGCCGCGCTATGATTATCGCATCGGCGTCCCCTGGGGCGGCCAGTGGCGGGAAATCCTCAACAGCGATGCGCCAATTTATGGCGGCAGCGGGATCGGCAACCTGGGTTGCGTGGCCGCCGCGTCGATCCCCTGGCACAACCGCTCGCACCTGTTGAACGTGACGCTGCCGCCGCTGGCGATGCTGGTGTTCAAACCGACGGCGTGACGACGACTGTGCATGCGAGCTCTCCCATTGGGGCCATGTGTGGGCGATTGATGAGGGCAAAGCGGAGTGCTTGTAATCAAAAACGAGCACCGGTATAGTGAGAAGAAAGGAGATGGAGCATGGCGACCATCACGCTGATGATGCCTGACGTACTCGAACAAGAACTGCAAGCCCGTGCCCGGTCCCAGGGGCGAGATGTTGCGAGCCTGGCGTTAGATCTCGTCGAACAAGGTTTGCGCCAAGAGCCCATGGCCGAGTACGCGCAGGAACTGACCCACGAACAGCGGTTGAAAGAACTTCTGGAATGGGTGGAAAGCCACCCGCGTGTGGATGTGGTGCTTGACGTCAGCCGAGAGAGTATTTATGAGGGGCGGGGCGAATGAAGATCCTCGTCGACTCCAACATCTTGCTTCGCCTCGCTCATACGACAGATCCGCAGCATCAGGTTGCGATGGACGCGACGACCGGCTTGCTGCACAAGAAGGAAGACCTTTTCATGGTGCCGCAGAACCTTTACGAGTTCTGGGCTGTCGCAACCCGTCCGCTAGGCGTCAATGGCCTCGGATTTACCGTGCTTCAGGTGCAGAACGAGATTGGCAAACTACGGCGCATCTTGATCCTTCTCGATGAAACACCACATGTCTATGGCCAATGGGAAAACCTGGTCGGCGCTCACGCCGTCGTCGGCAAGAACGCACACGACACACACCTCGTCGCCGCCATGGTCGTGCACGGCATCTCGCATCTCTTGACGTTCAACAAGCAGGACTTTCAGCGATTCACAAACATCACGGTCATGACGCCTGCCGAGGTAATGGCGATACCGTGACCGCACACGGATCGTATGCTCTACTTCGGATCAAGCATGCGTTGCTTCTTCAAGAGGCCCTCCATGTGGACGAGCTTGGCGCGATTGGGATCGTCCGCGCGATCGAGTTTTTCATTGCGCATTTCGTAGAGTTCGACCTTCTGGTTCTTCGCATTGACGATCAGCTTCCAGCCATCGGCCACCACTGCGTGCCTACTGCCGACGTTCCAGTAGAGGATCGGGTCCGCCGGTTTCTCCTTGGCGCGCGCCAAGATCGGCCACACGTCGCGCCCCTCGATCTTCGCTTTCGCTGGCACGTCGGCGCCCGCCAATTTCGCGAAGGTCGGATACCAGTCGAGCATGCTGACGATTTCGGGCGCCTCGGCGGGTTGCAGCTTGCCCTTCCAGTAGGCGAAGGCGGGGACGCGCACGCCGCCGTCGTAGAGTTCGCCCTTCCAGCCGCGCAGAGGGGTGTTATCGCCGAGCTTGGGGTGGGCGTATTTGCCGGCATAGTCTGTCTTCGATTGATACTTCTCGAAGCCGCCGTTGTCGCTGGTGAAGACGATCAGCGTGTTGTCGAGCTGCTTCGATTTCTCGAGAGCGATCACCACTCGGCCGATTGCGTTGTCCATATGCGTAATGCTGGCGGCGTACAGGCGGCGCGATGGATCCTTGATCGTGTCTTGGTAGGGCGTGAGCCATTTTTCCTCCTCGACAAGCGGATAGTGCGGCGTCGCGTGGGCGAGCCAAAGAAAAAACGGCTGCTTGCGCTGCGTCTCAACAAATCGCACGGCTTCATCGGTGAGCAAATCGGTGACATGGCCTTTCTCTTCGACGAACTGATCATTGCGATGCCAGGTCAGAGCGCCGTTCTTGTAGAGATGTGTGTACGGATCGATTTGGCCGTGGAAGTAGCCGTAGGAGAAATCGAAGCCGAAGCGGCGCGGGCCGACTTGCGGGCTCAGGCCGAGATGCCATTTGCCGATCAGGGCGGTGAGGTAGCCGCGCATTTGCAGGATCCGAGCGATGGTGAGCGTATCGAGCGGCAGCGATTGTTCGCTCTTGTTGGCGATGGGCGCATGAATGTTGAATCGGCTCGGATTGCGTCCGGTGAAGATGCCTGCCCGCGTCGGCGAGCAAGTGGGATAGACGTAATGGCGTTCGAGCCGGACACCGGCCTTGGCGAGCTTGTCGAGGTTTGGCGTCTTGATTTCGGAGCCGTGCCAGCCGACGTCCTTCCAGCCGAGATCGTCGGCGATGATGAAGACGATGTTGGGTTTGGTGGATTCGCCGGCGTGCAGAGCAGAGGACAGGGCAATGATGGAAAGCGTTGCCAAGGGGATGCACGATCTCATCGCTGGTTCTCCGTTGCTGGGCTATACGGTAATCTATTCTTCCTGTGGTTGCGGCCTATGCCAGCGTTCGGCAGAAAGTCTTTCATCGCCTCCGTGATGATCTCGGCGTGACGAGCCTACTTCTCCGGTTTGAGCCGGCTGGTGAATTGGGCCAACCGCTGGCGTCTACACCAGCCAGCTTACGCTGGCCGTTCGCCTGGCAACTCCACATTCGGCAAATCCTTCAAGCTCTTCAGGCCGAAGACCTGTAAGAATCGCTTCGTCGTCCCATATAGCACGGGCCTTCCGAGCGAATCGTGGCGGCCGGCGATTTTGATCAGGCCCTTTTCCATCAAGAGCCGAAGTGTTTCGCCGCAGTGGACGCCGCGGATCGCTTCGATGTCGGCGCGCATGATCGGTTGGCGATAAGCAACGATGGCGAGCGTCTCGCGGGCCGGCGGGGTCAGGCGCAGGTCTTGCTGACTCTTGCGCAGACTCGTCAGCCAACGGTGATATTCAGGGCGTGTCAAGAGTTGGTAACCGCCGGCGAGTTCCTCAAGCTCGAACGCAGATCCGTCGGCGTCATAGAACGCTTGCAGTTTGTCGAGCAAACGCCGCACGGTGGTCGCGTCGGCCAGGCCGGTGACTTGCACGAGCTTGCGGATAGGCAGCGGTTCGTCGGCGATCAGCAGCACAGCTTCCAGGATCGACATCGAGCGATCGCGGCCGTGCGGGTCCGACGATGTGCCGAGTTCGTCGCCGTCCGCCACTTGACGGTAGATCGGCGGAAGCGGGTGATTACGCGGGCGCAGGATTGCGAACGAGCGACGAGGCGGACCGCGGAACATGCTGATTCCCCTTCACCCCGGCAGGCTCCTTCAGCGCCTGCGGGCTTGATTTACCACTCACTACTCAGCACTCACCACTCACCACGCGAAACTAGGCACTAGCCACTGACCGCTGGCCACTATAAAGTAACGCCCATCATCATCCGTGGCCAGACTAAAGCGAAGCAGGAGCCAGGACTGTGCTCGAATGGCTTAGCGAATTTTGGAAGCACAATTGGGAGTTCGTGGTCGCCATCATTGCGGCCAAACTCCTAATCGGTTTCATGCTGGTCAACGCCATCTTCTCGGTTTGGCTCGAACGCAAGGTCGCGGGGCGCATCCAGGATCGCCTCGGACCCACGCGCGTCGGCGGCAAGTTCGGCTGGCTGCAAACGCTCGCCGACGGCATGAAGCTCCTTATCAAAGAAGACACGATCCCGGCCGCCGCCGACCAGATGCTCTTTCGCGTCGGGCCTTACATCGCGCTAGTTGGCTCCTTTCTCGCGTTTATCGCGCTTCCCTATGGCGACGGCATCATCGCGCGCGAGATGAACATTGGCCTCTTCTTCATGCTTGCGGTCATGTCGAGCGAAGTCTTCGGCATTATTCTCATCGGCTACGGCTCCGGCAGCAAGTGGTCCCTCTTCGGCGGCATGCGTGAAGCCGCGCAGATGGTCAGCTACGAAATCCCGATGGCCCTCTGCGTGCTCGTGCCCGTCATCGTTGCCGGCAGCATGAATCTCAGCGAAGTGGCGAAACAACAGCAAGGCATCTGGAACTGGTATATTTTCCACGATCCGTTCACCTTCGCGGCTTTCTGGACCTACTTCACCTGCGCAATGGCCAGCTGTAAACGAGCCCCGTTCGATTTGGCTGAAGCCGAGAGCGAACTGGTTGCCGGTTTCCACACCGAGTACAGCGGCTTTCGCTGGCTAGTGATTTTCATGGCCGAGTATGGCAGTATGTTCGCCGTCAGCGGTATCGCCAACATCATGTTCCTCGGCGGCTGGAGCATCGGGCTGCCTTGGGAGCTGACGACGGTGTTTGCCCAATTCCTGGGCGAATGGCCCGGCTGGATTGTCGGTAACGTCTTGAACGTCAGTGTGTTCATGGTCAAGGGCTGGCTGCTTGTGTTCGTGATGATGTGGGTGCGCTGGACGTTGCCGCGCCTGCGTATCGACCAGGTCATGATGTTGTGCTTGAAGTACCTGATTCCGATCAGTTGCATCCTCATGGCGGGCGTAAGCTTGTGGACGTTGTACATGCCGTTGCTGGCGCAGTGGATCATCAGTCTGGTGATATTCGTCCTGAGCGTTGCAGGCACGGGCTTCGTCGTGTTCCGCTTGATTACGTGGGCAGCTTTGCCGCCTGGAACCGGCATGCCAGGCATGTGGCGCATGGAAGGACTCCCCGGATATCAAGGAGCCGCGAAAACGCATTGAACCATGTTACAGACAGATTTGCACTCCTACGTACAGTTGTTCGCATTCGGCCTCGTCGCAGGGCTCACGGGGCTGTGCGCCATCGCGACGGTGGTGACGCAGAACATCGTTCGCTCGGCGACCTGGCTTCTCTTCACGTTGGCCGGCACGTCGGGCATTTTTTTTCTTCTCGGCGCGGATTTCGTCGGGGCGATTCAGCTCTTGATCTACGTCGGCGGCACGATGGTGCTGGTCGTTTTCGGCGTCATGCTCACGGCGCAGGGGCCGTTCATTCACATGAAGACCAACGGCGCGGAATGGGCGATATCAATTGCCGCGGGCATCCTGCTTTTTTCGGTTCTTAGCGTCGGCTTGGGCTCGGAATACCTGGCCCGCGCCACCGGCGCCCGAGGCGTGTCGAAGGACGAAGACACCAAGGATTCGCATCACGCCGCGACGATCGGGCAGGCCTTGAGCGGGGCGCCTTATGGACCCGAGCGCAAGAACGACAATAACGCGGGCACGCATTATTTGTTGCCCTTCGAGATCGTCTCCGTGCATTTGCTCGTCGTCCTGATCGGCGCCGCCTATTTGGCGCGGGCCAAACGCCGCAAAGAGGAGATAACGTGAGCGACGAGGTACATCTTTATCCCTATCTGGTTCTCGGCGCGCTCTTGTTCACGTGCGGTGTCGTCTGCATGGCGACCAAGCGCAACGCGATCGGCATCCTGATCGGCGTCGAACTGGTGCTGAACGGCGCCAACATCAACTTCGTCGCCTTCTCGAAGTACAACGCCGTCTTTCAAGTCGAGGGGATGATCTTCGCCTTGTTTGTGATCGTGCTGGCGGCGGGCGAAGCGGCAGTCGCGTTGGCGATCGTGCTCAATTTCTACAACAACCATGCGACCGTGGATGTCGATGGCGCGGACGAATTGAAGGGCTAAGTTTAGCTGCGTGTCAAAGACACGCGGCTAAACGAAGAGAGGTAGTCGATGTTCGAGACGGTACGGAATCAACCGGGCCTGCTTTTCGTCATCGCGACGCTGTTGCCGCTGGGCTCCTTTGCGCTCCTGCTGGCATGGGGGGCGCTGCGCTGGGGGCTGCGGCCGTACGCCAAGAACGGCTCATTGGTTGACAACGTGTATCAGTGTCTCGGCGGCCCCGTGCCAGGTCCCGGCCCCGCCTACGTGGCGACCGCGGCGATCGGCCTTGCTTTTTTGTGCAGCTTCATCGGCTTCGGCGTGTTTCTCAGCGAAGTCGGCGAGATGCACCGCCTTGAACACCACCTGCATGAGCTTCACCTCGAGCACGCCAAGCCCCACGGCCACAAAGCCGAGCCAGAGGCCAAGAAAGACGAAAAGGAAGATGCCAAGCAGGCGAAGCTCGTCAAGAAGGAGCCCGAGCGAAATCTCCAGGGCGAATACAACATTCTGCGCCATCACTGGCTTGGTTCCACGACCTGGGCGCAAGTCGTTTCCACGAAGACCAAGGACGCCGAACGCGGCTCCATCCTTACGGTCGGTTTCAAGATCGACATGCTCGCCGCGGTGATGTTCGTGATGGTCACGTTCATCGCAACCTTGATACATCTCTTCTCCATCGGCTATATGTCCGATGAATTGAAGAAGACAGTAGAGGATCACGAAGTCCACACCCCTCACGGGCATTACGAGCGGCGCGGACGCTTCGGCCGTTTCTTCATGTTCTTGTCGCTGTTCTGCTTCTCGATGCTCAATCTGCTGCTGGCCGACAATCTCTTCCAGATTTTCGTGAGCTGGGAGTTGGTGGGCATCTGCTCGTTTCTTTTGGTCGGCTTCTACTTTGAACGCACCAGCGCGTCGAATGCGGCCAACAAGGCGTTCATCACCAATCGCGTCGGCGATGCCGGTTTCATCATCGGCTTGATGATCTTGTGGACTTATTGTGGCACGTTCAACTTCGAGGAACTGTTTGCGCAGATCCGGTGTCCGAAGGCGGACGCGGACGGCGAAATCGTACTGGAAGAAAAAATCAAAGCCAATGACAAAATTCAGATCAGGAAGACGAACCTCAGCAACAAGATTGTCCGTTGCGACCCAGGCGAGAATACGGAATACGGCTGGCGGCAAACGAATCTTGCGAAGGATGGAAAAGCGGTCCTGCTCTTTCCTCGCGATCAGTCGGGGCATTTTCATGGGCCCCATCAGACGGAGTACCTATTCGATCATCCGGGCGCCAAGCAATATGGCCATATGCCGTATTGGTTGCTCGTGGTCGCGGGGCTTGGCATCTTCCTCGGTTGCGTGGGCAAGTCGGCGCAATTTCCGCTCCAAGTCTGGTTGCCGGATGCCATGGAAGGTCCGACGCCCGTCAGCGCGCTCATCCACGCCGCGACAATGGTCGCCGCCGGCGTGTATTTGGTGGGCCGATCCTATCCGCTGTTCACGCCCGAAGTGCTGTTGACGATCAGCTACGTCGGCGCCATCACGCTTTTCGTCGCCGCCACCATCGCCGTCGTTATGACCGACATCAAGAAGGTGCTGGCATATTCGACCGTGAGCCAACTCGGCTACATGATGCTCGGCCTGGGCATCGGCGGCTGGACGGCAGGCCTGCTGCATCTCTTAACGCACGCATTCTTCAAGGCGTTGCTCTTCCTCGGCTCCGGCAGCGTCATCTATGGTTGCCATCACCAGCAAGACATGCGCAAGATGGGCGGCCTCTTCCCGAAGATGAAGATCACCGCCCTGGCCATGTTGATGGGTGTGCTGGCGATTTCCGGCATCCCGCTTTTCTCCGGCTGGTACAGCAAGGACGAGATTCTGGCCGGGGCGTTCGGTTTCGCGATGGTGAACAAGCAGCATTTCCTGTTGTTCTTGTTGCCCCTGGCGACGGCGGGGATCACAACGTTCTACATGTTCCGTATGTGGTTCATGACGTTCATGGGCAAGCCGCGCGATGAGCACGTGTATGAGCACGCTCACGAATCGCCGTGGCAGATGACCGTCCCGCTGATTCTCCTGGCGATCCTGAGCGTGACCGTGGCCTGGCCGAAGCCCGATGAGCACGGCTGGCCCCTCTTCGACGCGCAACAGAGCTGGTTGGCGCACCAGCTTCACCATTACAGCCAGCCCAAGACGATTGAAGTAGAGGATGTCGAGGATGCGCATGGGCATCCGATCCCGCTCGATGTCGATTTCGTCAAGGAAAATCAGGCCGCACTTGCTCATCATGCGGGAGTTGGCTACTTGGCGCTAGGCGTCGTGGCGATCGGCTTGATCTTCGCGCTCGCGCTGTACCTCTATGGTTGGCTCGACCCGGCCGAGGCGAAAGAGCAATTCCCCGGCGTGCATCGATTCCTTCTGCACAAGTGGTACTTCGATGAGCTTTATAGCGCCGCGATCGTCCGGCCCGGTATGGTGATCGCTCACTGGTGCCGTAATTTCGACACGTACGCAATCGACGGTTTCGTCAATCTGCTTGGTCGCTGGAACCTCAATGCGTCGTATTGGAGCGGGAAATTCGACCGCGGCATCATCGACGGCTTCGTCAACGTGCTGGCCGACGCCTCCTATGCGGTCGGTAACGGGCTGCGCAACGTGCAGACTGGCTATCTGCGTAGTTACGTGTTGTTCCTGGCGCTCTCGGCAGTGGCGCTGACGGTGCTTTTGTATGCGTGGGTTGCCGCCCTGGGCGGGTGAACGGCGTCTGTTTAGCTACGGGTCGTAGACCCGCGCGGTTCGGTGAACCACGGCTAAACGGGACATTGCGGCTAAACGAGGATAGGTCAATCATGGAATCCGATTTGCTCTTGATGTCGGTGTGCATTTTCATTCCGAGCGTGTTCGCGCTCGCCCTCGTGTTTTTCCCGAAGGGGACCGAGGAATACATGCGCTGGTTCGCCCTCCTGGGAACCGCCGTGACGTTTGTCATTAGCACGTTCGTCTTCATCAATTTTCACGCCTTTCTCGAAGCTAACCCGGATAAGGATGCGCAAAAAGGGGAGATGCGGCGTCCTCTTCTCTCCACCTCGCTGGTCGGCCGGGCTGACGCTGCCGATAAGCTCGCACTCGCCCCTCAAAATGAAAAAGCGTCTGAAACCGATATGCTCGCCCGCTATCCGTGGATCTCGCGTTTCAACATCGAGTACTACCTCGGCGTCGATGGCATTAGCATGCCGCTCATCCTCCTGACGACGGTCCTTTTCTTCCTGTCGATGATCGCGAGTTGGGGAATCGAAAAGCATGTCAAAGGTTTTTGCATGCTGTTTCTGATCCTCGAGACCGGCGTCCTGGGCAGCTTCCTCGCGCTGGATTTCTTTCTCTTCTACATCTTCTGGGAAGTGATGCTTCTGCCGATGTACTTCCTCATCGGCGTCTGGGGCGGGCCGCGACGTGAGTATGCGGCCATCAAGTTTTTCCTGTACACGCTGTTCGGCAGCGTGTTTATCCTGATCGCCATGCTTGGCTTCTATTTCACCGACGTACAGGATTTCGTGCATCCGCAGATTGTGGACGCGAAGAAGAATCTGGAACTTGCACGTCATCCGAACTGGAAAGCGGAAGAGACCGCGGCACTGAAAGCCCGCAGCGACGAGCTTCTGAAAGAGAAGAGTCAGGCGGCCGCCGCGAAGAAGAAAAAGCTCCCGCCGCCTCCTGTCGTCAAGCGGGATCCCGTGAAGACCGCCAACGATCGTGCCCTGGAACTGGTGCAGGTCCACACCTTCGACATCATTCTTCTTTCCAAAGTCGGCCTGGACGCGATGCGCTGGCGAAACATGGAACTGGACACGGAAGAACAGAGCAAGTTTATCAAGACGATTATGGATCGCCGCGAGGCCGCGGGCGTGCCGACCACCGAGGCCGCGGTGCGAAAACGCCTCGATCAAGCGTTCTTCGGCAAGACCTTCCAGTGGATCATGTTCGGCTTCCTGTTCGTTGGCTTCGCGATCAAGATCCCGGTCTTCCCGTTCCATACGTGGCTACCTGACGCCCACGTCGAAGCGCCCACGCCCATCAGCATGATCCTCGCGGGCATTCTCTTGAAGCTGGGCGGCTACGGCATCATCCGCATCGCCTATCCGATCTGTCCGTGGGCGGCCCAGAACCTTGCTTGGTGGCTGTGCGTGCTGGCGATGATCAACATTGTTTACGGCGCCTTCGCGGCCATGGCGCAGACCGATTTCAAGAAGCTCGTCGCCTACAGTTCGATCAGCCACATGGGCTATGTTCTGCTCGGCATCGCGGTTTGGCCGATGACCGGAGCCAACTACTGGGCCTGGGGTATGAACGGCGCCATGTATCAGATGATCGCCCACGGCATCAGCTCGGCCGGCATGTTCTTCTGCGTCGGCGTCATCTACGATCGGGCCCACCATCGCAACCTCGACGGCTTCCGCGGCCTCAACGAACCGATGCCTCTCTACGGCGGCATCAGTGCCGTGATTTTCTTCGCCGCCCTCGGTCTGCCCGGTTTGTGCGGGTTCGTCGGCGAGTTCATGGTGATCCTGGCGACTTGGAATTTCGCCACGCCCGATTATCCCAACGCCGGCAAGGTCTTCGCGATCCTGGCCGCCCTGACCGTCGTCATCACGGCTGCGTACATCCTCTGGACGATGCAGCGCGTTTATTTCGGCACCAACGAGAAATACAAGGACTTCCCGGACATCACCGTCCGCGAATTGCTGTGCGTCATTCCGCTGGTGATTCTTGCGATCCTGCTGGGCGTTTTTCCGATGCTCGTGCTGCAATGGATGGAACCGCACGTGACGGGCCTGGTCGATTCGCTCGCGCAGATGAAGTTGTGAGTTTTGACCAGCCACTTTTCGTCTAGCGCTCACGTTGCCGCGCCGATTTCTTGGCGTTGCAACGCGAGCGATTAACGACAGGCGGTTGTGGAAGAGTAACGCATCATGAATGAGACGTTGGCGAACGAACTGACGACGAGCTTGAGCGCGGACGTGCGCGGCTTCATGCCCGAACTTGTCTTGTGCTTTGCGATCGTCTTCATGCTCCTGATTCGCTTGATGCCGCGCTACGATCGCGTTCACATGGGCTGGATCGCCCTGGTTCTCGCAGGTCTCGCTCTTACCGTGAGCTGCCTGCAATGGCGAGGCTTTCACTGGGCCGATTTTCCCGTGCCCGGCGTCGGCGCCTATGCCGCGATGTTCGATCCGCGCCAGGAAGACACGCCGATCTCGATCTCGCTGTTCGGCGGCATGCTCGTGTATGATAATTTCAGCGTTTTCATCAAGATGTTCCTCTACGCCTTCATCACGCTGGTCGTCGTCCTTACCTTGATGAGCAAAGTGCCCGACAAGGAGGACTCCGCCGATTTCTACGTATTGCTGTTTGGCTCCACGATTGGCATGGCGATCATGGCGTCGTCCAATCACCTCTTGATGGTGTTCATCGGCATTGAAATGGCGAGCTTGCCAAGCTACGCCCTCGCCGGTTTCCTCAAAGGCCGGCGGCAGTCTAGCGAGGCGGCGCTCAAGTACGTCGTCTACGGCGGCGGGGCGTCGGGCGTCATGCTCTATGGCATCAGCCTCGTTGTCGGGCACGTGGACATCGGTTCCGGGTATCTGCCCAATATCGTCCAGGCCATTGCCGAGAAAAACCTGCTCGGCAGCCCGCTCATGGTCCTGGGCACGACGTTCATCCTCGCGGGAATAGGATTCAAGCTGGCTGCATTCCCGTTTCACTTCTGGTGTCCGGACGTTTTTGAAGGCGCGGCTGCGGAGGTCGGCGCGTTTCTCTCGGTCGCCTCGAAAGGCGCGGCGCTCGCGCTGTTGGCCCGCATCGTCCTCGGTATCGGTGGCCTCGGCAGCAATCTTGACACCCCCGCCGCCAATCAGCAGGCGGCCTACGATTCCTGGAGCCGGGCGGTCGATTATCTCGTGCCCTTCTTGTCGATCTTCGCCATAGTGACGACGACGTTCGGCAACTTCGCCGCGTATTCGCAGACCAACCTGAAACGGCTGCTGGCCTATTCGACGATCGCGCACGCCGGCTTCATGATAATGGGCCTGGCGACGATGACGCGCGATGGCGCCGGCGCCGTGCTCTTCTACCTCGTGACGTACCTGTTCATGAACCTGGGCGCCTTTGCCGTGGTCGCGTTTATGCGTAATCTCACGGGGCAGGAAGATCTCAGCTACTTCCGCGGCTTCGTTTATCGCGCGCCGATTCTCGTCATCACGCTGGGTGTATTTCTCATGAGCCTCTTGGGCATGCCTCCCTTTGCCGGGTTCATGGCCAAGTTCCAGATCTTCGCCGTTCTGTTCGACTCGGCCCATATGTATGAACGCGAGGGCAAGACGTTCTTGAGTTGGAACATGTACGGCCTGGTGGTGGCGGGCGGGTTGAACACGGTCATCAGCCTGTTCTATTATGTGCGGGTCCTGAAGGTGATGGCGCTGGAAAGGACGCTCGAAGAGGTCGAAAGCCGCCCCATCGAGACCAAGCACGTGCCGATCGCGCAGGCCGTGTACCTGACGGCGTTGGCGCTGGTGATCTTGGTACTGGGCATCCTGTGGAATCCCCTGTCCCAGGCAAGCTCCAATGAAGAAGGCGTAAACAATTTCCGTGCCGCGCCGACTGCGCCCCCGGTTGCGGTGAAACTGAAAGCGGGAGGCCCGTGACATGGACGCCGCCGGCGCTACGCTCCTGTTCCGCTTGCTCTCGATGGGCACGAGCTCGCTCTTGCAATACACGAGCGAGTCGAGCCCTTGGTCCGCCGCCAATCGCGAGGACGTGTTGGCCGGGCTAATGGCGATCGCACGTGAGGAACGTGACGAAGTCGATCGCCTGACGCGCGTCCTGCAAAAAAAACGTATCCGCATCCCTGCCGCCGCTTCGTACCCGTCGCACTTCACGACCGCCAATTTCGTCAGCGTCGAATACCTGCTACCCAAGCTTATTGCCGAGCACGAACTCGAGATCGCCGAAATCGAACGCCAGCTGCACCCGGAATTCAACGACGAGATTCGCGGCCTGGCCGACCCTTATCTCGCCATGAAACGCCGCCACATCGACACGCTGCGCCACCTGATCTCCTGATCCAAGGAAAGGGCAAAAAAAAAGGAAAAAGTAAGAGCATGTCGAGTTTCCTTTTTCCTTATTCCTTGTTCGGAGGTTTGCCGTGAAACGCTATCGCACATGGATCCTGACCGACATCGTCAACGATGTCTGGCTAGACAGTTTCGCCACGGGCAGCGATCGCCTACAACTGGGCGGGGCGCATCACTGGTCGATCCACAAGCGTACCCTCAAAGGGGGCTTGCGCGACGGCATCGACCTGATCGAAGTCGATAACGGCGTCTTCTCCTACTCCATCCTCCCCACGCGAGGCATGGGGCTCTGGCGCGGCCACTACAAGGATATCCACCTGGGTTGGAAGGCTCCGATTCACGGCCCCGTCCATCCGCGCCACGTCAACACGGCGGACCGCGGCGGCATTGGCTGGCTGACAGGTTTCGACGAATGGCTCGCCCGCTGTGGTCTCGCGTCCAATGGGCCTCCTGGCGAAGATGTCCATGTCGATCGGCA
This sequence comes from Planctomycetia bacterium, assembly GCA_005799265.1. GTDB lineage: Bacteria > Planctomycetota > Planctomycetia > Gemmatales > Gemmataceae > SIAQ01. Next base: position 40,479 of record SYHD01000029.1, on the reverse strand, counting down.
CGGTCGGGCCAGGCGAGACAGCTTGAGCCTGCACGGCCGTATCGCCAATCAGCCGGCGTATTACGTCGAGGTGCGCGTTGGGCTCGATCCGCCGTATGAGCTGACCGTGACCGGGCAGGTCGAGGAAGGCGGACTTTTCTATCCGCACCTGGTTCTGACCACGACTTACACGACGATTCCAGGATCGAATCGTCTGGTGATTCACGATCACGTCGAGAACCGCGGCGCCGAAGCCAGCGAGATGCAGCTTCTCTATCACTGCAACGTCGGACAGCCTCTCCTGGAAGCCGGCAGCCGCATCGCCTTGCCGGTGCGCGAGGCGGCGCCGATCTCGGCACGCGCCGCCGACGGGATCGACACGCTGGAGACGTTTGCCGGCCCGGTCGCGGGCTTCGCGGAGCAAGTCTACTGCTACGATCTGTTGCCGGACGCAGCGGGCCGAACGCTGGCAATGCTCTACAACCACGCTGGTGACCGCGGTCTGGTACTGCGTTTCAATCGCCAAGAACTGCCATGTTTCACGGTGTGGAAAAACACCGCCGCCCTGGAAGACGGCTATGTGGCGGGCCTCGAACCTGCGACGAACTATCCCAACTTCAAGTCGTTCGAGCGCCAGCAGGGCCGGGTGGTGAGTTTGAGCGCGGGCGGCCACTGGGAGACGACCTGGTCAATCGAGGTTCACGATTCAGCGCCGGCCGTGTCAGAGGTGCTTACGGAGATCGTCCGGGTGCAATCGCAAGCTAAAGCGATGGTGCATCGTACGCCGCAGGCGAAGTTCTCGGCGACGAAGTAATTGGCGGACGCCGTGCTCGCGTTGCGACTATCGTGGTGCGTGCCGATGCAAGACGCACATTTCAAAAAATCTGATCTATGCCGAGTGGGTCTTGGCCAAAAACGATTTCAGGAGTCGGGGGTAATCCGTCTCGATTATCGTAGCCGTTCATCTCCTTTGGCGATGGGCAGTTGGAAAGATACCCGTAGTCGATGCGACGCGGAGCGTCGCACCACATTGTGGCACGACGCTCCGCGTCGTGAACGGGTACATTCGATTCTGCCGCTCGCCTTTCTCCCTCTGAACTCAGGGGCAGAAGGGTGAACGGATACCGAAAATGATTGTCTGTTAGGTCAGTTCCGCGCGATCTCAGCGCTGGGCGCTACTGGGCGTGAAGACTGGCACGTTTGCCGGCACGAGCGGCTCAACGCGGATGTCGTCGAAGTAGACCGTGCCAAGGCCTGTCATCGTCAGCGTCACGTTGATCGTGCCCGACGCGGGGATGCGGCGATAGACGGTGAACTTTTTCCAGGGAGTCGGATCGGAGAGCCGGATCGCCAGGGATTCGCCGCCGACACTGTCGTACATCAAGGCGCCATCGGACGAAGCGGTAATCGGTTCGGGGATGCACACCCAGCCACTGACTTGCACGAGCGTACCGGGCGGCAGTTTGACGGCCGGACTCGACAGGGCCAATTGCGATCGCTCAATAGCCGCGGGTGCGGCCTTTCCGGGCCGAGCCTTGATTTGCAGCATGGCGCACTGGCGGCCTTCGATGGGGCTTTCCGTGCCGCCCCCCTTGCGTTTGACGTTCTTGAGTTCCACAACGCGGTCGGCGATCATGTCAACTTCATCGAGCGACGGACGATCGAGTTTCCAGTTCTCCTGTACGCGTTCGGGGATCAATTCAAAATCACCGCCGCGCAATTGATTGCCCGCCACGGTGCTCTTACGGACTTGATCCATGAATACCCAGTGCTTCGGCAACGTGTAGAAGCTGACAGCGTAAGGGCAAGCGACCGGCGTGTCGAGGCCGCGCACCGCCTTCTCCCATTCCGCGCGCATCAGGATGCGCACGGGCCGCAGGGCACGCTGCGCTTCGTGATACGCTTCGCTGTAGCTGTTGCGATCCCAGAGTTCGCGCGATTTCTGCAGGCGGCGCTTGGCGTCGTCGAGCAAATTCTTGGCGTCAGGAATCGCCGCGCCGGTCAGTTCGAGTTGGGCCTGCACGAGAACGACTTTTTCGTATTCATACAACGCCATGTAGTACGACCACTCGGCGGCGAGCTTTCGGCGGCCGCGGGCCTGATCCTGGAAACGGCCCATCACGCCTGTGTCGGCGGTGAACACGATCATCGAGGTCAGGCCGAATTCCGGCAACGTCACGCGCATGCCGTTCTCCACGCGTTCAGCCTTGAGGCCGCGCACTTCGCCGGGTGAGATCTCCCACGCCTGGGTCGTTTTCGGCACCTGCGGAACCGTCAGCGTGAGCTTGGAAACGGCGGCCTGTCCCGGTACGAATTGCGAGAACCTGCCTTGCCAAATCGGGATGACAAGCACGCCCTGGCTACAGCGCAGGACGACCGCCTTGACATCCTGATCTGATGTATCGATCCACAACGGCGCGTCCTCGACGGTGACGAGCATCGATTCGATCATGTCCATTTCTTGGTTCAAGAGAGCGCAGCACAGAAGCCGATCGCGGCCCTGATGGCTGTCCGCCAGAAAGCGGTCGGACCAGTAGGCCAAGCCGCGACAGCCCGACGCCAGCGCGTTGTACGCCAGAAGGCGAATCTGCTCCGGCTGAGGGCCGACAGGTTCCTTGAACTCCGCCTGGGCGGATTGATTATGGAGCAACTCGGCGTAGAAGTCGGGCAGATGCGTCTGAATCCAGGTCCAGGTGAAGAGGCCTGGATTCTGGGCGAGTTTACGGCGCGTTTCGAGCCATTCGCGGTACTTCGGCAGTTCCAGCGTGGTCATGAGCGGCCAGCGATGCACGCCGACCATGTTCAGGCTGCGCGAGTAGGGCATGACGCCATCGAAGACATCGCCAGCAATCGGGTGCCCCGGGTCGGCCGTGCGGGCGACTTGCGACGCGCGCGCGATCATGGGGGCTTGTTCGAACGACAGGAGGCCATTGATGCGATGGAACAGCACGGCGTCGTTGTCCGCGAAGCGTTGAATCTGCCGGGTGATCTCCTCGGGCGCGAGTGGCACACCTCCGTCATTGCTGACGCGGAATTCGGGGACGATCCACATGTTCAGCTCGGCGGCTTCGTTGACGAGCGCGGGACTCACGTTGTGATCGAAGCAAATGGTGTTGAAGCCCGCATTGCGCAAGATAGGCAGCATTGTGTCGGTGTAACGGACGGCGCGGAAGAACATGCGCTTGTCGCCGACCATCAGGCGATTGCTGTCGAAGCGGACGGCGCTCGTTCGCGCCGTGGGGCGAGGCGAGCTGACGACCTTGGCCGGATTGTTATTGTCGGGCCGTAACGCGGGCTGAGGTGAGCCTGACAGGATCGGGCCGACTTCCAGATCGTCGATCCAGACTTTGGTCGGGCCTGGACCGGCGAATACGTCCAGAATTAAAGCGTCGATGTAGGCGCCCGAGAAGTCGTAGTTGCGTTGATCCCTCTTGTTCATCAAGTGCTGCTGTTGCGTGGCCTGCGCCATCGCTTTGTTGATTTCCAGGAGCTGCCAGCGGCCGACCAGTTGGAAGACATCGCCTTTGATGTAGGTCGTCAGACGGTAGTCGAGGTTTTTCGGATCGCGCTCGTTGGGCAGGACGACGCGCGCTTTGAGTTGGATGCCGGGGCGATTCGCGCGCACCCAGACGGCAGCACGGAGTTCGTCGTTGATCGGAGCTCGGCCGACGGGATAGACGTAGTGAATCGATTTGCCCTGCTTTACATCGAGTTCAATGAATTCGCAACCCTGGCCGTTGTGCGGTTCACGGTCGTCGATCTTGTGCGCGACTTCATCGAAGCCGGCGTCGGCGCCGCCTTTGCTCCAGCCGAGCTTTGTGTCAAAGCCGTTACGATGAATCGTGGTCTGCGCGAACGCGAAGCCCGCGATCACGAATAGCCCTAGCATGAAACCCGCGCCGAGTACAAACAACGATCGAGAAAAACGCCAGCGGACCATGGCAGCCCTCCGTGCTACAGGCTGCGAGCCTGCACGTCGTTTGGCACGAACGAGACGCTCGCGCCAATAGTAACTCGCGCTGATAACACAAGCTCCATTAGCAGAAAAGATCAGTATCGAGATGTTTCCGATAGGCCAAACGCGAAAATGGGTAGTCTCATGCCGCCGCCGCAAGCCGCGCAATGGCGGAAAGAGCAGAATCCCGCCGAACTGAAAAAACACCTGGACTTGCTGCCGCTGCACCCTCGGTAAAAGCTGTTGCCTTTGGCCGACCGTCTACGCCACTATACCCGACTGCATGCCGCCTCTTGCGCATTGGGCAAGAGGCGGTGGACCAGATGCAGCTCGACATGAAGTATCTGCAGTTCGATCTCGAAGCAACCCGGCGCGAACGCGAGGAACACATCCGCGAATTCCTCGGGCCTGATGTAGTATCCGAATAATCACGGTGCCGTTTTGCAAATACAGACGAGCACTCGTTAACTCTTCGCTTGCACTTCGCGCCAGCGAGCGCGGACTTGTTCGGGCGTGGCGCGGCCGGTCACGCCAAGCTGTTGAATCGTGATCGAAGCAATGAAGTTGCCAAACGCGGCCGCCTCGATTAAGTTTGTGCCGCAAGCCAGGGCGCACGCCAGCGCCGCGTTTGACGAGTCCCCTGCCCCGACTACGTCAATCGGCCCAGCCACCGGAAACGCCGGGACATCCACGATCGTTTTGTCCGCGTCCTCCAAAATCGACATGCCCGCCGAGCCGCGTGTGCAGATGACCGGCCTTTGAGCCCGTTTCGCCAATGTTCGCATCGCCGCGCTGATGTCATCGCCTCCAGCGGCACGCAGACATTCGCGTTCGTTCGGCTTGAGCCCGACATTGCGAAAGAGGCCAATCCGCTCCCGGCTATCGACGATCACGACCTTTTTCGACGCCGACTCCGCCAGGAGATCACGCACTATGGATGTAACGACGCCGCACTCCGGCTCGCTAACCTGGTCGAGCACCAAGAGCACGTCGAACCTAGACCACATGGCCTGGAGCGAGTCGAGAATGCGATTCTCCACGTCGCGAGGCAACGGCTGACGATTCTTGATGTCGAGTCGATTCAGCTCGCGCGGGGATTCTCTGGTGCGGATCAACATCGGCTTGGTGTAGGTCGGCGTGCGTCGTTTGTCAGTCGTGACGAGATTCGACAACGTGACGTTTGGCATCGCAGCCAGCGCCTGGCGCAGCTCGAAACCTTCGCCGTCGGCGCCGATCATGCTGATGGGTACGATGTTGCCGACGCCGAGAGCCGCTAGGTTGTTGATGACCGTCCCCGCAGCGCCGGGATACGCGCGCACCTGCGTGACCTGATAGGCATCGAGGCCGGTCTCAAGCGATGGCTCCGTCAGGGCCGCGTCGAGGTCGAGGTAACGGTCGAGGAACAGATCGCCCAACACGCCTATGGTGCACGATGGGATCGTCGTCAGGACCTGCTCGATGATGGCGGTGGTCAACATGGCGTGATTCACTCCATCGGCACATCGAATTCCGCCCAGAACGCCGGCAAGGACGCCGTCAGCGTCATCGGCTCATAGCTCAGCGGATGTAGGAGCGTCAAGCTGCGCCCGTGCAGGGCGATGATGCGATCGCGCGGCAATTCCGCCGGCGGACCGAATGGGCGCGTCGAGCCATACAACTCGTCGCCGAGCAGCGGATGGCCGCGCACGGCCGACTGCACGCGGATTTGGTGCATGCGGCCCGTCAATGGCTGAAACTCCAGCAACGTCCTGTCTCCCAGGCGCTGCAACAGGCGATAGCGCATGACCGCCAGCTTGGCGCCGTCCGCATTCGGTTCCGTGCGTTCGACGCGCGCTTCATTCTCGATCTTCCGCAGCCAATCTTCCCACAGGCCTTCGCTCGGCTCCAGCGTGCCATCGACGACGCCCCAGTACGTCTTGCTGACCTTGCGTTCGCGAAATTGTTCGGCGAGCCGCTGCGCCGATTTGCTGTTGCGCGCGAACAGCACGACGCCCGACACCGGCCGATCGAGCCGATGCGGCACGCCGAGGTAGACGTTGCCGGGCTTCTGGTGCTTTTCCTTGACGTAGGCTTTGACCAGGGCTTCAAGTGAGGGAACGCCGGGCGGCCCCTGCGTCAAGAGGGCCGCCGGCTTGGCCGCCGCGATGCAGTGGTTGTCCTCGAACAAGATGTGCAGGTCAGTGGACATGGCCCGGTTCCGCGAAACAGCAGAGCCTGAAGCATTAGCGAATGTGTTTCTTCGCTTACGTTTCAGGCTCTGACCAATCACCGACACGGCAAATCGGCACGTAGCAACTTGTCGCGTTCACCGTTGGCGCGAAGGCGATCGACATATTCCAGCGTGATCGTTTCGCCGACCACCACCGACAACATCGTCCGCCGCGAAGCGTTGCGCTGCGTTTCGATTTGGCCCACGAAGACGCCCGAATTCGGCTCCGTCTCCTCCAAGGTCAACGGCGTACGGCCGCTTTTGGTTATAAGCGTGACGTTCAGGCGTTCCTTCACGTCTGGATTCAGATTGGCATCGGCGTCTGCGACGCGCACGACCAAATTCTGGCCGGAGATGAGCGCCGGGACCGCTTTCAGATCTTTGTCGAGAAATTCGATCTTGGCGTTGCTGCCGCCGAGCAGCGCTTCGCCCCAGGTGCTCGGATGGGTGCTGGCTTGAATGCGGGCATCCTCATGGGCCCAGTGGTACCAGACGTTGGTCCCCGTATCCACCTGCAATTCGAAGCCAATCACGCTGCCGGGCTTCAGGTTGGCTTGTCTCAACGCCGACATGGGAATCATCAATTCGATGGTCCAACCGTCCGCGGTCTTTCGCGCGGCCTTGGGCAAGGTCGCTTCGGGAAAGGAGATGATGGACCAGGTCGTCTTGAGGTTATACGACTCATACCCCCCCATGCCCGCCTCGCCCGGAGCGCCGAAGGGCAACGCGAAAAACTGATGCTCATGCAGCGACCCGCGTTTGGCGGCGCGAACGTTCATGGTGTCGATATAGATTTCCAGCGCGTCGTTATCCCAGAAAGGCCACATTTTCTTGGGGACCTTCCCCACGTTCTCAAGGGCGCCGCTCGTGTCCACAACTTCCGCGGCAATCAGGATTCCTTTCGAGCACCAGGCGGCATAGGCATTCATTGTGCGCGGCACACGCACGACGTTTCGCGTCGGCTTGCCTCGCTCCAGCGCCATCAAGACAATCGGCGCTATCCCCTGCCAATCCGCCAGATCGCCGTCGATCTTGATCGTGTCATCCTTCAGCCACGGCAACGTCACCAACCGCGCATTAGCGGCGGGTGCTGGCATCGGCATCGGCTCAGGCTTCTTTTCGATCTTCTTCTCTTTCGGCGCCTCGATCTTCTTCTCTTCGACCTTCGGTTTCACCTCGATCTTCTTCTCTTCGATCTTCTTCTCTTCGGGTTTCTTCGCCTCGGGCTTCGGGTCCGGTTCTTTCTCGGGCTTTTTCTCGATGGTTGATTTCGTCTCCTTGTCTCCATCCTTGGGCGGTTTTTTGTCAGGCGCCGGTTGCTTCTTCACCTCGGCGCGGGCCTCTTTCGGCGAGGCCTTTTTCTCATCGTCGCCTCCGGACTTTTTTTCCTGCGGCGTCTCAGGCAAATTTTGGTAGAACATGATGCCTATCGGCAAGAAGCAGAAGAACAGCGTGCCGCCGACCGCGAACAGCAGCGAACGGACTAGCCCCGGCGAAGAAGGGGCTTGCATGTGCGCTGGAACCTTTACTGCCGCCGGCGCCTGTCGCTCGATCGGGGCGCCGCACATTGGGCATGCACCGGTCTCGGTTTCTTCGTTGGTCATTGGCGCATTGCATTGCGGACAACGGGACATTCCCATGGCAGGATCCTTGGCAGGAGACAGAGGCGGGTATGTGGAATTATATCTCATCCGAGCATGGTTGAAAATGGGAAACGCGATTCACTCGTTCCCACGTTCCCGAGACTGGGTGGGAATGAGTTGTACGCCCCCTCTCCCGGCACAAGAAGCAGGCAACTATATTGTCGGCATGGCGTTTTTTCAAACGAAGCATCTCCGGATCATTAACCTGTCTGACGGCATCGCGGTGCTGGTCCTCGATCGTGATCAGAACGCAATCAACATGCTCGATCCGGCGCTGCTAGGCGATCTTGACCGTGCGCTCGACGCGATGATCGATGCCAATGAGCATCGCTTGCTGGTGATCCTTTCGGGCAAGCGCGGCAACTTCTGCCAGGGTCCGACGCCCGCCATCTTGTCGAGCTGGAACAAAGACGCCTTCCACGCCTGGGCCGAGCGCGGTCAGCGGCTCTGCGCCAAACTGGTCGAGATGCCGATTCCGAGCTTGTGCGTCATCGCCGGCAGTTGCTTCGACGCGGGGCTGGAATTGGCGCTGGCATGCGATCATCGCGTCGCGGTGGCCGACTCCCTGGCTACGTTCGGTTTCCCTGGGTTGGAGTGGGGCATGATCCCGTGCTGGGGCGCGACACAACGATTGCCCCGACTCATCGGACTTGACCCCAGTCTACAAATGCTGTTGACTGGCAAGCGGCTCGACGGGCGCATGGCGTGGCAATGGGATCTCGTCGACGATCTGGCCGATGAGGCTGGCGCGGATGCGCCGTGGTTTCTGTTGGATTCCGTCAAGCGCGATTGGACCCGATTCCCCGACCGCACCTGGCGGCAGCGCTGGCTGGAGGCCAATCGTCCGGGCCGATGGTTAATCCTCCGCGGCGCCGAGCGTATTGTCCGCACGCGCATTCCGGCCGAGATACCCGCCTCAGCCTTGATGTTGGATGCACTGCGCATCGCCTACCGACAGCCGAGCCTACAGCCGGGGCTTGATTTCGAGCGTCAGGCGGTGGATGTCGTCGCTGCACATCCGGCCTTGCACCACTTACTGCGGCTTGTGCAACACCGCGAGAAGCTGCGCACGCCGTCAATCGCCCCAGCAAGATCCGGCGCCCGTACCATCGGCATTCTGGGCGGCGGCCTCGCCGGACTGTCCCTGCTTCTGCACTCCGTCACCCAGGGATACGACGTTGTTCTGCGTACCGAGAATGAACAGACTCTCGGCGCCGCCCTCGCACAGATCGTTCAGCTTCTGCAAGTCGAGGTCAAGAACGGCGAGATGTCGCCCGGGCAGTTTCAGAGGATTCTCGGCTCAATTCGCGGCACCTATACATGGACGCACTTCGCGAATCTCGACATACTTGTGGACACCACCGACGGCTTGCTGGCCGACAAGCAAGCGTTCTATCGGGAGGTTGAACGGCACGTCCCGGCCGCAGCGCTGATCGTGCCGACGACTCCCTCACACAAGATTGCGGACTTGGGGCATGGCATGAATTCGCCGCAGCGTTTGGTAGGAATGCGTCCAATCGAGCCGTGGAATCGCGGGTCCGTCGTCGAGCTCGTCACGGAATCGGGGAGCGGGGCGGCGAATGTGCAGCGCGTGCGCGAGTGGGCGGTCGCCATCGGCAAATGCGTTCTGCCAACGCCGGACCGCATCGGCGGCGTTGTCATGCGCGTGTGGCTACCAGCGCTCAACGAGGCGGGGCTGCTCATCAAAGAGGGCGTGTCGATCGAGCGCATCGACAAAGCGATGACGCGTTTCGGCATGACGTTCGGTCCGTGCGAGTGGATGGATCGGCTCGGTCTCGATCACATCGCGTCCCTGATAACGGCGCTGCAAGTGATCTTTGCGGGGCGCATCACATTCGAGACCGGCTTCATGCTCATGGTCGAGAAAGGCTGGCTCGGCAACAAGAGCGCGGCGGGCTTCTATCGTCCCGGCTACCTCGGCCGAAGGCCACAGCGCGAATTGACTGCGCTTTGGCAAACGAGCCAAGGCGAGGCAGGCATACCGGTTCCCACGCTTGCGAAGGCCGACGCCGAGGTGTGGATCCACCGGCGGCTCGTTACTCTCATGATGCTCGAGGCGGTTCATTGCCTCGTGGAGGGGCTCGTCAAGGACCCCAACGACCTCGATTGCGCGATGTGCCTGACCGGCTGGGCGACTCATCGCGGCGGGCCGATCGGTCATGCCCGCACGATCGGCATCGAATCATTAACCGCGTGCTGCAAGGAGTTGGTCCAGCAACACGGCCCGCGATTTGCGCCGCCCGCCGCGCTTGCGGCGTTTGTATAGCGCAAGAGGGATTTCGCGAAAACTGGTGATGACGCGCCGGCGCAGTTCTTTATAATGCTGAGTGTGGACCCTGTTCATGTCACAGGTCCGCCGAGATGCCTGAGAGAACCCAGTCTCGCTGAGTTTCCCGATATTTGTCGAATTGCGCTATTACCTTGTTGGTCTAATCCAACGAGGGATTATTGTTTTCGCGCATGTCAAATCTCGCCCCGGCATAACTCTTGTGCTGGCAAAGGGAGAATAAGTGCGTCCGCGATCGAGATCATGTCTGGAGCAGGAATCTACCCCCCTCCTGAGTTCCGGTGATCTCGGTCCTTTTCTTACGCGGCGTCATGCCTGCGAGAGAGAGTAATGAGGCAGATTCGTGTGGTCCGGTCCCTCCGTGACGGGACCACTTCAGGACTGATCCACGACCCGAGATGTAGCGAACGCTGAACGAATTCGGGTCGCTTGACCACTTTCCTTCCCAGCCTAGACTATTCTCTAACCGAAACCCAACCTGCTTGGAGAATCCCGATGTCCTCTCCGGAAAAACGCTTGCAAGAACTTGGCATCAGCCTTCCCACACCGCCCAGACCTGTCGCCAAATACAAGCCAGCGGTCCAGATCGGCAATGTGCTCTACGTGTCCGGTCATGGTCCGGCCAAGACGGGCGATCCGAAATTGCTCGCGGGCAAACTCGGCGCGAAGCTTTCCGTGGAGGAAGGCAAGGAATCGGCCAAGCTCGTCGGCATCAATATTCTCGCCACCGTCAAGAACACGCTCGGCTCGCTCGACCGCGTCAAACGCCTGATCAAGACCCTCGGCATGGTCAACGCGACACCCGATTTCCTCGAGCATCCGCAGGTTATCAACGGCTTTTCGGAGTTGATGGCGCAAGTGTTCGGGGACGACGCCGGGGTTGGCGCGCGCAGCGCCGTCGGCATGGGTTCGCTGCCAGGCGACATTCCAGTTGAAGTGGAGTGCATTTTTGAAGTGCAGTGATCAAACCGCTTTCGCGAGCATCGTTTTGCCGAGAACGGTGCTGGCCAACGCTTCGGCGCCTTGATCGCGGCGAACTGCCTTGGAGGCGCCCACCATACGCAAGCGGTCCGGGGTGCAGTCGCCTTGATCGGCGGCGACAAGAACGATATGCAGATCGGGATTTTCGCTGCTGATCTTGGCGCTCGTCAGCCAGCCGCTCTCGTGTAAGAGGGCGACTTCCAGGGCGACAACGTTCGGTTGATACTCGCTCGCCAGTTCGCGGGCTTCAATTCCGCTGGCCACCATTTCGACTTCCCAGCCCAGCCGGCGAAAATAACGCCCACACTCCGACGCATAGGCTGCGTCCGCGTACGCCAAGAGCAGGCGCGGCCGGCCTTGAGTTTCCGTCCCAGTTTTTCTTTCTGTAGTGAACATATTAACACCTATCAATTGATCCCTGCCTAATTCTACGCCCCTTTCATGGCGATTGGGGCGGGTAGTTGGTGAATTTTTCTTGAAGAATGAGCATTCCCGAGCAGCATTCCGTGGCAAAAGCATACCTCGATCCCTAAATAATTCCTAGCTCAACGAGTGCGCCGACATCGTTAATCGAATGCGGTCAACCACGAAACACACGAACGACACGAAAAGTGAGTTCAGTTTGATTGAATTCCGATTCTCTTCTCCTTTTCGGGTAGTTCGTGTGTTTCGTGGTGAAGCCCATCCATCGGAGGAATGCAGTGGCCAAAAAATCAAGCACCCCCAAGACGCCCGAATCGACCAAACCCTCCATCATCCGCGAAGCCGTCACGTCCAACGGTGGCGTTCTGCTCCTGGCGCCGACCTGGGTGCCACGCTCCTTTCTGACGCCGGGGCGCCGGCTCAAACTGCACGTCGATGACATTTACGCCTACGGGGCCAACCGCGGCGGCATCGACGAACGCTGGTTCGCCTCGACAACGCCCGCTGCCAATGAGGGGGCCGCTTGGGACGAGGGCCTTTCCTACGTAGTTCATAACGGCGAAAAAGCTTTCACCTTGCGCGAAGCGATCCGCGCCGAGAAGGATAATCTCATCGGCCCGGACATCTGGCGCAAATACGAACGTTGGCCCGTCTACTCCAAGTTCTTCGACAACATGGGCCCGATCCCGCATCACATGCACCAGAACGGCCGGCAAGCGGCCCTCGTCGGTCAGCAAGGCAAACCGGAGTCGTACTACTTTCCGCCGCAGATGAACTACACGGGCAACAACTTCCCCTACACGTTCATGGGCCTCGAGCCCGGCACGCAAAAGTCGGACGTGCGCCGCTGCCTCGAAAATTGGAACAAAGGGGACAATGGCATCCTCAATTTCAGCAAGGCTTATCGCCTGCAACCCGGCACTGGCTGGCTGATTCCGCCGTGTATCCTTCACGCGCCGGGTTCGCTCGTGACTTATGAGCCGCAATGGGGCTCCGACGTCTTCGGTATGTATCAATCGATGGTTGAAGGGCGCTATGTGCCGTGGGAATTGCTCGTGAAGGATGTGCCGCCGAAGTATCACAAGGATCTCGATTACCTCGTCGAGCAACTCGAATGGGCCGGCAACGTCAATCCTTCATTCAAGGACAGCCACTTTTTGGAGCCAATTGTCTCGTCCGGCGGTCCGAAGGCGGGCTACGAGGATAAGTGGATCGTCTACGGCAAAGTCAGCGGCGAAGAGTTGTTCAGCGCGAAGGAACTGACGATCCAGCCCGGCACGAAGATCACGGTCAAGGACAACGGCGCCTACGGGCTCACCGCGGTGCAAGGCTGCGGCACCATCAACGGCAAACGCCTGCAAACGCCGGCGATGATTCGCTTCACGCAACTCACCGAGGACGAGTACTTCGTCAGCCACGGCGCGGCCAAAGGCGGCGTCTCGTATGACAACACCGGCGATGAGCCGCTCGTGATCCTGCGTTACTTCGGGCCGGGCGTGAATCCGCATGCGCCGAACATTGGCGATGCCAAGAAAAAATAACCGTCGAGCCCAAGGGTGTGCGCAGTGAACCCCGGGGATCACAGTTCCGTAGTCTCAGGAGGCTTCTTCGCTTGCCCCTGGGCTTGAGTCTCTTTCCTCCAATGAAGGTGATTTCATGGCGAACACTTACCCCAAACTCCACAACGCAACCTGGCCGGGCGTCGTAGGCAAAGGCTCCGCGGGCGCGGAGCCATTCATCGAACTCGACAAGATGATCGAGTTGACCGCCGCCGCTAGCGTCAACGGCGTCAAGTTCGACGGCATCGATCTGTTCCTCTTCGCACCGCACGTCGATATCGATTCGACCGACGACGACCTCAAACGGCTAGCCGACAAGGTTCGCGCCAAGAACCTCGTCATCGGTTCTGTCGTCGCTCCCGTCTGGGGCGGCACCGGAGGCGGCTCGGCAATGGGAGGGGATGCCGACCGCACCAACTTCCTCACGCAGGTCCGCAAGGGCTGCCGCATCGCCAAACGACTGCGCGAGCTAGGTATTCGTCCCTACGGCATTGTCCGCATCGATTCCGCGTGCGGCCCCGGCGACTGGATGAAAGACTCCGAGGCGAGCCAGAAACGCATTGCCGAGACCTTCCGCATGGCCTGCGACATCGCGGCCGATCATGGCGAACGTCTGGCAGCCGAGGGCGAAATCTGCTGGGGCGGCATGCACAGTTGGCGACGCATGCTGCAGCTAATCGAGTTGACCGATCGCCCCGGCGTCCTCGGCTTCCAGGCTGATATGGCCCACACGCTCCTCTACACGCTCGGCTACAACGCGCCGGAGGATCGCATCGTCCCGGAGAATTTCGGCTGGGACGCCGCCACGCTCGACAAATCGCTCGCCACGCTGACCGCCGCGTTGCGTCCGTGGACGATCGATTTTCACATCGCTCAGAACGACGCCACCGTCAAGGGCTCTGGCTCGCACGACAAGACTGGCCGGCACTGCCCGCCGGACGACCCCAACGGCAAGCTCAAGATCGCCCACCACGCGGGCTTCTGGATGCGCGACGCCTATGGCAACCTCACGAAGAAGTTCAATCACGTCTGCTGGGACGGCTGCATGTTCCCTAACGACATGATGATGAAGCCCGAAACGTGGAACAAGATCCTGGGCGCGATGATCGGCGTGCGCGACGCGCATGGCTGGAATTGACGCTGGTGAGGTGGTGGCAAATTGCGACCACCTCCGCGCGAGGTTATCACAATTTGTAATAACCTCCCGTCGCGAACCGGTCGTATGCTGCGACCGGTTTCTCCGAGATGGTCACTGATTGTGACCACCTCGGATTGCGGAGGAGATCACCGATGCCCAACGATACCGAACGCATATCGATCGGTCAAATCGAGCCGATGATCTTGGAGATCCGAGGCCATAAGGTTCTGCTGGATAGTGACTTGGCGACTTTGTACGGCACGACGACCGGGGCCCTGAACCAGGCCGTCCGACGCAACAAAGCACGATTTCCTGCAACGTTCATGTTTCAATTGACGGAGGAGGAAAAACAAGAGGTTGTCACAAATTGTGATAACCTCTCGAAGGTCAAATTCTCCCCTTCATTGCCAAGCGTCTTCACCGAACATGGCGCGATCATGGTTGCCAGCATTCTCAGTTCACCGCGTGCCATTGACGTCAGCATCTTCGTCGTGCAGGCGTTTGTGAAACTCCGTCAATTCGCCGTCAATCATCAAGAAATCCTCAAGAAGCTGACCGACCTCGAACGCAAAGTCGGCGCCCATGACGACGCGATCAAGAACATCGTGCTGGCATTGAAGCAATTGATGACGCCACCCGAACTCTCAAAACCCAAACGCCAAATCGGATTCCACGTCGCAGGCAAAGATGATCCGCAGGCAAAAACGAAAGCGAAAGCCAAATGAAAAAACTTTCGATCGGCTCCTGGGCCTATCTATTCAACCAAGAGCAACCCACCAACGATTTCCACACCCTTGTGCACAAGCTGCAACACCTCGGCTACCAGGGTATCGAGTTGGGCGCGTTCGCGCCGCATCCCAATCCCGATAGCCATGACACCAAGGAAAAGCGCCAAAAGCTGCGCAAGATGGTTGTCGATCATCGCCTCGATTTTTCCGCGCTCGCGCCCGATCTTTGGTCGCAAAAGCTCTGGAGCGTCGAGGATGCCGCGCCGTTTCTGGCCGCCTTCGAGAAGAACCTGATCTTCGCGGACGACCTCGGCATCAAGACCATCCGCATCGATGCCATCGAGCCAATCACGCGCGTCAAGGAAATCGGCATCGAGCCGAAACGGCTCTTTGATCGTTGCGTCGCCGCGTTCGACCGCTGTGCCAAGAGCGCGGCCCAGCGCGGAATCACGATTTGCTGGGAATTCGAGCCAGGCTTCCCCATCAACAAACCGAGCGAGATAGTCGCCCTGATCGACGCCGTGCGTTCTCTGGACAATGCGAACTTCGGCGCTCTCTACGACACGTGTCACGCCCACATGTGCGCTGCGGTCGGCGCCAATCAGATCGGCGACAGGGAGACACTCCCCGGGGGGGGCCTCGAACTCTTGCAAAAACTCAAGGGTAAGATTACCCACGTCCACGTGATCGACTCCGACGGCACGCTCAACGAGCACAACACCAGCACGCACGCCCCGTTCGGCCTGGGCGTCCTCAACTTCGATCAACTTGTGCCAGAGTTACTGGCGTGCGGCGTTCCCAACGATTGGTGGTGCGTCGACCTCTGCTTCTGGCCCGATGCCTGGGCCGTCACCGCCGACAGCAAACGATTCCTCGACAAGCTACGTCATAAGTACGCGGCGTAATGTTCTTCGTTTAGCGCTCGCAGTACCCATTGCAGGTTCGTGATGCTCCGCCAACTCACCACCACGCTGCTATTGTTCGCCTTTCTCCCCAGCGCCGTCACCGCCCAGGGAAAAACGCTCGCCGCGCGCCTTATGCCGCTCGCGCATGCCCATCGCGGCAAGGTGGCGATCGCGGTCAAGCATCTCGACAATGGCGAGACGTTCTATATCGACGAAGACGAAGAAATGCCGACCGCGAGCCTGATCAAGTTCATGATCATGCTCGAAGTCTACCTGCAAGTCGCCGAAGGCCGCGTCCGGCTTGACGAAAAACTCACGTTGACCAAAGCCAACATGGTTCCCGGCAGCGGCATCCTGACCTATCATTTCACGCCAGGTGCGATGTTCTCCCTGCGCGATGCCACGCGTCTGATGATAGTTTTCTCCGATAACACCGCCACCAACATGGTGCTCGATCATATCGGCCTGGCATCCACCAACAAACGCATGGACGCCTTCGGCTATTCGAAAACGAAGCTCAATGCCAAGGTCTTCCTCGGCGACAAGACCTCGCTCGACCCCGAGCGTACCAAAAAATTTGGCCTCGGCTCGACGACCGCGCACGAGACGATCCGGCTGCTCGAACGCGTCCATCAGGGCAAGATCGTCAGCCCGGAGGTCTGCAAGGAGATGCTCGGCCACATGAAGAAGTGCGACGACCGGCTCAAGCTCAAGCACTTCCTGCCCGATGACATCGAGGTGGCGCACAAAAGCGGCACCGTCAGCGACGTCCGCACCGATGCCGGCATCCTCTATCTGCCGGGCGGCCCCGTCGCGGTGTGCGTCTTGACCGCGAAGAACGAGGATCGCTCGTTTCAGGACGGCAACGCCGCCAACGTCCTGATCGGCCGAGTCGCGCAGCAGGTGGTCGAGCACTACGCGGTACCGAAAAAGAAAAAATGACGTTCAAACCCTGGGAGGAATGCAGCAATTCCCAGGGGCAAATCCGAAAGCCTGACGCAGGACGGCCGTCGATTTTTGCTGGGAATTCGAGTAAGATCCTTGGAGAGGTTCTCTCGATGGAAAGAGGAACAGTCATGGCAATCTTGCTTGCGCGTTCAAAAAAAACGAAGTCCGCCAAGAAATCCGTGGACGAACCCACATGGGAGATCGCACGCTTGTTTCCGTTGCAGGGTCATTGGACCGAAGCCGAATATCTGGCGCTGGAACGCAATTCGGGCAATTGGATGATCGAACTCGCCAATGGCCGGTTGGAGGTTCTGCCCATGGCCGACATGTATCATCAGGACATCGTCAAATTTCTCCTCCTGTTGCTTGATGCCTTCGTGACGACCCGAGGCATCGGGCGCGTCTACTTCGCTCCGATGCCGGTCCGGTTGTTCGCCGGGACGTTGCGAGAGCCGGACCTTGCCTTCCTGCGATCGCACAGAATCAAGGACAAGCGGAAAGCACCCGAAGGCGCCGACCTCGTTATGGAGGTCGTCAGTCCAGGCGCTGAGGCCCGCGAGCGCGATTTTGACGCCAAGCGCGAAGACTACGCCAAGGCGAAGATCCCCGAGTACTGGATCGTCGATCCCGAAGAGAAAACGATCACCGTGCTGACGCTGTCGGGCAAGAGCTATCAGGTCCACGGCGTCTCCAAGCCCGGCGAACACGCTGCCTCGAAACTGCTCAAGGGCTTCAAGGTCGCAGTGAGAGAGGTGTTCGCGGCGGGGGAAGGGAAGTAAGCGATTGGCTGCGTTTCACCAAAATTCACTGCATATCATCGCTCGAAGCGTCGTCGGCTTCGTCTGGATCTATCACGGCGCCGTCCCCAAGCTGATCTTCCAGCATGCAGACGAACTGACGATCATCCGCGCCGCTGGCGCTTCGCTCGAATCGGCGCCCACGATCGTTAACGCCATCGGTGTGGCCGAGATTCTCGCGGGTATCTGGGTGCTCTCGGGTATTCCGTCAGTCCGCTGGCCCTTTGTCTTCACCATCGTTTTCGGCGTCGGTGTAACCATTGGCGCTGCCATTCAATCACCGCAATTCTTCGTCGCCGCGTTCAACCCCCTAACGCTGAACGTGCAGATGATTGCGCTATCCGTAATCGGGTTACTGTCGGCCCGTGATGCAGGGGCCATTCAACTTGCTGGCGACACGGGGCGTGAAAACACTACGTGAGTCGAGCCGATTTTGGTTGCAATTTGCGCAGGATTTCCGAAAACACACCTCAAGCAGCACGCGAAAAAACACCACGACAACGAGCAGCGACCGTTAAGGAGCGGAAGCGCAAACTCTCGCTCCGTTACGGTCGCTGCTCGTTGTGGACATCATGACAAAGGAGGCTCTTCATGGCCAAACAACCCCTCAACATCGGCATCGTCGGCTACGGTTTCATGGGCCGCGCTCACTCCAACGCCTACAAGCAGGTCGCCCAGTTCTTCGACCTTGCCCGAACGCCCGTCTTGAAAGCGGCGTGTGCGCGCGATGCGGCCAAAGTCAAAGCGTTTGCGGACACCTGGGGCTATGAATCGACCGAGACCGATTGGCGGCGCCTTCTCGACCGCAAGGACATCGATTGCATCGACATTTGCACGCCGAACAATGCCCACGCGGAGATCGCCCTCGCGGCGGCGCAGGCGGGCAAGATGATCCTGTGCGAAAAGCCGCTCGCCATGAATGGGCCGGAAGGGCTCAAGATGGTCCAGGCCGTCGAGAAGGCGAAAGTGCCGAACATGGTCTGGTACAACTATCGCCGTGTGCCGGCCTGCACATTGGCCCGGCAACTGATCGACGAAGGCCGGCTCGGCAAGATCTTCCACTACCGCGCCAATTTCCTGCAAGACTGGACCATCTCCGCCGATCTGCCGCAAGGCGGCGCCGGCCTCTGGCGTCTCGATGTGGCGGCCGCGGGTTCCGGCGTCACCGGCGACTTGCTCGCTCATTGCATCGACACCGCCCTATGGCTCAACGGCGGCATCAAGGATGTCTGTGCCATGACCGAGACCTTTATCAAAGAGCGCAAGCACACGCTCACCGGCAAAGTCGAGAAGGTCGCCATCGACGACGCCTGCGCCTTCCTCTGTCACTTCAAGAACGGCAGCCTGGGACTCTTCGAATCGACCCGCTACGCGCGCGGTCACAAGGCGCTCTACACATTCGAGATCAATGGCGAAAAAGCGTCGATCAAGTGGGACCTGCACGACCTGCATCGCCTGGAATACTTCGACCACAAGGACGAAAGCCGAATCCGTGGCTGGCACAAACTCCACGTCACCGACGGCGATCATCCCTACATGGGCAAATGGTGGGTTCCCGGTTTGCAAATTGGCTACGAGTCGAGCTTCGTGCATCAGGTCGCCGACTTCATTGACGGCCTCACGACCGGCAAACCGGCGCAGCCAGACTTCCGCAACGCGTATGAGACGCAGCTCGTACTCGATGCGATCCTCGACTCCGCGAAGGGGCGGCAATGGCAAGAAGTGAAATAGCCGAGGGGATCGTCAGGACAACCCAAACATTCTATTGCGGTCGAACCCGATTTACGGCAACCTGAATAAGCTGTACCGTGTTTACGCCGCGACGTTCGCCAAGAAAGGACATCGTAATGCTCCGTACAACTTCGCTTCTGATCCTGTGCGCCTTGAGTATGACTCTGATCGGGACCGCCCAGGAGAAATCAGCCGCTCAGAACGGCCTCTCGAAAGAGGAAACCGATCAAGGCTTCGTCAGCCTCTTCGATGGCAAGTCGCTCAAAGGCTGGAAGGGCGCGGCCACTCAATACACGGCCGCCGATGGTCTCTTGGTTTGCGAAAAAAAAGGCAGCGGCAATCTCTACACCGAGAAGGAATTCGGCGACTTCATCTTCCGCTTCGAGTTCAAGCTTGAGCCGAACGGCAACAACGGCGTCAACGTGCGCGGCCACGAGATTCAAATCCTCGACGATTACGCCCCGCAGCACAAGAACCTCAAGGACTGTCAGTATCACGGCTCGATCTATTGCAAGGTCCCGGCGAAACGCGGCCACACCAAGAAGGCGGGGGAATGGAATACACAAGAGATTCACGTCAAGGGCAGCCAATGGAAGGTAACGGTCAACGGCGTCGTCATCGTGGACACCGATATCGCCAAGGTCGTCGGTCTGGAGGCGTTGGCCAAGCGTGCGAAGGGGCCGATCGGTTTCATGGGCCACGGCAGCCGCGTCGAGTTTCGTAATCTGCGCGTCAAGGATTTGTAATGCAAGTCCGATGTGCGTCTATGGCGAGCCGTGCTTCCTCTGCATAGAATCAGTCTGCATAGGAATTCGTCGCGTGTTGAAAGGGACTGCTCATGCAGAAAGTTCTGGTCGTCGTCGGGTTGATCTTGGCCGTGACCGCAGTGGTGTGGATTGTTTTCTCTACACCCGATGGCGGCGGCAAGGGCGGCGGCGATTTCGTCGTCACGAAATCGGGGCTCAAATACAAGGACGAGGTCGTTGGCAAAGGCGCAGAAGCCAAGCCGGGCGATATTGTCATCGTTCACTACACCGGCCGGCTCAAAAGCGGCGAAAAATTCGACAGCAGCCTCGATCGCAAGGAACCGTTCTCCTTCGAGCTCGGCGAAGGCAAGGTTATCAAGGGCTGGGACGAAGGCGTTGCCGGCATGAAAGTGGGCGGCAAACGCCAGCTCGTCATCCCCTCGGAGCTTGGCTACGGCATGCGCGGTTCGCCTCCCAAGATTCCGCCGAACTCCGAGCTTCTCTTCGATGTCGAACTACTCAAGGTCACCAACTGAGCCGAATCGCCGGCGCGGGCCGGTTTCACTCCAACGGAAAGGGAAACATGAAGACTATCGCAATCATTCTGCTCGTCCTGGCCGGTATCAGCCTGATGATCGCCGACTCTTCGGGCGGCGACAAAAAGAAGGATGAGAAAGTCGTCACCACCAAGTCTGGCCTCAAATACATCGACGTCAAGGTCGGCGACGGCAAGGAAGCCAAGAAGGGGGACGACGTCGTCGTCCACTACACGGGCACGTTCAAGGACGGCAAGAAATTCGACTCGAGCCGCGATCGCAACATGCCATTCACCTTCGAACTCGGCGCCGGCATGGTCATCAAGGGCTGGGATGAAGGCGTCGCCGGGATGAAAGTGGGCGGCAAACGGAAACTCATCATCCCATACGATCTTGCCTATGGCGAAAAAGGGCGCGGCCCCATCCCACCTAAAGCGGAGCTTCACTTCGATGTCGAACTTCTCAATGTGAAGTAGCGTACGCAAGACGACGCACCGCTTGACGCCCCCGTTAGCCGGACACGAAAGCGACGAACATGGAAAACATCGTCGCTTGCGTGTCCGACTAACGGCTATCGTGACCACTTCCCCACGGCAACGCCAGCGTCGGCGGATTGACGAAACGCCTCATTTTCAGCACAAATCGGCAGCCGCACCCGGGTTCGAGACGCACCGTCAATTGCGACGCGCCGACCGCCGTCGTCTTGCCGTCGTTGGTAGCCTCCACGAATTGATGCTCCGCGTAGCCGCCCGCTTGCACGACCACGCTGCGGGCATCGACCGGGTTGGTGTTGACGAGCGTCAACTCGACACCGTCGGGCGTGATTTTGTCGATGAGGGCGGCAACGTCGTCCGGCAAGCCCGCGCGGCGTTTTGCGGGATCGAAGTAGCGCAACTGGGCGAACAGCAGTTTGCCGCGGTTCTTGGGAGGCAGGCCGCCCATCGCGAGCTCGATCATGGATTCAACGCTCGCCGGGTTAAACTTGAGCGGATCGTCGGCGAGTCGGGTGTCGGGCGTGGTTGGGTCCTTTCGCATGCCCTCGACACGCTTGCGAATGCGTTCCAAATCGCCGCGCAATGTGTTCTCGGCGTACTTCGTGTTTTTGCCTTCGAGATAGTCAAGCCAAGGGTTCGCGGCGATGCGTTTGCGGTCCTCGGTCTTCAGCGACAGCCAGTAGATCTCCAGGGTGCCGTGCTGATACGCCTGCGGTTTGTAATCGAACCACCCCGTGTCGCCGTACATGGACGGATACTGCGTTTCGCCGTTGATCGTCTTCTTGCTCGCGTTGACCTTGTCGATTTGTTTGCGCCAGCCGTCGAGGTATTTGTCGTTGCCGGTCAACAGATAGGCGTTCATGAACCCGGTGAGGCCGAGGTAGTGGGTGTTGCGATGGGCGAGCTTGCCGGTCTGGGGGACGACGACGGAGAAACCCCAACCGTAGACGCCGCCGTACCACTTGCCGCCGGCCGCGGCGCCGATCTTGCCGTCGAGGCCGATGTTGGTCGGGATGATACCGCCGTTGTCCTGCATGCGTTGCAGCCAGGCGTCGGCGTATTCGAGCACCCAGGTCTTGTACTTCGGTTCGTGCTCAAGCATGTAGGCATTCACGCCTAGAACGGTCGAAAGCATGTTCTGCGGATGATCGCCGATGATGTCGTTGTAATCCTTGAAGTGATCGAGGCACTCCTGATAGGTGCGTTCACCATGCCCGAGCTTGAAGCGATTGCCAACCTCGAACGGATCGCCGGCCCAGTCGAGCCCGGTGGCCTTGCGTAAGAGGGGGCCGCGCGCGCCGTTGAACAGGCTCTTGATGATCTTGTGCTTTGGGTCCCAGTTGGGCGCGTCGGGATCTTCATTGAGATAGAAGCCGGCGTAGCGGCGTGCGCGCGTCTGAAATTTATTGTCGTAGGGATCGGACAGTCCTTGCAGGTTGAAGGTGACAAGCCCTTCGCCGTTGTGCAGCCAGTCGAACATTACGGGGAATTCCTTATAGTACATGCCATCGCGAGCGAACGGCACGTCCTTGGCTTTGGCGAGCGTGAATTGCCTGAGGTGGCCTTCCCAGGCTTGTTTGTAGAGCTTGAGCACGTCGTCGTGTCCGCCGAGAGCGTGGAGGATCGGCCAATCGGTGCAGTTTTCGATGGCGTCATCGGGGCCGTCATTGCCGCCCCAGCGTTCGAAACAGAGCAGCCAGCCGCGTTCGTCGAAGTATTTCGCGTAGAACTCACGACAGGCGGCGGCATTGGCGCGCAGGAGCTGCCGCTGCAGGAGGGCCCAGGTCGGCGGCGAGAGAGTGGTGTTCACGGAAAGCGCCCGCGGTTTTTCCTGTGCATTCGCCGTCAAAGCATCCGGCCCAAAACCACCGATAACTGCGACAAGAACGAGACAACGCTTCATGGTCGAAACTCCAGCCGAGAGGGAAAGCGGCTATTCTACTTCATGAAAACGTATGGATGAAGTAGAATGTCCATGTTGAGCAAAAACATGACGAGGTCCGTTATGCTTCCGACTTTTACACTCCTCTGCTCGTTTGCCCTCGCCGGCCCCCCTGCCGTCCAGTCCGTTTGCCTGCAGGTCGCCCCTTTCAATAACGAAAAATGGACGCGCACGCCCAAGCGCGCGCAGGCGGTCGTGCTCATCCATGGCTTTCACTATCACCTGTTCGACAAGAACGTGCCCAAGGCAGAATTTCGTCCCTGGCAAAAAGCCGACAGCGAACTCGTCAAAGCGTTAAGCAAGAACGCCGACGTCTTTTCCTTCGCCTACGGGCAAAACGTCGCCCTGGATACGATCGTCACGGACAGCAAGCTCGCCCCAAGCATCGTGCAGTTGCGTAAGCTGGGGTACAGCGACATCGTGCTTATCGGGCACAGCGCGGGCGGCCTGATCGCCCGGCACTTCGTCGAAGACTATCCGGATGCGGGCGTCACCAAGGTGATTCAAGTGTGCGCGCCCAACGGCGGCACGCCGCTGGCGAACCTGGCCGTGCCGAAGAGTCAGAAGGTGTTCCTCGAGTGCTTGCGAACCGAGCAGCGGCAGAAGAGTCTGGAGCGGCGCGCGGACAAGAGCATTCCTGAGAAGGTGCAGTTTCTTTGCGTGGTCGCCCGTACGGAGACAGACTCGCCCAGCGACGGCGTCGTTCCGTGCGTCAGTCAATGGACGGCAGACCTGCGCAAGCAAGGCATCGGCGCGGTACTGGTTTCCGGAACGCATCGTGAGGTCATTCGCGAATCAGGGATCGCGAATACCCTGGCTCGGCTGGCGCGCGAAGAGCAGCAACGCTGGTCGCCGGATCAAATCGAGAAGACACGCAAAATGATTCTCGGCAAGTAGCATTGCGGCGTGCAAACCTAGCCGCGGATGTCCTTGCGTGAAGTCTCCGCCAACATCCAGACGCACGCCAACGAGATCGCCGAGTTGAGCATGATGTAGACCGCGATCGGCCAATAGTGCCCCTTGAACACTTCGAGCAACGTCGTTGCAATGAGCGGCGCGATCCCACCCGACAACGGCACCGCAAGCTGATAGCCGATCGACGCCCCCGTGCAACGCAGGCGCGTGCCGAACAGCTCCGGAATGAGCGACGCCTGCACGCTGTAGAGCATGGCATGGCCGAGCGAGACGCCGAGCACGGTCGCGACGATGATCCAGCCGTTCATGCCAGTCCCGAGCAGCATATAGTACGGCAGCGCGAAGAGAAAAAGGAACGTGCAGCCGGCCAGATAGATGGAGCGGCGCGATAGGCGATCGGACAGCATGCCGAACAGCGGTATCGTGAAGAATTCGCACGCTGCGGCGACGTTGACGGCTTGCAACATGACATAGGCGCCGACGCCGAGAACTTTGTCGTCGTAATGGAAGCACCAGAGCGTGAATAGGTAAAAGCTCGCATTCTCGGTGATGCGCATGCCGGCGATGAGGAGCAAGTCGCGCCAGTGCTGGCGGAGCGTGTCGGTCACCGGGGCCTCGGCGACTTCCTTCTTCGCCTGCACGGCCGCGAAGAGCGGTGTCTCCATGATGCGGATGCGGATCAACAGCCCGACGACAATCAGTAGTCCGCTCAGGTAGAACGGGATGCGCCAACCCCAATCCAAAAATGCGTCGCCCGTGGCCACTTTGCAAAGCGCCATAGCCCCATTGGCGGCGAGCAAGCCCAGCGGCACGCCCGCCTGCGGCCAACTCGCAACGAAGCCGCGCCGCCCGGCGGACCCGTATTCGAGCGCCAGGAGCACCGCTCCGCCCCACTCGCCGCCGACGCCGAGGCCTTGCACGAAGCGCAACAGCGTCAAGAGGATCGGCGCGGCGAGGCCGATCTCCGCATACGTAGGCAAGAAGCCGATCGCGAATGTGCTGACGCCCATCAACAGCAGGGTCGTGACCAGCGCCGACTTGCGACCCAAACGATCGCCCATGTAACCGAAGACGACACCCCCGATTGGCCGGGCCAGGAAGCCGACGGTGAAGGTGCCGAAGGCCATGATCGTGCCGGTGAATTCGTCCGTATTCGGGAAGTAGAGCTTGCGAAAGACGATCGGCACCGCGATCCCGTAGAGGAAAAAATCGTACCACTCGATGGTGGTGCCAATAGTGCTGGCGATGACCGCTTCTATGAGCATGCGGCGCGGCGGTGCTTGTGTCGTGATTTCTGCCATGTCAATCCCACCACCGATGTCGGCGACCTAGATGTACTCGATGCTTGAACCCTGACGGCACAAATTCGTCGAGGCCGGGCGAGATGCCGACGAAGACCAGAACGTCGTTGACCACCCTGCAAACGATCTCCCAGCGGTCGCCAAACCAGTAGTTGCGAGCGCTCGTGAGCTTCACGAATTCGTTGTTGTTGAACTTCCGCCGCACCAGCGTCACGCCGACGAGATTGGCGCGGTCGAGCAGGCCGGGCCTGGCGTCGAGAAACGCTTGTAGCTCTTCGCGTGAGATCTTGGCACGGAAAGCAGGATCGGCATGTTCGTGCATGGCTTTAACATCGCCGTCACGTAGCGCCTCGGCAAGGACGCGATCGACATCGTCCTTGTTCATGGCGCGGGCGTCGCTGGCGATCCACCAAAAACCGCCACAGGTGATGCCGCAACAGGTGAGGACGATGCCGAGCACCCCGAGCAAAAAGGTGCAACCGATACGTTTGGTCCACTTCCACAGGCCTGATGGCGGCTTGGTCGGAGGCGGCTGCGGCGGAATAGGCTCGTTGGCCATACGTTATCTCCGTGGCGACAAGATACCGATCTTATCGCTATCGTCCCGACGGCAAGATTGGTATCTTGCCGCCCCGTTCACCTGTCCGCAAGCATCCCCACCACGCGTCGCTCCGCTTGCCCCTCGAGCGCCCGCCACGATTCGCCCATCTCGCGCACAGCCCGAAAATCTCTTGGGGCGTAGCGAATATCAAGGTGCGGCGTCTCGATGCCTGCGCCGGCCGCCCGGCTGCGCACCACGGCGTCGGTCAAGCCTGTCGTCAGCAGCGTGCGCTCGACCGGGTATGGTGAACGGCGATTGACGAAGTGGGCCTGGATCGCATGCGACAAACCCATGAACAGGCAGCGATTGCCGTACGGCCCGTTGTAGAAGCGCGTCGCATGCAGCCGATCGTCGTTCGCAAATTTGCAGGCGAAGTTCCAGCGATTGGAGCTGGCGCCGATCTTGAGCATCGTGGCGCGGAAACCGTCGCGATAGGTTATCAATAGTCCGTGCGGCTCGGCGGCGCGCTCGTTGCGGATCGGCTGGCGCAAATTAGGAACATCCTTGGCGAACTCCGCGCCCATCGCAGCTTCGGCGAGGCGGAGCGACCAGCGACCGCGGCGCGCGGCATCGAAGAGCCGATCGCCGGCGAGAAACTCGACGCTCGATACGCCGGTCTCGCCGCCGCGGCGGAATTCCACCATCGATTGCAGCACTTCGAGGGCGTGGAAGTCATACGACTCAACTCCGCCCGCGTGAATCGACACGGCTTCTTCGATGGCCGCGTTCGCAGGGATCTCCAACGCCGGCCGACGCTGCGCCAACGGCACGGAACTGCCCGCCATGAAGGGGGCATTGTGCTCCTGACAGAAATCGTGCATCTGCCGAGCCCACGTCCACTGATAGGAAAGATGCTTGTCATTGAAGATCGGCACATAGCGATTCGAGCGGCGCATGACAGCGACAATCTCATCGAAAAATCGCTTGCGCGGATACTCATGCTGGCCGAGCCGATTGTGCGGATACTCGCCATGCTCGCCGATGAGGAGCACCGCATCGACGGCAAGCTCTCTGCCGCCGAGCGTCAACGCACCCTCGATCGTGCGATGTACCGGGATCTTGAATCGCCGCGCGACCTCATCGGTCGTGTCGCCTTCAGGCGAACGCTGGTCCGCGTAAAACGATACGACCTCGCACGGAGACTCCAGACGTTTGCCGTTGAATAAATACGGCGTCAGAAAATTCTCGATAATGTTGTGCGCGTGCGAACGAAAGCGGAACACCGTGTAGACGGCGGCAACGCGTGGTCGACGCGCTGGTTGGGCGGCACTAAGGGTCGCTGTCGCGAACGGCAGCACGGCGGCGGCATTGAGAAAATCACGGCGGAGCAGTTTGGTCATGATTATCCTCCAGTAAATTGAAAATGAACATAATCGACGCCGCGCGAGAAGGCCAGTGAAATCATCGGTGATGTGACGAAACGGATTTCATTTTTCTGTTCTCTAGCGTCTACGCAACGGAGACTTGCTATCTCAGGGCTGTTATGCTTATGATGTACTGGAGCGAGCATGAAATCATCAAGGAGAAGCCCCATGCTATTTCCCTCAGGATTGTGCGATCGCCGAGATTTCCTGCGCGTCGGCGGTGGCTTGGCATTGGCCGCGACCGGAGGTCTTCAAGGTCGTGCTGCCGTCGTGAGCCGGGGCCGTGCGAAAGCGTGCATTCTTGTCTATTTGCTGGGCGGGCCGCCACAGCTCGATACGTTCGATCTGAAGCCTAACGCCCCGTCCGAGATTCGCGGCCCGTTCCGCCCGATTGCGACGCGCGAACCGGGCGTACACATTTGTGAACATTTCCCGCTCCTTGCCGGGATGACAGATCGCTACGCCCTCGTCCGTTCGGTGAGCTATCCCAACCACAATCACACGCCGATGATCTATTACACGCTCACCGGCCGAATGGTGGCGCGCCCCAACGAGGACAACGACGTTCGCCCCCCGCAGCGCGGCGACTATCCTCACGTCGGCTCGGTACTGGCTCGGCATCTGCCTGCGCCGCACGGTTTGCCGGGCTATGTGGCGGTTCCTGAACTGGCGACGCGCAGCAGTCTGTCCGGGCAATTCCGGCGCGTACGGCAACTATTGCGCGGCGGCGCGGCGGGTTTCCTTGGCCCTGTGTTCGATCCGTTGTCCGTGAACGGCGACCCCGGCACGCGCGACGCCATCCCCGCTCTCGCCTTGCCGCGTGACGTCAACGAAATTCGGCTTGACCAGCGCGCCGCACTGTTATCCGTGCTCGAACAAGGCGGCCCCGCTTCCCAGGCCACGCATATGCACCGCACGCTAAGGCAGCAAGCGGTCACGCTCACTGGCGCGTCCGGCGGCGCCGCCGCGTTTTTCTCGCTCGACGGCGAATCGATGGCAGTGCGCGAACGCTACGGCCGAAATCGCTTTGGCCGGGCTATGCTGCTCGCACGCCGCCTGGCCGAGACGGGGGTGCCGATGACCGCGATTCATTTTAACGAGATGACGATTTGCGACGGCTGGGACACGCATGGCAAAAACTTCGAGGCCCTGCAAAGCGAGCTACTTCCGATGGTCGATCAAAGCTTGTCGGCCCTGATCGAGGATCTGCACCAGCGAGGCTTGCTCGATGAAACGATGGTCATTGTCATGGGCGAATTCGGCCGCACGCCGCGCATCAATGGCGACGCCGGCCGCGATCATTGGGGTTCGTGTCAGTCCGTGCTGCTTGCAGGCGGCGGCATCCGTGGCGGCATGGTATACGGTGCGTCCGATCGCATCGCCGCCTATCCAATTGATAATCCGGTCGATCCCGTCGATATCCATGCGACGTTGTATCACTGCATGGGCCTTGACCACGAACACATGAACGACCAATTGCAACGCCCGCAACCGCTCAGTACGGGGCGGGTGATCTCGGCGTTGGTTTAGTCCGCCAAGGAACCGCAACGGAGCGCACCATGGCCGGCGTCAAGCTGCGAATCGGTCTGCTCGTTGCCGCGACCGTCTTCATGGGCGCGTTGGCGTCATACGCCGATGGCAAAGAAAAGCTCGACCTCTGGTTCCGCTTTGAGGTCAATCCGAATACGCCGCTAAAAGATCTGCTGCCAGTCCCTCCCAAATCGGCGTCTCTTACTGGCCCTCTGTTCCGCGACAACTTGGCGGATGTTCCGGAGATCTACCTCGAGGATCCCAACGTGGTAGTGGTGTTGCCCAGCAACACCAAGCACCAACTCCCCGGATTCAAGGATGCGCACCTCAAGAAAAATGATTTCGAGCGAATCCAGAAGATGTATGCCGGCAAATTGTCTGACAAGGAGATCGAGGAAAAAGCCTGGGAGTATGCCCGCGAACAAGAACAGGCTCGCATCAAGGCGCTCGAACGGATCGCCTGGCAGACCGCCCGGATCAACTTTCTCAGCCTGAAGACGCCGGAGCGTTTTATCGAACTGCTGATGGAAAACCGCCCCGACCTGGCCGGGCTGCCGTTCATTCTGGGCGCTGCGTGCCGACAGAAAAACCACGAGAGAAAAGAGTTCAGCGAAGCCGTCGCCCTGGTGCGGATGTCGGCCGACGGGCCGGAGCAGACGCCGAAGCACTTCTGGGAATGTTACGACGAATCGCGGAAGATTCAGCGGGAACACGCGAAGGCGGGGCACGCGCGAATTGTGTGCGCCGATCGATCCTGCGTCGCCGCCTTGATGCAGAGGCTGGCGGCAGAATCGGCGCCCCTGCGGAAGAGCCTGGCCGAGCGCCTGCCGTCCTTCGACAAGTCCGACGAGGACAAAAAGGAAGTGACGCGAGCCCTGACGCGTTTGGCCGTCTTCGCGCCGGAAGCGGAGGTTCGCCGCATGGCCACGGATCTCTTGCGGCCGCGCGATACCAGCCCCGCCACGGAAATAATCGTGCGTGGCCTACACTATCCCTGGCCGAGCGTTGCCACCAATGCGGCGGAGCTAGTGGCCCAACTGAAGCGCAGGGATCTCGCGGTTGAACTGGTCAACCTGTTGGAGGAACCCGAGCCTCGCGCTCCACGACTGCGCGAAATCAAGGGCCGGAACGTATCGGTCGTTCGCGAAGTGGTGCGTGTCAACCATCTGCGCAACTGCCTGCTCTGCCACCCTCCTGGCGATTGGCCCGGCAAGGACCTTGAGCTGCGGGAGCGCAGATTGGCGCGGGGTAAACTGCGTGACGTCGCAATCGAGGATGTGAGCTTGGGCGCAATCCCCCCTCCGGGCCATGAGTTGCCCATGGAGCCGGCCGGCTACGACTTCGCCTCGGCGCGGCAGACTGAAATCCGCGCCGACATCACTTACCTGCGGCAAGATTTCTCGCTGCTGCTGAAGGTTCCCGGCGCGGCGCCCTGGCCGAAATTGCAACGCTTCGACTTCATGGTGCGCGTCCGTGCACTCAGCGACGCAGAAGCCAAGGCCGCCCACGCCGAATTCGCCGGGGGCGCAGCGACCTCGCTGTATCGTCAAGCCGCGTTGTCGGCTCTGCGCCTACTGAGCGGCCGAGACGGCGGAACTACGGCCGGCGGGTGGCGCGCCGCCTTGGGGCTGAAATCCAACCCGTAGGCGGTCACTTCCACACGTCTGGCAAGGCTTCGCGGCGGCGGCGTTGAAGTCCTCGTCGAGGCGGTTTATTCGGCCTCCTATTCGGATTCCTTTCGATCCTGGATGAGCCGCTTACAGATCATGAGGATGCTGCGCATTTTGCGCTCCGTGAAGTCCAGGCGGTCATCCGCGGTCATCCTTTTCATCTTCACATTCAATTCCTTCAAGTTCCTGAATAACCCTTCGGCGTCTTCCTTGAAGTCCTGCTCAAATTCCTCTTCCGCCAGCTTGGTCATCCCTTCACGGGCCTCTTTTTTAAGTTTGTCGTTTTTCAGGTTCTGGAAATTTTCCTTCAGTTGCTTGCGATTTTTGTTCAGGAACCTCTTGACTTGCTCGTCAGTCAAGGTCGCAGTTTCGTTTAGAACCTGCGCCGTCCGATCCTTGATCAAGGATTCCAGCGAGATGCGCGCGTCCGGCATGTTCTCCAGGACGCTGTGGCTCAACATCTCGGCGACCTCAGGCGCGGCGGCGATGATCTTCACTTGCACGGCCTCGCGGGCTTTGGGCAAGCGTTCCATCAGCACGTTTTCTCCGGCATCGACAAGGGTTTTCGGCTCCATGACCTCGCTCATGAGACGATAGCCGTAGTAGAAGTAGCTGCTCACTGCCAATAGCAGGACGACGCCAATGCCGGCCGTCCAGTAATTGCGCCGCTGCAGCGACACAAGCTGAGCGGCCAGTTGTTTTTGCATGGCGTCAACCTGAGACTGTGCGCTCAGGGGCGCCATGGGTTGGGAAGGTGAGGACATATTAAGACCTTTCAGATTCTCTGGTTATCAAGGAGGTAGAGCCAACACATGTTTCTTGGACGAACCGCAGGACATTGCAACCGAACTCGAAGCATAACCGACGCTGTGTGCATCTTTCGCTAAGGCTTCGATTTGGAAGGAATCGTTTTGCCCGTCTTGGGTTGTTGGGGGGAAATTTCGGCAATCTGAAGCCACATGAACTCGAGTAACTCATCCATCAACTTGTCTTCAAGCTTTGGATCACCGGGACCGGCTCGCGCGGCAACCGGAAAATTACGCCAGTGGCTGAGCAGTTCCTCCGATTCCTTCTGCATCTGTTCGGCGTAGTATTTCTTGGAGAGTCCCGTCACTGCCTCGGCGACGCTTTCGATCATCTCTTCTTTGTCCTTTGCATTGGTCAACTCGGGGAATTCCTTGGCGAAGACGGCGACATGCTTTGTCAGCAAGGCATAATAGTGCCGGTTCACCTGCTTTTCGATCTGCACAGGCAAGTTTTGCAGGAGTCGATCGCCTTGCTCATTCATACTCTTTGCAAACTTCGGGGAGTCCTTTTTCGCCTGGTCCGTGAAGGCGTCCGTCACGGGCTTTTGCACCTTGTCCAGGAGAATCTGGATCTCATTGCGGATCCGTGCCTGCGTGTTCTTTTGCGTCAGCCGATCCTGCGTCAGCGTACTCAGTTTTTCGATGTTGGCGTCCGAGATGAACGACTTTCCTTTCTGATAATAGAGCCAACCGAATCCGACAAGGAAGACCAGCACT
This sequence comes from Planctomycetia bacterium, assembly GCA_005799265.1. Lineage (GTDB taxonomy): Bacteria > Planctomycetota > Planctomycetia > Gemmatales > Gemmataceae > SIAQ01. Next base: position 8,553 of record SYHD01000029.1, on the reverse strand, counting down.
CCCACGTAGAGAAGCCGTCGAATCCGTCGGCCTAGGACTTCCGCCGCCTGGATCGCGGCCATCTGCTTGTGCAGTTGGCCCAACTTGTCCGCCAGCGCCGCCACTTCTGATGTGTCTGTCATGGTCCCAATCCTCCAAAAGGAAATGAAAAAAAAATGATGCCGGGACCGAGCATCTCCGCGCTCCGTTGGATCCCGGAGACGGAAAATCGACCCTATCATGGTGGCCCAATGTGATTGGTTGTAATCGTTCGTGTAATCCAGAGTCAAGAAAAAAATTCGAGAAATTCGTTTTTCGTTTTTGCCGATTTGGCGTCAGACCACACGAGGGATTCGCATTAGAGCGAGGCGGTGGCCGGATCGAGTGTCTCAGCCGGTACGGCTATCGTGAGACGTGCGCGACATGAACCGGCGAATTCACTACCGTACGTTCGGCAACGGCCGCGCGGCCTTGGGACTTGTTTCGTTGAAGTCCTCGCCCAACAGATGCGCCACCGTCGCCGCCACCTGTGCTTGCGTCGTCTCGACGTTTTCACGAACCCCAAGTTTGGGCGTGTCGGGGCCGATGAGCGCGATCCAGATGAACTCCGCGGTCGGCACGTTTTTGCCGTGATCGGTCCAATTGACGCGCGTGTCGCCGCGGCCGTGATCCGTCGTGACCATCAGCGTGGTCTTGTCCTGGTACTGCGGCATCTTTTGCAGCGTCTGCCATAACTCGGCCAAATAGCGGTCGGATTTATTGGCGGCGTCGAGATAGAGATCATAGCGCCGCCCGTGGCCCCACTCGTCCGTCTCGCCCAGGCCGATATACAGGACGCGTGGCTTGTGCCGAATCAGATGTTCGCGGGCGAACTCCATCGTGACGGCGTCGAAGACGTTGTCGCCCCAGTAGCGCGGCAGCGTGTCGAGCATGGCGTTGGCGGCGCGCTGGCGGTCGGTGAGCGGGTTGTCCATGATCGGTTTGAACGCGGTGTGCACGAGGATGCCGTTGCGTTCAGAACGGAAGATCGACGGGAACACGTCCCAGGTGCAAAACGCCGCCACGCGCTTGTTGAACGCGGGCTTGTCGTTGAGGAATTCGAGCACCGAGAGATTCGGGTTCGGTTTCTTCGCGTTGGAGTTGATCGTGGGATCCGCGAAGCCGCAGAAGATCTCGCTGTAGCCGGGATAGGAGAACTTGAGCCCGTTGGTGAGCTTCGTGCGTGCTTTCTTGGTGGGATCGCCGAAGATCTGGCCGTCCTTGGCGATGGTGTTCCAGAAGAAAGGCATGATGGCGGCACGGCCTTCTTCGCTGGTGCCGCGCCAGTAGCGTTTCTTGAGGTCGTTCACGTCGCGCACGCCGCCGAATTGCTTGTTGATGAGTTCGACATCGACGCCGCCGAAGAATTCCTGCCACCGATAGCCGTCGAGCGTGACGACGATGACGTTCTCGGTGCGCGGCTTGGTCTGCTTTTCCCCGGCGATGAGCGGATGGACAAAGACGAGAACGGCTATCAACCAACCGGCTCTTGGGATTCGCATGGTGATGGCTCCTTCGTAGGGCAAGCGTTGTGATTGCGCCTCGCGTGGTCTACGCGTCTCGATTGTGCGAACGAGGCGCTGACACTACGACAGAGCGCGCTCGATCACCGTGCCGCTGACGTCAGTCAGCCGTTCATCGCGGCCATTGTGGCGATAGGTCAGGCGTTCATGATCGACACCGAGAAGGTGCAGGATCGTGGCGTGAATGTCGTGAACATGCGCGATGTCCTCGGCGGCGCGCAAGCCCACGGCATCCGTCTCGCCGATGGTCTGGCCGCCTTTGACGCCGCCTCCGGCGAGCCACATCGTGAAGCCGTGCGGGTTGTGATCCCGCCCCGTCGTTCCTTCCGTCATCGGCGTACGCCCGAACTCGCCGCCCCAGACGACGAGTGTCGAATCCAAAAGGCCGCGCGACTTCAGATCACGCAAGAGGCCCGCGATGGGCAGGTCGCTCTGTGCGCACAGGCGAGCGTGGTTGGCATCGACTTCGGTATGTCCGTCCCAGCCGCCGGTGTCGCCGCAGTAGACTTGCACGAAGCGCACGCCGCGTTCGACCATGCGCCGTGCCAGAAGGCAGCGCAGTCCGAACTCCGCGGTCTCCGGGCGTTCGAGGCCGTAAAGCCGGCGCGTAGCTTGTGTTTCGCGCGAGGTGTCTACGACTTCCGGGGCGTGCATCTGCATGCGGAAGGCTAGCTCATACGCAGCGATGCGGGCAGCCAGTTCGTCGTCGTTGTGCCGCAAGCGCAGATGTTCTTGATTGAGTTGATTAACGAGATCGAGCGTGCGCCGCTGTTGATTCTGTGTGACGCCGGCAGGTGGATTGAGATAGCGAATCGGCGCAGCGCCGCCGGAGAGGACGGTCCCTTGATAGGCGGCGGGCAGGTAGCCGTTGCCCCAGGCGGGCGCGCCGCCTTTGACCCAGCCGCCGGGATCGGGCAAGACGACGAACGCGGGCATGTTTTGGCTCTCGGTGCCGAGGCCGTACGCGACCCACGAACCGAGGCTCGCTCGCCCCATCAGGATCGAGCCTGTGTTCATCAAATAGACGGATTCGGGATGCGTGACGCTATCGCCGCGGCAGCCGCGCAGCACGCAGATGTCATCGACGCACTGCGCGACATTGGGCAGCAAATCGGACACCTCGGTGCCGGCCTGACCGTGGCGGCGAAAGGTGCGGCGCGTCGCGAGCAGGCGATTGCGTTCGACGTTGCGCCGCGTCGCCACCGGGCCGAACGACGCGGGGAGCGGTTGGCCGTGCAAGCGCTGCAAGTCGGGCTTCGGATCGAAAAGTTCCAAATGGCTAGGACCGCCCGACATGAACAGGAAGATGATTCGGTGGGCCTTCGCTTCGTTATGCGGTGCGCGCGGCGTCAGCGGATTGCGGGCGCGCGTATTCTGGCCGAGTACGCCCTGCTCCGCGAGCATGGACGCCAGCGCGATCATGCCGAAGCCGCCGCCAGAACGCGCGAGAAAATCTCGGCGTGAGAATGAAGGTCCGCGCATCATGATTTACTGCCTAACTTGCCAGACAGATGTCTGAATTCCTTGGATCATCATACTCACCTCGACTTAACCGAACATGCTCCGAAATCTAATCCAGGTACACAAACTCATTCACGTTGAACAACGCCCGGCAAAACTCGTGCAGCGGTGACTCCTGCAAAAACGCGCGTGTGATGCGGCGCTCGGCGTCCGACGGCGTCCTCCCCAACGTCAAGCGATATGCCAGCGTGATGCGTTCGTCCGTCGTGCCGGCTTGCTTTTCGACGCGGGCAGCTAACGCCTTCGCCGCGGCTGTCACGTCGGAGGCGTTCAACAACGCCAGCGCTTGCGGGGCCGTGGTGCTTTGTTCACGTTTCGGGCAGCTTTGATTGCTGTCGGGCAGATCGAACGGCTCCAGGAACGGAAAGCGCAGATTGCGCCGCGCGAAGATGTACACGCTGCGCCGAAAGTGCTCGGCCGGGTCCGCGCTCGCCTTCCAATCTTTCGCACCCTGCGCGGCTTCCGGCGGCAGCGGCGGGAAGATGCTCGGCCCGGCGAGCTTCTTGTTCAAGCGGCCACCCACGGCGAGCAGGCTATCGCGGATGATTTCGCCTTCCAGCCGCAGCCGATTCATGCGGCCAAGCAGCGTGTTCGTTGGATCCTTCTTCGACCCGTCCTGATTGAGCGCCGCTTGTTGATACGTTGCCGAGAGCAACATCAGGCGATGCATTTTTTTGACACTCCACCCGTGTTCGACGAATTCCGTGGCCAACCAATCAAGCAACTCCGGATGCGTCGGCCGTTCGCCGCGGACGCCGAAGTCGTTGGGTGTGGCGACGATGCCGCGGCCGAAGTGATGCTGCCAGAGACGATTGACGATAACTCGCGCCGTGAGCGGATGGGTCGGGCTGGCGATCCACTCCGCGAACGCCGTGCGGCGGCCGGTAGTGCGCGGCGATGGCGCAGCGATCGGAGCAGGCTCGGCGCGCAGACCTGGCGAGAGAATCGTCGGCCATCCTGCTTGCACTTCCACGCCGGGATTGCGCAATTCGCCGCGTTTGAGGATGAACGTCTTCGGCGCCTTACCCGTCTCTTGCAGCGCCATCGCCGCCGGCAAGGTCGCGGGCTTCTGGGCGTCATGCTTTTTCAACAATTGCAACAGCCGTACTTGCTCGGCTTGATGCTCCTTCGTCATCGCTCCCGTGATTTCCTTGGCGGTGACGATGAGACGCCGCGCCGTGTTGGCAACCATCTCTTTTTGCGCACCCGTGCGTTGTTCTTCCGGAGTTTGGTGCGCGAGGCGATCATCGTCTGACAGCTTGACGAGCCGTGCTTGATACATCTTCTGACGATAGGGCGATTCGAGTGTGTCAAGGCTGGCGTGTGTCTCTTTGGTCAATGCGAGGTATACTTTCATTTGTTGATCGTGTGTCGCTCGGTGCGCCGCATCCGCAACCGTCAAGTCGCGGCGAAACTCGGCCGGCGTGAAGAACGCCTGCAATCGAAAGTAGTCGCTCGCGGAGAACGGTTCGAACTTGTGATTATGGCAACGCGCGCAGCCGACCGTCATGCCGAGGAACACCAGCCCTGCCGTATCGGTCATGTCGTCGAGCGAATTTTGCCGGCGTTGAAGCTGATTCGATGCGTCGGTCATGTCAGGCCCAAGTAGATTGAAACCCGTCGCGATCAGAGCTTGCGGATTGTCGGGCCAAAGCTCGTCGCCGGCGAGTTGCTCCTTGATGAAGCGATCGAATGGCTTGTCGCTGTTGAACGCAGCGATCACGTAATCGCGGTAGCGCCAGGCATTGGGGCGCGGCTCGTCGAACTCGTAGCCGTTCGACTCGGCGAAACGCGCCAGGTCGAGCCAGTGCCGGCCCCAGCGCTCGCCATAGTGAGGTGAGGCGAGCAAGCGATCGACTACCGCCTCATACGCCGCTTGCGGTTTAGCACTCGACTGCACAAACGCATCAATCTCTTCCAGCGTCGGCGGCAACCCGATGAGATCAAACGTGACGCGCCGGATCAACTGTTCGCGTGATGCTGGCGTTGCGGGCGTCAACCCGACGGTTTCGAGTTTCGCCAGGATGAACGCATCGATCGGAGTGCGCACCCACGTCTCGGCCTTGACTGCGGGCACTTTCGGCCGTACCGGCGCCTTCCACGCCCAGTGATTGCGTTTTTCGGCGCTCCATTCGGGTTCGCCGGCGCCAAGGTGGTGCGAACTTGCCAGCAACATCAAGACAAGGATCGATTGCTTCATCGGTATCTCGCGTGAGGTTTGAACATGCAGTTTACCTTGCGTGCGGGCGTGTTGGCAACTTTGAATCGGAGAAATGTTGCAACGCCACAGAAAGGCTCGGCGGTGGCGTGCTCTGTATAATGCCCTTTGTGTGTTTGAAATCTAAATTCCAAGGGACATCATCATGCGGCGCCTGGCATTCTTCTCCGCGTTCCTGGTCTGGCTGATCACAACACCGCTCTTCGCCCAGCCGCCTGTCTTCCGCGCCGGCGCCGCCACGAGCAACATCACGCCGCCGCTCGGCCATCCGATCGTCGGCGGCTTCGTCCTCTACCCTGCGACACACGTTCAGGACGAGCTGCACGTGCGTTGCCTGGTGCTTGATGACGGTAAGACCAAGCTCGCGTTCGTCGTCTGCGATCTGCTCGGCATCGATCGACAGGTCAGCGACGAGGCCCGCGCGCTGATCCAGGAAGGCCTCGGTATCCCCAAGGAGAACGTGCTCATCTCCGCGACGCACACACACTCCGCGGCCAGTGCGCTGGGCAAGGACGCGCGCATCATCAGCGACACCATGGACGACTATCAACGCTTCGTCGCGCGGCGCATCGTCGATGGCGTCAAGCGCGCCCATAATCTCCTGCGGCCCGCGCAGATCGCCTTCGGGCAAGCCGACGCGCCCGAGCACGTCTTCAATCGCCGCTGGCACATGAAACCTGGCACGATTCCAGCGAACCCGTTCGGCGGCATCGACAAAGTCAAAATGAACCCGCCCGCCGGCAGCGCCGATCTACTCGAACCCGCTGGCCCGACCGATCCGGCGATTCCGTTTCTCTACCTGCGCCAGCCCGACGGCAAGCCAATCGCGCTCTTCTCGACCTACTCGCTCCACTACGTTGGCGGCGTCGGTTCCGGGCACATTTCGGCCGATTACTTCGCGATGTACTGCGAGGCCATCGAACGTCTTCTCAAAGCCGACCGGCAAACGCCCGCCTTCGTGGCGATGATGGCCAACGGAACCTCCGGCGACATCAACAACATCAACTTCAAGAAGCCGCGCCCGAAGCAAGAGGCGTACGCGCAGATGAAGCACGTCGCCGACGATGTCGCGCAGAAAGTGTACGCGGCGACGGCGAAGCTCCAGTGGCGCGATCACGTCGCGCTCGCCGCCCGATATCAAGAATTGCCCATCGTTACACGCCGACCGAGCGAGGAACTCCTGACCTGGGCGAACAAGATACTGATCGACCGGCCCAAGAGCGCGAAGGCGGACCTGCCGGCGATCTATGCCGAGCGAACGCTGCGCATGTCCCGGCACCCCGAGAAATTAAAGCTGCCATTGCAGGCATTCCGTATCGGCGATGTCGCGCTCGGCAGCATGCCGTGCGAGATCTTTTGCGAGATCGGCCTCGACTTCAAGAAGAGGAGCGCCGTCCAGCCCGCCTGGCTCGTTTCGCTCAATCACGGCTATTACGGATATTTACCTAGCCCGCGCCATCACGAGCTCGGCGGCTACGAAACCTGGCTTGGCACGAATCGTCTGGAAGTGCAAGCGTCCGACAAAATGCTCGCGGCGCTTGTGGACATGGTAAAGGACATGCGCTGACTCGTGGCATACGATTCCAATCGTGTGACTGTCTCCAAATCACACGATTGGAATCGTATGCCACGAATTGCAAGCGGCTAATGAAAATCGCGCGACCGCGCATTCAGCCCGCGCAGCGATTGCGACAAATCCTCGAACTTGCTCGGCATCACATGGATGACGCCAGCCGCCCGCTCGATTTTTCCTTGCACCAGGAGCGCCGTCGCGCTGCGGACGATCGGACGGAAACGCTCCCACACTCTCGGCCACACCACAAGATTGACGATGCCCGTCTCGTCTTCGAGCGTCATGAAGATCGTCCCTTTTGACGTCGCCGGCTGTTGTCGCATGAGCACCAGGCCGGCGACGCGCACGGTCGCCTTGTCGTCCGTCTCTTTCAGCTTTGCCGCCGGGATCGCTTGCAAGCGTTCCAGTTCAGGACGAATCAGGCCAATCGGATGCGCCTTCAGAGACAGACCGATGGTCTGATAATCCGCGGATACCTGGCTGACGAGCGGCATCTCCGGCAAGGCGGGCATCGGCTCGTCATCGTCAAGATCGACGAACAACGGGAAGTTTTCGCCCAGCGCGAGCACTTGCCACAGCGCCTCGCGCCGGCTCAAACCGAGCGATCCGAACGCATCCACCGCCGCCAGCCGCGCGAGCACCGCCCTGCCGATGCGCAGCCGCCGCGCCACCTCGCAGACGGAGCGATACGGCCGCGCCGCTTCCAGGGCGCGGCCGACCGTCTCGGACAGGCCGCTGATGAGACGGAAGCCGAGACGCAGCGCATTTCTCCCCTCTCTCCCTGTACTCAGGGGGAGAGGGGCTGGGAGTGAGGGGGACGCCCGTGCAACGACTTCATCGCTATCGAGTCGCTTCGAAGGGACGACGCTTTCGGGCGCTGCAACCTCCTCACCCCCGGCCCCTCTCCCCCTGAGTACAGGGGGAGAGGGGAGAAATACCGGCTCTAACGTGCAATCCCACGCACTCGCGTTGATATCGACCGCTCGCACCTCGATGCCATGCTCCTGAAGATCGCGCACGCTCTGCGCCGGCGCATAGAAGCCCCTCGGTTGGCTGTTGAGCAACGCCGTCGCGAAATGAGCAGGATAGTGACACTTGAGCCAGGCCGATACGTACGCCAAAAGTGCGAAGCTCGCCGCGTGCGCTTCCGGGAAACCGTACTCGCCGAAGCCGCGAATCTGAGCGTAGAGCTGGTCCGCGAACTCCAACGGTAGACCGCGCTCCAGCATGCCGTTCTTAAGCTTTTGTTGAAAGCCTTCGATCAAGCCTTGTTTGCGCCATGAGCCTATCGCGCGGCGAAGCTGATCCGCCTCGCCCGGCGTGAAGCCCGCGGCGACGACTGCGAGCCGCATCACCTGCTCTTGAAACAACGGCACGCCTAGCGTCTTCTTCAGGACCTCCTCGACGAGCGGGCTCGGATACGTCACCGGCTCCGCGCCGCTGCGCCGTCGCAGGAACGGATGCACCATCCCGCCTTGAATCGGACCGGGCCGTACGATCGCGACGTCAATGACGAGATCGTAAAAGCAGCGCGGCAACAAGCGAGGCAACATGCTCATCTGTGCCCGGCTCTCGATCTGGAAGACGCCAACCGTGTCCGCGCGGCACATCATGTCGTAGACGACGGGGTCCTCCGCGGGCACATCGGCGAGCGTGTATTTTTTCCCCTCTCCCCCTGTACTCAGGGGGAGAGGGGCCGG